>JBIOJX010000315.1:0-2929 GCA_044451265.1 Desulfobaccales bacterium
CCCGGCGGTCAAACCCTTGATCGAAGGTCTGGCCCCTACCCTCTTGCGTTTCCCGGGCGGGGGCGCCGCGGACCAATATCTCTGGGAAGACGGTTTGGGATTCTTGACCCTGGAGGCGGTGACGCCCACCTCCGCCGCCGCGGTGCTGGACGGCGCCCCGCCCTGGGCAGGCGTCGTCAAGGCGCGCCTCATCGACTCTAAAGGCGGGCAGTTCGGCGAGCCCTTCAGCTTTTTGCGCCTCAACGGCAACCGCCTGGAAGGCCTGGTGGGCCTTAAGGGCCTCCACCCCGCCGGGGTCAGCCTCCGCCCGGAGGCGCGGCCGGGGCAACCCGATTGGTTCTCCAACAGTTACGGGATAGCCGAGCATCTGAAACTGGTCCAGGCCCTGGGGGCCGAGGCGATCCTCACCGTCAACTACAGCACCGGCCTGGACCGGGGCGGGATGCTGTCCACCCGGGCGTCCTTGAGCCAGCGGGTGAAGCGAGCCGCCGCCCTGGTGGCCTATGTCAACGGCGACCTCAATAATACCACGTCCCTGGGCACTGACGAAGAAGGCCGCAACTGGCAGACCGTCAGCTTTTGGGCCCGGAAGCGGGCGGCCCAGGGATGGCGGGAACCCTTCGGGGTGCGTTATTGGGAGGTGGGCAACGAAACCTATGACAAGACCGAGATCGGCTATACCACGGCCCGGAACTACGCCCGGGACTTCCTGGCCTTTGCCCGGGCCATGAAAGAGGTGGACCCCGGCATCGTGATCGGGGCCGTGGGCCTCTCCGACCCCAAAGGCCGGGGGGACGCCGACGCCCATGACCTCTGGAACCCCACGGTGGTCAAGCTGGCCGGCGGGTCCTGCGATTTTCTGGTGATCCATCCCTACTACCCGTCCGCCGGCCCGCCAAAGGTTTCTTACCAGGGAGCGGACTGGTTTGCCGCCATCCTGGCCGGGGCCAGCCGGGCCCTGGCTGACCTCAAGGAAATCCGGGCCGTGGTCAACGCCAACGCCCCGGCCGGGAAAAACCTCGGCCTGGCCGTCACCGAGTACGGCATCTGGCCCTATGCCTCCGAGGACCCCCGGGACTATGCCAACCTGGCTGGGGCTCTCTACACCGCCGATCTGCTGATGGGCCTCAGCCGTGAGGCCGGACCACTGGGCCTCATCGGCGTGGCGGCCTGGAACCTGCACGGCAGCAACCCCACCGCGGCCATCGGCTATAATTGGGAACTGGGCACCAGGACGGTGCGGCCCCAATACCATGTCTTGAAAATGCTCCGGCAGCTCTCGGGATTGGCACTGCTGAATACCCAGGTAGTTGCTCCCACCCTAGCCGTACCGGCGGTGGGGAATGTGAAAGGCACCCCGCCGGTGCCGTCCCTGGGGGCCATCGCCGCCATCACCGGCGACCGGCGTCGCCTCACCCTGCTGGTGCTCAATCGGTCCCTGACCGCCCCCGTGACAGCCGCCATCCAGCTTCACGGGTTTGCGCCGCAGCCCGCGGCCGAGGTCCTGACCCTTTCTGCAGCTCAGCCCGGAGACCACAACGAGGCGCGCGCCGCCACCGTGGCTCCTACCCCCGGGAGCCTGACGGCCGCGGCGTCACCGATGACTTACACCTTCGGGGCCCATTCCCTGACGCGCCTCGAATTTCAGGCCCAACCGCAGCACTAAAGGGCGGCGAATATGCACCGGTTAGGCAAAGCCTTGCTCTATGTGTTTTACCTGAGCTTGATCATCCTGGTCTGCCTGGAGGTATTGGTGCGGCTTTCGGGTTACGCGGAGATGTATCTGTATGATCCCATCTATCTGCCCTATACAAAAAATACAAAAAGTACAAAAAATACCAAAAATGCCCAAAGCCCGGAGATTCCCTTTGTCCTGAAGCCGAATCTGGCCAACGCCCGGGCCCATGGCAACATCCGGATCAACACGGATGAGTTGGGATTGAGAAGCCTGACCCCGGGCGCCCGGATTCCGCCCAAAGGCCCGCACGAATACCGCCTGGCTTTCCTGGGCGATTCGGTTACCTTCGGGGTGGGCGTAGCCACGGCGGACACCTACCCCGAGGTGGTCCAGGCCACTTTGAACCGGTGGCAAAACCGTTGCCCGGTCAAGGTCTTCAATTTTGCGGTCTCATCCTACAGTGTTAAAGAAATGACGGCCACCTTACAGTACCGGGTGCCGGCCGTCCACCCCGACCTGGTGGTCCTGGGCATCATCATCAACGACTTCGACACCAGCCGGACTCCGGGAGTCGATGCCTGGGGCTATAACACCCATGGCGGCGCCTCAGATCTGGTTAACAAGTATCCGCGGCTGAAATTTCTCCTGCGCCGGCTGCATCTGAGTTACCTGATCAGAGACGTCTTCTCACGCACCCTGCAACCCACCAAAGATCGGAGCCGAATTGAGTCACGGGAAGCTGCCGGAGTGGATTAGCTCGTCCTACGGTTATGTTACTGAATTCAAAATGATCGCCCGCGAGTCTGGCTATCAATATCTGATTGTGACCTTGCCCACCTGGGGCGGGGATGGCAGCCAATTTCGGGAGATTATCCGCAGTTTCCAGCGCGACAACCTGGATTATTTCGATATCTCCAACCTCGCCCCGGCCTTTACCGCCCGGGAATACCAGGCCAGCCGCTACGATTCCCATCCCTCGGCCCTGGTGCACCGGCAGATCGCGGAGAAGTTGAGCCAGTATATTTGGCAGAAGTACCTGAGTGAGGCCTGCCCCCGGCAGAGGTGACCAGCTCTCGAGGCCAGGCTCGGGCCCGCGCCGTGGCCCCTGATTGCTCACGTTGGTATCGCATCCGAGGCAACCGGGTGACGCGCCCGTCCGGCTCAAGGATGTCTGGCGCCGACGGCCACCAGACCCTGCAGCCGGTTCAGCTCTCCCCGGCTGAGAACGCCCAGGGCCAGCAGGGCCCCCAC
>JBIOJX010000316.1:0-2891 GCA_044451265.1 Desulfobaccales bacterium
GGGGGGGGGGGGGGGTGTGTCTGGGCGGCTCGAGCGCCGCCCCTACGATATCTGCTAACCTTTCTGCAAATCCGCCAAAATCCAGGCCGCGGCGTCCGCCAGGTCCTGGGCCACGTAGACCGGCTGCACCTCGGCCCGATGCCGATTAATTTCCAACTCCCTCCGGCCGTAGCCGGTGAGGACCAGGATGCCTATGACTCCGGCGTTGGCCGCGGTCTCCAGGTCCCGGTAACGGTCACCTACCAGATAAGAGTGCGCCAGGTCCAGATCCAGGTCCCGAGCGGCCCGGAGAATCAATTCAGGTTTGGGTTTGCGGCAGGGGCAGCCCTCATCCGGGCCATGGGGGCAGACATAAAGGCCGTCCAGCCGGGCGCCGGCAGCGGCCAGGTGTTGGTTGAGATACCGGTGAACTTCGTGCACGAAGGCCAAGGGAAAATAACCCCGGCCCACGCCGGACTGGTTGCTGACCACCACCACCTTGAGGCCCGCCTCATTGAGCCGCCGGATGGCCGGGGCCGCCTGAGGAAAGAGCAAAATCTGATCCAAACGATCAGGATATTCCACCTCTTCATTGATGGTGCCGTCCCGGTCCAGAAATACCGCCGGGCTGCTCATGGATTCTCCACCAGCCAGGGCCGGGCCGCGGCCAGGGCCTCTTCCACTTTGATGGCCGTAAGACAGGCGTAGCCCAGGTCGCAGGTGCGCTGCAGACAAGGGCTGCAGGGCAGGGGATGGCGCAGTATCGTGGCCCGATCCGTGAGGGGTCCGGTGGCCGTCGGGTCGGTGGAGCCGAACAGGGCCACCAGGGGCACCCGGAGGGCCGCGGCGGCATGCATCAGGCCGGAGTCGTTGGTGATGAGCAACTTCAGGCGGCTTAAGACCGCCAGGGCCTGGCGCAGGTCGGTCTTGCCCACCAGGTTCAGCACCGGCAGACCGAGGCGTTCCTTGACCTGTTGGGCCACCGCGGCTTCTTCCCTCCCGCCCAGGAGCACCAGGCGGGCCCCGCATTTCTTGATCAGTTCCCGTCCCAGGGCGGCGAAGTGTTCCGGCGGCCAGCGCTTGGCTGGGCCGTAGGCCGCGCCGGGGCTCAGGCCCACCCAGGGGCCGGAGCCGGGACCGGCATCGGCCAGCAGTTGGGCCGCCCCTGCCATTTCCAGGGCTCGCAGGTACAGGGTGGGGGGCGTAAAGGTCTCAACCTCCCCCAGGGCCCGGAGCAGGCCCAGATAATAAAAGACCAGATGCAGGCCCGCCAGGGTCTGCCGCCCGGAGACCGGCAGGTTGAGGAGGGGCCGGCGGGCGTCGGCGGCATAGCCCACTCGCACCGGCACGCCCACCAGCCACAGGCCCAGGGCGGATTCCAGGGAATTGGGCAGGGCCAGGGCCAGGTCGAAACGGCCCCGCAACTCCCAGAGAACCCGCCATTTGCCGCGGCCGGCAGGGTAGGGGACGACCTCGGTCACCCCGGGGAGATTCTGGAACAGGGCGGCCACTCGCCGAGCCGCCAACACCGTGATCTCCGCCTCGGGAAAGAGTTTTTGCAGGCCCGAGAGCACCGGCAGGCTCATGACCGCGTCGCCTACCCAGTTGGGGGAGCGCACCAGGAGGCGCTGCACCGGAATATCCTCGAGGGAAAATTTCCAGGCAGGTTGCAGCCGCTGCAAACGCTGCTGCACTTCCGGGGGCAGGGGGTGTTCTTTAGGCTGAGGAGAATGATCCATTATATATGTGGCGGCAATTTGCTCGCGGTTTCAGATTTGCTTTGCATAAATTAGGCACAGGCGAGACGCCGGTGCCACCAGGAAATTGGTGGGGCGGGCGTCTCCGCCCGCCTGACGGCGCCTACAGGCCGCCCGATGAATACTCAGGCGAGACGCCTGGGCTACCAAAGACACTGCGATTATTATCGCATGAATGGCGATTTAGAGAAACTCTAGAATACGTTCGGGCTGGTCGATTTGGGCTTCCACGTCCAGAACCCAGAGGGGCAGGGCGGCGTCCCACTTTTCCCCCAGGCGGGCCCAATCCTTGGCGGTGGTGACCAGGGCCGCGGCTCCGGCGGCTTGAGCCTGCCGCACCAAGGCCGCCACTTCCGCCGGGGCGAAGGGGTGATGGTCCGGAAAGGCCTGGAAACCGGCGAGCCGAACGCCCAGGTCGGCCAGGGTGCGCGGAAAAAACTCCGGCCGGGCCAGGCCGGCGAAGGCCAGCAGGCTCTGGCCGTGCAAGGCGGTCGGCGATTCCACCCGATCTTCGGGATAGAGGCGGGCGGCCGTGGGGGCGATGGCGGCGGTCAGCACCGTTTTCGTGGGATAGGCGGCTTGCAGGGCGGCCAGGGTTTGCCGGTGGCGCTCGGCCTCAAAGCGGGTGAGGATGAGAACCTGGGCCGCGGCCAGGGCCGATTTGGGTTCGCGCAGATTCCCCCGGGGCAGCAGATGGCCGTTGCCGAAGGGGGCAGCCGCGTCCAAGAGGACGATGTCCAGGTCGCGGTGGAGTTGAAAGTGCTGGAAGCCGTCATCTAAGATGAACAGGTCCGGTTTGAAGGCTTCCCAGGCAATTTTCCCCGCTTCGTAACGCGAGGCTCCGGTATAAACCGCGGCGCCGGGCAGATTGCGGGCCAGCCAGTAGGCCTCCTCGCCCACCTGCGGCGGCTTGGCAAAAATCTGCCGGCCGTCGGAAATGCAGGTGACGTCCGGGTTTTGCCCGCCGTAACCCCGACTGAGGATGGCCACCTTTTGGCCTTCGGCTTGGAAGAGGCGAGTCAGGCAGGCGGTTACCGGGGTCTTGCCGGTGCCGCCCACCGCCAGGTTGCCGACGCTCACCACCCAGGCGGGCAGGTGCTGGGGCAGGAGAATCTCGTTGACATAGAGACTGCGCCGGAGCCGCGCCCCCAGACC
>JBIOJX010000317.1:0-2872 GCA_044451265.1 Desulfobaccales bacterium
CACGTCGGGCAGGGCCCGGCCGATGATGACCGAGAGGGCGTATTCGAGATACGATTTGCGTATCTCATCCTCGATGTTGATGGGAACGGCGCGTGTTTCCATATTGAATAGGCTCGGTTGGTTAGTATTCATTAATTTTCCACCGCCGATGCACGCCGATGGACCTGAATTAAAATTTTTACCGCCGATGGGGGCGGATTTTTACCGCCGATGGACGCCGATAAACGCCGATGTACGCGGATTAGAAGTTATTTACAATACGTTTAATTTCTGCCCTTGGTTTGCCGAAGTTAACTAACAAGCATACAGAAAGACCGGTGGCTTTTAAGTAATTCAAGCATTGGCCCATATGAGCATCGTCTAAAGCTTTCACGGTTTTAATTCCACGAGCACACCTTCTTCAATCAATAAATCCGTCGCATATTCGCCCACGGTAATGCCATAATTTTCACTATTGCGCCTCTTCCGGCGGGGATGGCGGAACCAAAGGTTCGAGAATTTCAATAAGCTCTGGAATACGAAGCGTGGCGACTCGCCAAATTAGTTCGAGCTTTATCTCGCCGTATTCATGCGCCAAGACATGGCGTTGCGCAATTATTCGGTGCCAGGGGATTTCCGGATGGGCCTTTTGAAAAGGCTTTGATACCCCTTTAGCGGCTTCACCGATTATCTCCAGGTGCCGCTCTACGGCGCCTCGCAACATCCGTTCAGTCAGGTAGTGGTGGAAGGTCTTGCCAGTGACAAAATCCTGGATCGCCTTAGCCGCATCCAGCATATCCCATAAAAGTGCAGCGTCAGCTTTTTTATACGGCATAAACGACCTGCCGGTTGCTCAGTATCTCACGACGGCGGAAAGGGTTCCGCAGGCCGGATTTCTCCACCAGGTCGACCTCACGCCCGAGGATGCCTCGCAATTCATCAATCATATCCACCCAATCGAAAAGGCTCCAGGGGATATCCGGCTCGAAACTAATCAGCACGTCAACGTCGCTCTTCGGGGAAAAATCGTCCCGCAGGGCAGACCCGAAAATGGAAAACTCCGCAATCTTCCACCGCTTGCAGAAGTCTTCAATCTTGTCTTTCGGGATATCGATTTTGGCCTCTTTCATAATTCAGAAAACCAGTTATGGATTAATCGTCGTCTGATAAGCGAATTGCCCTTTTTCCACCTTGATGACGGTGACGCCTTTGATGGGGTTGTGGTCCGGGCCCATGGTGAGGTTGCCGGTGATGCCGCCGAAGTCTTTGGTCTGGGCCAGGGCCTGGGCGATCTTGGCGCCGTCCAGGCTGCCGGCCTTACCCATGGCCGCGACCAGCAGGAAATAGGATTCGCCGCCCAGGGCGGCAAAGGCGTCCAGTTGTTTCTTAGAGGCCTTTTCGTAAGCATCCAGGAACTTGCGCCCCAGGTCGGTGGTGGCTCCCTGGCGGTGGAAGTGGGCGGTGAAATACATGCCGTCCACCGCCGGGCCGCCGATGCTCAACAATTCCGGCACCTGGGCCCCGTCGCCGGTGAGGATGGGGGTCTGCACGCCCAAATCCTTGAGTTGTTTGGCCAAGAGGGCGTCTTCCGCATAATAGTTGGGCGCATAGATGAGGTCCGGATTTTTGGCCTTGAGGCCGGAAATCTGGGCGCTGAAATCCTGGTCGCCGGTCTGGATGTAGCTGGTGGCGACGATTTCCCCGCCCCGGCGCTTAAACTCCCGGGTGAAAAAATTGGCCAGGCCGACGCAGTAATCCTGGGCCTGATCGATGAGCAGGGCCGCTTTCCGGGCCTTGAGGTTCTCGTAAGCGAAGCGGGCCGCCACCTTGCCCTGCAAGTCGTCCACAAAACAGGCCCGAAAGGCAAACTTGCGTCCCTGGGTCACCAAAGGGTTGGTGGCCGTGGGGGAGATGCTGGGGATGCCGGCCCGTTCGGCGATGGGCACCCCGGCCAGGGTGTCGCTGCTGATGACCTCGCCGATGATGGCTGAGACTTTATCTTTTTCAATGAGGCGGCTCATAGCGTTGGCGGCCTCGATGCGGTCGCTGCGGGTGTCCACCAGTTCCAGCTCCACCGGTTGGCCCAGGATCTGCGGCTGCATCTGGTGGGCCGCCTGGACCCCCTCCCAGACCATCTGGCCCATGGCCGCGGCCGAGCCGGTCATGGGTAGATAGACGCCGATCTTGACCGCGGCCTGGGCAGGAAGGGCCATCAATAGCAAAAAAATGATAATCAGGTTGAGCCTTTTCATGCCTGGAGCCTTTTTAATGCTATGGGGGAAAAGGGGAAAAGGGAAAACGGGTAAAGGGAAGGGCAGATAAGAGGCCGGATGTTGGGTTTTATCCTTTCCCCCTTTCCCCTTTTAGCCATTTTCCCCATGCTTTATATTGTCCCTGGCCCTTAACAGACTTATAATACCACAAAAATCCCCTGACCGGAAAGGTTTTCCGGTGAGCGTGCGAGGTGGGCCATGGAATTGAAGGCGGTAAAGCTAATCATCCCGGAAGGGGCCAATATTATCCTGGGCCAGAGCCACTTCATCAAGACCGTGGAGGACCTGTATGAAATCCTGGTGGGCACCGTGCCGGGGGCCAAGTTCGGCCTGGCCTTTTCGGAGTCCTCCGGGGACTGCCTCATCCGGGCCGAAGGCAACGATCCGCAATTGACGGCGGCGGCCACCCGGAACGCCGGCCTGCTGGCCGCGGGCCACACCTTCAATATCCTCCTGCAGGACGCCTTTCCCATCAACGTCCTCAACGCCGTCAAGCTGTGCCCGGAGGTCTGCCGCATCTTCTGCGCCACCGCCAACCCGGTGGAGGTCATCCTGGCCCAAACCGAACAGGGCCGGGGCATCCTGGGGGTGGTGGACGGAGAATCCCCCAAGGGCGTGGA
>JBIOJX010000318.1:0-2870 GCA_044451265.1 Desulfobaccales bacterium
ATAGGCCACCGCGGTGGCCAGGATGGGAGCCAGCCAGGCAATATGTTCCTTCCACTCCATCCCGAAGTCGTGCCAGCCGGCCGTAGTCGGACTGGAAACCAGCAGCCCTTTGGGGAACATCTTCAGGTCAGCTCCCGCCGGAGGTTTGGCCCGATACCAGGGGTAGACGATATAGGTGCCGGTAATGACCGTGAGCCAGGCCACCACCGCCATCACCCAGGTGCCGGTGATCAGGCGGCGCACCCGCTTGGCAATGGCGGCTTCCGAGGCATATTCGGCGCCCAGGTTGATCAATTCGGCCAGACCGCCGGCGTAGGCCAATAGAAATAGGGAGCCCAGCATCATGCCGTGAATTACTGCCCAAATTTCTCGCCCGGTGAGCGCCATAATTGCTTCCTTTCTTCCCCGGCAACGCTTAAATCAGGGGAGCTCTATCGACCAGTCGGTCGGCTTACCAGGTTTTCAGGCCAACGGGCCGCCCTCTGCGGCTCGCCAGCTCGCCGGTCCGCCATCAATATCCTTTACAGGCTACCGCACCTGGGTTGATCTGCTTTATTCTGGTTTCATTGAAAAAAATTTAAGGGTGATTAAAAAGATGTCAAGTCCCCGATAATTTGACGAAATTTTTGTTATAATAAAAAATAAATAATATGAACTAATTTTGGTATAGATAAAATTATGTTGCGAAAATTATCTTTTTTGGGCTTAAGATTGCGCCTCGCGCCGGGTAATCTGGACTGCCGGCCAAACCCAGATATACGAGGTCATGCGTGACGGACCATTCCAGCTCCACCCCGCCGCCCAAGCTCGGGGCCGCGGCCCTCATCACCGTGGCAGTGCTGCTCTTTACCTTCTGCCTGGAAATCTTCGGGGTCATCGCCCCCTTTCGGCTGAAGACCCTGGATCTGCTGTTCCGCCACGTGCCCCTGGCCAAGGCCTCGCCCGAGGTGGTGGTGGTCACAGTGGACCAGCCCGACCTGGATTTCTTTAAGAATCAGGGGGTGGTCTGGCCCTGGCCCCGCCAGCTGTACGCCCACATCATCGATTACTGCAAGCAGGCCGGGGCCAAGGCCGTGATCTTCGACCTCCTGTTCACCGAGGCCTCGTCCTACGGCCCCGAAGACGACAACCGCCTGGCCCAGGCCGCGGCGGCTGCGGGCAACGTGGCCCTGCCCTTTTTCCTGACCCGGGAGGCAAAGGGGGCCAACCCGCAGGAAGCGGCCTTGCTTGACAAGGCGGGTTTAAAAATCCCCGGCCCCAGGCCTCAGGAGCCGGTGGTTTACCGCTCCATAGTCACCCCGGTCGGCGCTCTGCTGGCTGGAGCCGGGGCCTTGGGGAACGTGGAGTCCAGCCCTGACGCCGACGGCATCTACCGTCGCGTCCCGCTGGTCTTGCCCTTCAAGGATCGCTGGCTCCCGATGCTGCCCTTTGCGGCTTTTCAGCGTTTCGGCCGGAGCGAGCCCCTGAAATTCGTCGCCGGTGGGCTGGTCGTGGGGAACCTGAGGATTCCCTTGGACGAACGGGGCAACCTCCTGCTCAAGTATCGCGGCCCCAGCCGCAGCCATCGCCGGTTTTCCGCAGCCAACGTCATCTCCTCCGAGGCCAGGCTGCGCCACCAGCTCCCGCCCATCTACCCGCCGGAGGCCTTTGCCGGCAAGTGGGTCCTGGTGGGTCTCACCGCCCCGGGTTTGTTGGACCTCAAGGCCTCCCCCATGGGCGGGGTCTATCCCGGGGTGGAGGTCCACGCCACCCTGCTGGACAACCTGCTCCAGGAGGATTTTCTCCAGACCCTGCCCGGCTGGACCTTGTGGGCCTGGGCCCTGGCGCTGGCGGCGGGCATCGCCGCCGCGGTCCTTTTTTCCCCCCGCCTCAGCATCACCCTGGCAGCCTTCGGCCTGGCCGCTTTTCTCTGGCTGTCCCTGGCGGTCCTGGCCTTTTGGCAGGGCCTATGGAACGACCCGGTCCTGCCGGGAACGGCCCTGGCCTTGAGCTTCGGGCTGGCCACGGCCTACAGTTATGCCACCGAGGGCCGCCAGAAGCGCTATATCCGCGGCATGTTCGGCCAGTACATGTCCGAGACGGTCATCAGTCACCTGCTGGCGCACCCGGAAAAGCTGAAGCTGGGGGGCGAGCGCCGCCGGGTTACCCTGTTTTTTTCCGACCTGGCCGGCTTCACCACCATTTCCGAGCGCCTGGACGCCGAGACGGTGGTGGCCCTGCTCAACGACTACCTTTCCGCCATGACCGAGATCATCCTGGAGGAGGAGGGCACGGTGGATAAATTCGAAGGCGACGCCATCATGGCCCTGTGGGGCGCTCCCCTGGACCAGGAGGACCAGGCGGTGCGGGCCTGCCGGGCGGCGCTGCGCCAGCGGGCGGCGCTGGCGGACCTCAACCGACGCTTTGCCGGGCTGAAGCTGCCGCCCCTATCCATGCGCATCGGCCTGAACACCGGCGAAGCTATCGTCGGCAACCTGGGTTCCGCCAAACGCTTCGACTACACGGTCATCGGCGACACGGTGAACCTGGCCTCGCGTCTCGAGGGGCTCAACAAGTTTTACGGCACCATCATCATGGCCAGCGAGGCCACTATGGCGGCGTGTGGCGCGGGGGTGGAGTTCCGGGAACTGGACCTGGTGGCGGTGAAGGGCAAGGAGACGCCGGTGCGGGTCTTCGAGGTCATGGCCCTGAAAGGCGAGCTGTCGCCGGCGGCAGCCTCCCGGCGGCAGGCCTTCGCCCAGGGGCTTGACCTGTACCGCCGGGGGAATTTCCACGGGGCCGCGGCCTGTCTGTCCACCATCCTGGAGACGGACCCGGAGGACGGGCCTTCCCGCACCTTCATGGACCGCTGCCGGCGGTTCTTGGACGAC
>JBIOJX010000319.1:0-2861 GCA_044451265.1 Desulfobaccales bacterium
GATTAAGGCCCTTTTTTCCATGGGTGACTCCTAAGGCACCGGGTCCCAACCCCCGGGGTGAAAAGGATGGCAGCGCAGCAGGCGCCGCAGACTCAGATACAGACCCCGCCGCCAGCCGTGGCGCTCCAGGGCCTCGGCGGCATAATGGGAACAGCTGGGGGCGAACCGGCAACAACTGGGAAACAGGGGCGAAATCAACAACTGGTAGGCCTTGATGGCCCACAAGGCCACTCTAACCATGGTCGGCGACCTGGCGAGAAAGCAGCAGGCGGCCCAACTCCTCCGCCACCTGGTCGTAGTTCAAGGCCTCAGCCCCCTTTTTAGCCATGATCACCAGGTCCAGAGAGGGCAGGCGGCCCTTATGGCGCCGAAAAAATTCCCGCAGCAGGCGTTTCATGCGGTTGCGCCTGACCGACTTGCCGAAACGCCGGGTCACCACCAACCCCAGGCGGGGCCCCAGAGCCTCCGTGGGCGCCAGGGTGACCCCGAAATGGCGCGAGTATATCCGTCTCCCCTGGGCCTGGACCCGGAGATATTCAGAGCGACGGCGGAGCCGATCCGCTTTGGTGAAACTGGCGGTCCCTTTGACGGTTGGGGTCGGGACAGGGTCGGAGCACCGGTCGACGGAATGCGAGGTAGGACTCAGGAACACTCCACCAATACTAAACCGTCAGGCGTTTGCGGCCCCGGGCCCGGCGGCGCTTGATGACCTGGCGGCCGCCTTTGGTGCTCATCCGCTCCAAGAAGCCGTGGGTCCTGGACCGGCGCAGATTATGTGGCTGATAAGTGCGCTTTGACATTTAGTTATCCTTGTTTCCTGAACTTATTCCAAACGTTTTATAAACCATTTATCGGCGCTTTTGTCAAGGGACCGTCTAGATTTCCTTGCGGTGGCTCAAGACCAAACCTGGTTGATTTTTGCTGCATTTGCCCCTGCCATTAGAAAAGCCCAGATAGTTAACCCGGGCCTGGCCAGGCGTTCAGATGACTCAGTTTGCCCTACAGCCGCGGCCCTGCCTCAGCCAAATCTTCTTGGGCTCAGCGAGCCTTGCCGGGCGACTTGACTCCCCAGGACCATTGATTACCGATACCCACCAGTTTAAATGATTTCACAATGTAGTCAGCCTCATGAAATCGTCCCTGGGCGGTGATCAGAAATTCGGTTCTGTCGAAGATTAGACCATAGGCCTTGACCTCGCCGAGGCCGGGGGTCACGAACATCATCGTGGCATGGTCCTTTCCATCCACCTGGATCACATCAAAATCAAGGACCCGATGACCATGATTCATCGCCATGCGTTGCAGATTTTTCTGTTGCTCGGGGACTTCCGGAACCGGATGAATCGGGCCGATGGCGAATTTCAATTTCGAATTGAAGGGGCCGATGAACTCTGGTTGCTCGCGTAGTTGCCGGCGCTTAAAAAGCCTCACCAACCAAAAAGGTTCTCTCCAGCCATTGGGGAGAACTATGGTAAATCCCCAAAAGGCATTACGATAGGTCTCCACAAATGATATCCTTCTGGTGCGGGCAAATTAAGAGGCTTTTACAAAAATTCCTTGCACTTTTTCTTTATATAGTAAATTGGTCA
The DNA here is from genome assembly GCA_044451265.1 of Desulfobaccales bacterium. GTDB lineage: Bacteria > Desulfobacterota > Desulfobaccia > Desulfobaccales > 0-14-0-80-60-11 > JAPLJC01. Next base: position 1,590 of record JBIOJX010000319.1, read on the forward strand.
ATAATCCAAATTTGCCGAAAGAGCAAGAAAATAACCAAATTCAAGTTGGCCGGTAGTGCTGAAATTAACCGGCAATATCCTGCTTTACTTTCCCTGCTCCTTGAGCCAATGATCCCGGCCCCAGCGGGTAAACCTGGCCCTGAGATCGAATCATTCCTGGAGTTAAGCTCCCGCCTCTTCGGCCACCGGGAGGAGCAGGAGCGGTTGGCTCTGGGAACCTGCGGCCTGATATCTTGGACCGCTGCCGGTAATGGCCCATTGGGGTCCAGCCCCCGGCCGCCAATTTTTAGGTTGTGTTTTGTGCACGAAATAACTTAAGATTATAAGGCTAGGGCTATATTTTAAAGCCCTTCCTCGACTTCAGGGACCGGGTGCCTCTTGCCCCTCCGGCCGGCAATACCCCACCGGACCTCAGGCGGTGTTCCATAAAGATTAAGGAGTGGTGCATATGTTTCTAGATCCCATTCTGGGATGGTTCTCCAATGATTTGGCCATTGACCTGGGCACCGCCAATACCCTGGTATACGTCAAAGGCAAGGGCATCGTCCTCAGCGAACCGTCGGTGGTGGCGGTGCGCAAGAACGACCGGGACCACCGCACCCGGGTTCTGGCCGTGGGCCGGGAGGCCAAGATGATGCTGGGCCGTACGCCGGGCAATATCGTCGCCATCCGCCCCATGAAGGACGGGGTCATCGCCGACTTCGAAATCACCGAGGCCATGCTGCGCCACTTTATCCGCAAGGTGCACAACCGCCGGTCCCTCATCCGGCCCCGCATCATTATCTGCGTTCCTTCGGGCATCACCCCGGTGGAAAAGCGGGCGGTGCGGGAGTCGGCCGAATCCGCCGGCGCTCGGGAAGTCTATTTGATTGAAGAACCCATGGCTGCGGCCATCGGCGCGGGGCTCCCCATCACCGAGCCCATCTGTAACATGGTGGTGGACATCGGCGGCGGCACCTCCGAGGTGGCGGTCATCTCCCTGGCCGGCATCGTCTATTCCAAATCCGTCCGGGTGGGCGGCGACAAGATGGACGAGGCCATTCTGCAATACATCAAGCGCACCTATAACCTTCTCATCGGCGAGCGCACCGCCGAAATCATCAAGACCACCATCGGTAACGCCTTTCCGCTGGAACCCGAATCCATGGACGTCAAGGGCCGGGACCTGGTCACCGGCATCCCCAAGATCATCAACGTCAATTCCGATGAAGTGCGCCAGGCCATCCAGGAGCAGATCGACCAGATCGTGGCCGCGGTGAAGACCGCCCTGGA
>JBIOJX010000320.1:0-2858 GCA_044451265.1 Desulfobaccales bacterium
AGCCGCAAGGCCACCAGGTCCCCAGCTTCAAGGCCATTTTTAGCCGCGTCGGCAGGATGCATGAGCAGCCGGGGCGGCTCTTCCACCTGCTGGATATATTTGGAATAACTGGCCAATTCTTCGGTCCCGAAGGTTGAGTCCACCAGCAGCAGCTCCAGGTGGTCCGGAGGGGGCGACTCCGGGACCGGCGCGGCGGCCGGGGAATAGGCCCCAGCCGCAACGGTCTCAGGAATAAGCCGCGCTCCCGGCGGCGGCGAGAACAGAGTGGCAAGATTGGCAAAAACGGCATTCTCCCGGCCCAGCCAATCCCAGAGGTCTTCGACCGGTAGCGCCGCCGGCGGGGACATGGCCGCGGCCAACTCCGTTAAAATCTCCCCCGGCGTCCGGGGCTCGCCCCCGGGGACATGGCTCAGGAAGGTTCGGGGCGGATGCAGCTCTGGGCTGATCTGGGTCAGGGGACTGCCGCCCAGGTGCACCGGCGGCGCCAGTTGCAGCCGGCCCTCCTGGTTGACGAAGCTGGAGGGACTCCGCTCAAACACGGTGAGAGCAGGCAAAACGATATCCGCCCGCTGCACCATGGGTGAAGGCAGGTAGTCCAGGACCACCAGCAACTCCAGCTTTTCCAAGGCCCGGGCCAGGCGCTCCCGGTCCGGGTAGTCCCAGAAGGGGTCGCACTCTACCGCCAGCAGGGCCTTGATGGCGCCGGCTTCCAGGGCTTCCACCAGCGGCGTCAGCCCGGCGTCGGGCGGCGACAACCGCGCCGCGCCAAAAGCGTTGGCCCCGGGGAGCAGGTAAAATAGCCCGGCATGCAAACCGGCCTCCCGGAGCAGCCGGACCAGGTCCGCGGCCAGGCCCGGGGTAGACTCCCGGACCACGTCGATGCCGCAAATGATCACCGGCCGCCGGGCCGCGCCCAGTTTTTGCCCGATGGCGGTTAACCGTTCCCCGATTTGCCGGTCAAGCCCATAATCCTGAGGCAAGGTCTGCAAAAATTGTTGAGCTTCGGGGTCAAAACCCTCCATATTTTTATCATGCAAGGCTGCGGCCACCACCACACCCAGGGCCGCATTGAGGTTTCCTGGGCCCAGCGGCAGAGGCTCGAATTCAAAAGGGAGAAAGACCGGCCGCGGGTCCAGCACTACCACTTGCCCGCCCCTGCGCCAGGCCTGACGCAGGGCCAGGGCCAGCATGGGGGCCTCGTTCACCGGGTCGGCCCCGGCCACCAGGATAAAATCCGCCGCTTCCAGCTCTCGCAGGGACACGGCCAGGCCCGCGTCCAGCCGGGAGACCGCGGCCCTGACCTTGCGCTCTTGCGAGGGCACGGTGAAATAGCGGGGCTCGGTCCAACCCAAGGTCCGGCAAAACCGCTTCAGCATCGCCTGGCTCTCCAGGCTGCTGCGGCTCGAGCCCAGGCAGGCGACGGCCCCGGGGCCGGAGGTTGCCGCGAGGTGGCTAAGTCTTGCTGCGGCCGCCTGGAGCGCCTCCGGCCATGCCACTTCCACCCCGGCAATCCTGGCCCGGCGGGGCCGCTCCGGGAGGCTTTCGTAAGCGAAGCCGAAGCGTCCCCGGTCGCAAATGAAGTAGCCGTTCACCATTTCATTGAAGCGCCCTTCCTGGCGCCACATCTGGCGGTAGCGGGCGCTGCCCGTGGTGTTGCAGCCCAGGGAGCAATGAATACACAGGGAAGGAGCCCGCTCGAAATCCCAGCGCCGCCCGACGAAGCGGGCCGGTTTGTCGGTGAGCACCCCGGTGGGGCACAGGTCAATGAGGTTGCCGGAGAAGGGGCTCTCTAACGGCCCGTCGCCAAAACGCCCGAAGTACATGCGGTTGGCGATCTGCATGGCTCCGTAATCCCGGTAGCCGGCGAATTCCTGGTAAAAATTGCGGCAGCGCCAGCAGTGGATGCAACGGTTCATTTCGTGCTGCACGAAGGCTCCCAGGTGCTGGTCCTGGTAGGTGCGTTTGGGCCCCAGGTAGCGCCGGATACCGTGGCCGCCGGAGACGGTCTCGTCCTGCAGCAGGCAATGGCCGCCTTCGTCGCACACCGGGCAGTCCAGGGGGTGGTGCATCATCAGCCACTCGATGACGTACCGGCGGAACTCCATGGCCTCGGGGTCGGTGGTGGAGACCACCATGCCGTCCCGGGCGTCTTCCATGCAGCTCATCTCGATGCCTTTGACCGGCCCTTCCAGGAACTTGACGGCGCACATCCGGCAGGCCCCGAAAGATCCCAGGCCGGGGTGGTAGCAGAACCGCGGGATCATGATCCCCAGTTGCTCGGCCGCGGCAATGACCTTGGTCCCGGCCGGGACCTCGATGGGCCGATGATCGATGATAAGCTTGGGCATATTATCTCTGTAGGGGCGAATCTTGTATTCGCCCCTGCGGGCGAACACGAGGTACGCCCCTACGGCTCAATTCACTCCGCCGGGTACCACAGCTTCCGGTGCGGCCGGTAGGCCTCGGTAAAGGGGCACTTTTTCTGGCTGATGTGCTCCCGGATCTCGTCACTAAAATACTTCAGCAGGCCCAGGACCGGCTCGGCCGCCCCGGGGGCGAAGCCGCAGTAGGCGCTGTCCATGTGCCGGGACATCTGCTGCAACATGGGGATGAATTCCTCCCGGCCCTCCCCGGCCTCGATCCGCCACAGCAGGTCCCGGATATACGGCAGCCCTTCCCGGCAGGGGGTGCAATAGCCGCAGGATTCCCGGGCGAAATATTCGATCAGGTTCAGGGTGGCGGCCACCAGACAGGTGTTTTGGTCAAAGACCATGATGGCCGCAGTCCCCAGCCGGTGCCCCACTGCCTCCAGGGGGTCGAAGTCCATTTCCACGTCGTAGTATTTGGCGGGCATAAAT
>JBIOJX010000321.1:0-2847 GCA_044451265.1 Desulfobaccales bacterium
AAGGCAACATCGGCCTGATGCACGCCATCAAGAAGTTCGACCCCTACCGGGGCATCAAGCTGTCGTACTATGCCTCTTTCTGGATCAAGGCCTACATCCTCAAGTTCATTATGGACAACTGGAAGCTGGTGAAGATCGGCACCACCCAGTCCCAGCGGAAACTTTTCTATAACTTGAAACGCGAGAAGGAAAAGCTCCGGGCCTTGGGATTTGAGCCCGGCCCCAAGCTGCTGGCCGACGCCCTCAACGTGCGGGAGGAGGAGGTCATCGAAATGGACCAGCGCCTGGGAGGCTGGGAGCTCTCCCTGGACGCGCCCCTGAAGGAAGGCTCCGACGAATACCACAAGAATTTTTTGCCTACCACGGAGCCTCAGGTGGAGGAAGTGCTGGCCCAGGCGGAGCTGAAAGGCATCTTTCGCCAGAAGCTGGCGGAATTCCGCCGGGAGCTCAATGAAAAAGAGCTGGATATCCTGGACTTGCGCCTTCTGGCGGACAAGGCCCTGACCTTGCAGGAGATCGGGGCCCGGCACAAGATTTCCCGGGAACGGGTGCGCCAGATCGAAGACCGACTGATCAAGAGGATGCGGCAATACCTCAAATCCGAAATCGCCGATTGGGAAGATTACCGCAGTCCCCTGGGAGATTGACCTTTGGTTTGGCGGAGTTAGCCAAATTACCTGAGACTATATGCAAAACATGCCTTCGCGCCTTTTTCATACCCGGAGACTGCCGGCCGCCATCCTCATCCTGGGGTTGGCCTTGAGCCTGGCGGGCTGCGCCGGCCTGGGCCTGCGCTCGGGAGAAACCGCCCCGACCGGCGCGGAGGAAAGCGCCAGGGGGCTGGCCTATTATCATTTTCTGCAGGCCCAGCAATTCCTGCTGGCGGATGATGGCCCCGGCGCCATCCGGGAGTACGAAGAGGCCCTGAAGGCGGACCCCGACTCGGCCCGGATGGAGTTGGAACTGGCCTCTCTCTATCAGCGCCAGGGGGATATCAAAAAGGCCCTGGGCCATGTGGAAAAGTCCATCAAATTGGACCCCAAGCAGCAAGAGGCCTATTTTTTGCTGGCCGGGCTGCACGTAGGCCTCAACCAGTTGGAGGAGGCCATCCAGGAGTACGAACATATTCTGGCCCTGGACCCGGATAATCGGGAAGCCCGCCTTTTCCTGGCCACCCTCTATGCCCAGCAGCGCCGTTTCCCCAAGGCCATTCGCACCATTCAGGAAATCCTGCGCCTGGAGCCCGACTCGGTGGTGGGCCACTATTACCTGGGTCGTTTCTATATAGAAACCGACCAGATGGGAGAGGCGAAAAAGGAGCTTAACCGGACCCTGACGCTGGACCCCAGGTTCGTGCCGGCCATGTTCGATATGGCGGTGGCCCTTGAAAAGGAAAAGCAGTACAACCGGGCCCTGGTGATGTACCAGCGGGTCCTGCGCCAGCAGCCCAACAACACCAGGGCCTGGGCCAATATCGGCCGGGTGCTCCTGATCCAGAACCGTTATGCGGACGCCCAGCGGGCCTTCACCAAGGTCAAGGTCCTGGAAAAGAACGACCCCTCCGCCGGTTTCAATATCGGCGTCATCAACCTGGAACAGAAACTGCCGGACGACGCCATCAAAGAGTTTCGTCCCCTGCTGACTAATCCCCGTTACCAGGAGCGGGCCCGCTATTATATCGCCCTGGCCCTGGAGGAAAAGGGTGACCTCAAGGCGGCCACGCGGGAGTACCAGCTGGTGAGCCGCAACTCGGAGCAGTACTTTCCAGCCCGTCTGCGGATGGCCTACCTGCTGTATCAGCAGGGAGAAAAGGACCGGGCTCGCCGGGTCCTGGAAGAGATGCGGCAGCTGGCCCCGGACCGGGAGGAGATCTATCTCACCAGTTCCTATTTTTTCGAAGAGGACAACCTTTGGGACCGGGCCATCGGCATCCTCAAGGAAGGCATGGGCAAGGTGGAGAACCCCGGGGAGATTTATTTTCGCCTGGCGGTGATCTACGATAAGAAGCAGGACCGGGACGAGAGTATCGCCTATATCAAAAAGGTCCTGGAACTGGACCCTGACAACGCCGACGCCCAAAATTTTCTGGGGTACACTTACGCCGAACAGGGAACCAACCTCGATGAGGCCGAACGGCTGGTCCGGGCCGCCTTGAAGTCCAAGCCCAACAGCGGCAATATCATCGACAGCCTGGGCTGGGTCTATTTCAAGAAAGGGCAATACGAAAAGGCCGCTTTCGAGTTGGAAAAGGCCCACCACCTCATGCCCAATGACGGTACCGTGACGGAACACCTGGCTGACGCCTACTTCCGCCTGAAGCGCTTCCGTGACGCCCTGAAGCTTTATCGTCGGGCCACGGAAATGGAAAACGCCAACCCCGTGGGATTACGTAAGAAAATCAACGAACTGGAATTGCGCTTACGGGAACGGAGCCTGTGAAGCTGGCAAGCCCGGTCTGGCCGGCGTTGACCGCGCTACTGACCATGGTGGTCCTGAGCGGCTGCCGGGCCTTGCCCACGCCGCCGGTCCCGCCGCCCACCGCCCTCGCTTCGGCCGCAGAAGTCCTGGCCAGGCTGCAGAACCGGGCCGGGACCATCGAGTCTTTTCAAGCCCGGGGCCGCATCACTTTTTTCTCCCCGGAACGGAATTACTCCGGCACCGCCCTGATCAAGGCCCGCCGCCCGGCAGACCTGCGGGTGGACATCCTGGACCAAATCTTGGGGCGCACCCTTCTGAGCTTTGCCAGCGATGGCAACCAGGTCCAGGTCTTGTCGCCGCACGAAGGTAAGTTCTTCCACGGCCCGGCCAGTCCCAGGAATCTGGCGGTTTTTATTCCGCCCGCCATCA
>JBIOJX010000322.1:0-2846 GCA_044451265.1 Desulfobaccales bacterium
AGGTATTATAGAGCTGCATCGAAAAAGGGGTTGACAAGGTCAATGAGATAAGCGAAGTCAATCCCCATCAGGCTTCCCGCAAGGAGGCCACAGGGGGGAACGATGTCCGAAGTCATCAGCCAAATTACCAAAAACGCCCGTGAGGTCGTATTCTTGTCGTTGTCCGAATTTAAGGGTCGTCGCCTCATCGATATCCGGGTGCACGTGCCCGGGGACCAGGAAGGGGATTGGGTCCCCACCCGCAAAGGGGTGTCCCTGGCGGTGTCTCTTTACCCGGCCTTCAAGCAAGGGCTGGCCCAACTGGAGCAGGCCTTGATCCAAAAAGGCCTCCTGGACCCGGAGGATCTGGAAGCCGCAGAGTGACGCACCAATTTTTGCACTATACCCCATCGGGACGCCGGACGCAATGAAAAGGCGGGAGTGGAACTGCGGTTCGGAACAGGTTAAAAGGTTTGGTGGGGCGGGCCTCTGGGCCCGTCGCTTTCCCAGCCAATCAAGGCGCGCCTAAGGTCGGCTAGATACTGCAACCATCCGGAAACTTTTAGGGCGGGCCGGGCCCGCCGTGCCGGTTGCGCCCCGCGCCTCTATCCTCCTGCCCCGGCGAGACGTCTCAAAACTCAAAACTCAAAACTCAAAACTCGAAACTATCTCTTCCGGCGCTGCCGTTTCTCCTGGTAGAGACGGTGGTCGGCTGCGGCGGTCAAATCCTTGGGAGTCGCCGGATGACTGGGCTGGAACTCGGCATACCCCAGGGAGACCCCCACCGGCAGGTCCGGAAAGATGGCGGTCAACTCCTGTTCCACTTCCTGACGTAAGAGTTGCAGGCGGCGCGGCGAGCGGCAGAACAGGCAGGCGAACTCATCGCCCCCCAGGCGGGCCAGGATTTCCCCCTCCATGAGTTTGCTGCGCCAAATCCGGGTCAAATCCTGGAGAAAGGCGTCTCCCATCTGATGGCCCCAGCCGTCGTTAATCTCCTTGAAGCGGTCGATATCGGCCATGGCCACGATGAAAGAGGTTTTCCCCTGACAGGCCTGTTCCAGGGCATTTTCCCAGTACCGCCGGTTGTAGGCCCCGGTAAGGACGTCCCGCTGTGCCTGGTGAAACAGGTCCCGATGCGCCAGGCTCAAGCGCAACCCGGCCTTGACCTTGGCGCTAACCTCTTGGGGGTCAATGGGCTTGGTGATGAAATCATCGGCCCCGTGGGAGATCCCCTGGCCGATATGACTCTTGTCCAGGGCCGTGAGGAAAATGAAAAAGGTGTCCTTGAGGTCCGGGTCCTCTTTAACGGCCTGACAGACCTGGGGGCCATCCATGCCGGGCATCATCCAATCACAGATGATCAAGTCCGGTTTGGCGCCATGGGCCTGGGCCAGGGCCTGTCTGCCATCCTTGGCGGCCATGACCTGGTAGCCATCCTTCTCCAGAAATTTTCTCAAGATTTTTAAGCAAGCGAGATCGTCATCAACAATCAATACCCGGGATTGTTCCGGCATGTAACCTCCAGAAAGGCCGGGATCACCGGCCGGTCCCTTCTTTGCCCAGGAGTTCCCCCAGCTTTTCCACCAACTCCCGCGCCCTGAACGGCTTGGTCAGGGTAGGCGGCATTTCTTTCATACTTTGATCCATCGAAGTATCGTGACCGGTGACCAGAATCAGAGGAATGCCGGTGGTTTGTTGATCCTTCTGCAAGGCGGCGCAGAGATCCAGGCCGTTGCGTAAGATGGCCTCAGACCGGGCCGGCAGGCCCATGTCAATAGTAATCAGGGCCGGGTTCAGGCGCCGGGCGCCTTCCAGGCCGTCATCGGCGGTCACCGCATAGGCGGTGCGATAGCCGTGCTTGTTGAGGATGCGGGTCATGACCTCAACCACCTTGGGTTCGTCTTCCACCACCAGGACCAGGGGGCCTTCCCCCGGGCCGTGGACCTCCAGGCCCCGTTCCCGGTCCTCCAGGCGGCGCCAGTGGAGGGGCGTCTCGGAGATCAACGGCAGGGTGAAATAGACCGTGGTGCCTTGCCCGGGACCGGGGCTGGAGAGCCAGATCCGGCCGCCCATGAACTCCACCAGGTTCTTGCAGATGGCCAGCCCCAGGCCGCTGCCTCCGTATTTTCGAGAGGTGGAGCCATCGCCCTGGACGAATTTCTGGAACAGGTCCCGCTGAATTTCCTGGGGTATGCCGATGCCGGTGTCGCTGATTTCAAAGCGGACGTGGCCCTTGGCCGGGAAGGGCCGGGCGATAATCCGGACCTCGCCGGCCTGGGTAAACTTGATGGCATTGGCGACCAGATTGAGCAGAACCTGGTGCAATTTGTCAGGGTCGGCGCGCACCTTTACCTGGTGGGACTGGAAGGTCAGGCGCAAGCCCTTCTGAGCTGCCCGCACCTGACTTAATTTTTTCAGTTCCGCCAATACCTGGGAGACCTCGACCTTCATCAGGTTGAGGTCCACCTTTCCGGCTTCAATCTTGGCCGTATCCAGCAGTTCATTAATCAGGGTAAGGAGATTTTTGGCGCTGTCATAGGCATTTTGGATAAATTCATGCTCTTCCGCCGGGTCATCGCACATCTTGTCCAGGATGATACGCAGAAAGCCCAGGATGGCGCTTAATGGCGTCCGCAGTTCATGGGAGGTGTTGGCCAGGAACTCGTCCTTCAGGCGATTAGCCCGGGCCAATTCGAGATTGGCCAACTCCAGATTGCGGTTGAGGCGGATCAGAGCCATTTCCTGTTTCTGCATCAGGCTCACCAGATCCTCGGGGCGGCGTCGATCATGAATCACCGCCACGCTACCCATCAGGTGGTGAGAGGAGTCCTGGACCCGTACCAGGCTCACCTCCACCGGGATCAGCG
>JBIOJX010000323.1:0-2765 GCA_044451265.1 Desulfobaccales bacterium
CCTCCCCTAAAATTAACGGCAGGAACAGGACATTGGCCTGATTGAAGGGCAAGCCGATAAGCCACATCATGATCAGGGTCAACCCGGTGCCCACCCACAGGGGCATCAGGGCCAGCATGGCCATAGTCAGACTGCGGTAAAAAATCGCCAGCAGCACGGCTATGGCCAAGACCGCAATGCCCGCGGCCCAGAGGATGGAATTGCGAAAGCCCAGGGTAAAGACATAAAGCAGCACCGGGTCCCCTACGGCATTGGGATCGACCTGCCAGAGACTCTGCACGAAGCTTTTCAAGGGCGGAAAATCCCAGATATCCTGGGAGGGAAAGGCCCGGACCAAATAGGTTCCGTCACCGATGAAGCGCTCCCGCACCGGCTGCGGCAAGTCCTCCAGGGTCATGGCCGGCGAGGCCAGCGCCGATTTTTCATAACCCCGGAGCAGGCCCCATTGGTCATGCAGGTCGGCAAAAAAATGGCGCTCGAAGTCAGCCAGGCGCGCCGCGACCGGCGGGTTGTGGCCGGGGTCCAGCAGGGGCATGATTTTATTGATGAGGGCGTGGGTCTCCTCAATTTGCCCCTTGGTAGCCGCCTGTTTCGCCTCCAGACTCTTGGCGGCCTCATCCATCTTGAAATTTATCCGGCCCAGAATTCCCGCCAGCCCCTGGGGCTCGGAAAGCCCCTTCGGGGCCCCGGGAAGCTCCAGGCCGGCCAGTTTGGCCTGTATCTCTTTAATAATAGGACGCTTTTTCTCTACGTCCGCCGGCAGAAAGGAGAGCACCGATTCCACGTGGGAAACCGTAGGCAGCTTCTTCAGGGCCACGGTCTTGGCCTCCAGGTCCTGGAGGGAATCGGCGGTCATGGCGCCGAAGGAGGTGGAATACTTGGACTCTTCCAGGAGCCGCATCTCCCAGACCACCGAATCGACCCGGGGATTCTGCAGGTGCAGGGGGTTCAAGTCGAATTGCACCCGCAGCAGACCGATGATCCCCAGGACGAGGATGAGCGCCCCCACGGCCACGACCCGGCCCGGATGGCGCCACTCCAGGTGCAGGAAGGGGGGCGGCTCCCCGGGACATTGGTGCGGCTTCCCGGTGGAGATGCAGCGCTCGCTGACCATCACCAGGCTGGGGGCCAATATCAGGGTGGCCACTAGCATGATGAGAATGCCGGCGGTCAGGATCAGCCCCAACTCCGACAAGCCTTTGAAATTCACGAAGGCCAGAGGCAAAAAGGACACCATGGCCGCCAGACCGGCATAGATGATTCCTGGCAGGGTCTGGCGATAGGCGCAGCTCAAGGCCTCGGGGGTGCACTGGCGCTGATTGGCCTCATCCTCTTCCTCCAACCGGCAAAACCAGTGGATGCCGTAATCGATGGCCAGCCCCAGCATCAAGGGGGCAAAGATCACGGACAGGAGGTTGAGATGCCCGACGGTCAGGGTAATCATGCCGAAGGTCCAGCACAGGCCGACGACCAGGGACACGACTTCCGCCAGAGGCCGCCTGAGGGCGCGGAGAAAGAGGACGAGGAGGCCGAACTGGCCCACCAGAGACAGCCAGGTGGCCAGGGTGATGTCCCGCATGGCGCTGGTCATTTCATCGGCTTGCAGGGCGTCGGGGCCGGTTACCCCCACTCGCATCCCGGGAAATTGACACTGGACGCGGCCCACGATCTGCCGCAAACCCCCCAAATCATCGGTCATCGTGGTATAGCTCCCCGGGCGGCCGGTCACCAGGAACATCAGGAAACGGTCGTTGTCCGTAAAAAAGTAACCCTGCTCGCTCAGGTCGCCGATGCCGCCGGGGAAGAGACTCTCGAACGGGGAGACGTAGGGCTGATCTGCCGTTAGACTGGCGTGGAGCTGGCGCAGGGTGGCATTGAGGAGAGAAACGTCGGGCAGTTCCTGCGTCGGCTCATCCTGCAAAAACCCGGTGAAGGCGGTGCCGATCATCGCCTGGGCGATTTGCTCATTGACCAGGCCATAGAAGGTCGCCAGACGAGGCTCGGCCGCCAGTCTGCCCAGCAGTTTTTTCTGACCGGCAAGATTGTCTTTGAGTTTCAGGAGATCGTCGACCTCCGGATAGAGCAAGGTCCACGGTTTGAAGCTGTCGGGGTTGAGGCGGTAGAACAGATCGGGGAACCGCTCCGGATCGCGGCGCAGCTCGGTGGCCAGGGCCTTGGCAAACCTGACGCTTTGCGACCGGTTGACATTTTCCACCACCACCACCAGGCCGTCTTTGCCCCCGAAGTCCCGGTCGATCAGGTTCGAGCGCGCGATCAGCCTCTGGTTGCCGGAGATCAGGTCCTTCCGGCTGGTATTGACCGTCAGGTGCCCCAGGGTGTAATAGATCGAGGCCCCGGCCAGAGCCAGGGACAATAGAATGATGCCCCAGCGGAACCACGGCACGCTCAAGCGTCGCATGGCCGCGGCGCAGGGCTTCTCCAGTTTTTCTTCCAGCGGCTTCTTGATTCCCGGTCGACTCATAGGGCTTTCACGGTGAGACCACGTAGGGCCGCATCATCTCATTATCTTCATGCTGCAGGTTATGGCAATGCCAGACATATCGGCCCCCGGTGGGGTCAAAGGGATAGAGGTTGACCCCGGGGACGGCGCGGCCGGGACCCCGCAAAGGCGCGGTTTGCGGCGCCCAGCGGGTCACCAGACGAGTGACCGAGTGCGTCTGATGGATAAAAGTGTCCTTCCAACCGGCTTCGGCCGGCGGCGGCGGTTCGGGGGGACCCTGTAGATAAGGGGTAGGGTCCAGGAC
>JBIOJX010000324.1:0-2760 GCA_044451265.1 Desulfobaccales bacterium
ACCCCCGGGACGGTGATCCACCCGGGCTATAAGAGGAGATATGGGGTCCATGAGTAAACTCAGGGAAGCTTTGGAAGCCGGCCGGTTTCCCATCCTGATGGAAATTAAACCTCCCAAGGGTATCGATCTGGAGGGGATGCTGGCTCCGCTGCAAGCGCTCAATGGCAAGGTAACCGCCTTCGGGATTCCGGACAACGAGCATGCCAAGATGAAACTCTCGGCCCTGGCCGCGGCCAGGCTGGTCCAAGAAGCCGGGGGCGAACCTTTGCTCCTCATGACGTGCCGGGATCGTTACCGCCTGGCCCTGGCGAGCTATTTGCTGGGCGCCGGGGCCCTGGGTCTGGAGAATATCCTGGCGTTGAGCGGCGATTTCGTCAGCCTGGGGGATCATCCCGACGCCAAGCCTGTCTATGACGCCGACTCGGTGCAGCTTCTGCAAATCGCCCGGGGACTGATGGCGGGTCACGATAGCACCGGTCTGCCGCTGAAAGGCAACCCCAACTTCTGCTTGGGGGCGGTCCTCATCCCCGAGGCCGACCCTGCGGGTCCCCAGCAACTTAAGATTAAGAAAAAGCTGGAGGCGGGAGCCGAATTTTTTATCACCGCGCCTATCTTCGACCTGGAGAAATTCCGCCGTTTTCGGCAATCACTGGGGTCGCAGACTGTGAAGATTCTGGCCTGCCTCAAGGTGCCCAAGGCCGAAGAAGTGGAACAGGCTGCTCAGGGCCGGCACCGGAAGGTCTATTCCCTGCCGCCGGACGTGGTCCAGGAACTGAAGGGCAATGACCCCGAAGCAGTATTGCGGCAGGGCGCCGCTCTGGCCGGTCGCCTGCTCCGAGAGATCAGAGAGGCAAAACTCGCAGATGGCGTCTACGTGAAGGCCCGGGGCCGGGGCGACTTGATGGCCCTGGTCCTGGAGGCGGCAGGGGCCTGAGGTGAAGGTGGCCTCTACATTGCACAACCGAAACAGCAAATCGGAAACTCCTATGAGAAACGATGAAACTAATCCGGTGGTAGTTCTGGGCGGCGGCATCGCCGGGATTACCGCGGCCTTGGAGCTAAGCCGGGCGGGGCTCCCGGTGGCCCTGGTGGAGAAGAGCCCCTTTTTCGGCGGGCGGGCCGCCAGCTTCGGCTGCAAGGCCACCGATGTCTGCCAGAAATGCGGCGCCTGCCGGGTTGAACAGGGTTTGCGGGACCTGTTTGCCGCACCGGGGATCGCCCTTTATGCGCACACGGAACTGGTGGAAACCCGATCTGACCAAGGTCTGCTGCACCTGACTTTAAAGTCGCAACCCCAGGTCATCGACCCCCAAAGCTGCCTTGATTGCGGCCTCTGCCTGGACGAATGCCCCGCCCCCGGAGGCATTTTGAGCGCGGCCTCAGCTGAGAACCATCCCCGCTTTGCCGTGAATCCGGCCGCCTGCCTCTATTTTCAGGATGGTTCCTGCCGCCGCTGCCAGGACATCTGCCCCACCCAGGCCATCGACCTGGCCCGGCCCGGGACCGTGGCGGCCCTTTCGACCCCGAGCCTCATCCTGGCCACCGGTTATCAACCTGCCAAGGCTGCCCTCCGGACGGTTTATGCCCATGGCCAATTGCCCAACATCATCACCGGCCGGGAATTGGAGGAGATGATGCGGCAGGGCGGGCCTCCGGCCAGGCCTGGCGACGGCCGGCCGGTCCGACGTCTGGCTTTCATCCAGTGCGTGGGCAGTCGGGACCAGGAGCACCAGTATTGCTCCCGGGTCTGTTGCGCCTATGGGTTGCGCCTGGCCCGGCTGATCCGGCATCGTTGGCCGGAGTGCCAGGTGACCACTTTTTACATGGATTTGCAGAATGTCGGCCCTGATCCCCAGAATTTCATGGCCGACGCCCGGCGGGAGTTGGAGTTGATCCGGGCCCTCCCCGGAAACCTGGACGCCACGGGCGACGGGAGTCTGAAGCTGCGTTTTTTGGACGAGGCCAGCGGCCGGGCCCTGTCCCGGGTGGTCGATCTCCTGGTCCTGGCGGTGGGCATCGCCCCTGGGCCGGATAATGCCAGACTGGCGGAAATGCTGCACCTGCAACTGAACCCCGACGGCTTCTTGCAGGGAGGCAACGGCGAAGCCCCGGGCGTTTTCCTGGCCGGGACCGCGACCGGCCCGCAAAGCATTTTGGAATGCATCGCCCAGGCGACCCAGTCGGTCCGGCAGGTGCGTCAATATCTGGAGGCAAGAACGTGAATCTTCCCGAGGCGTTGAAACCGGTGAATGTCCTGGTAATGCATGGCCCGGAGCTGGTCACCGCCGGCCTTGATCCCCAAGACTTTTCCCAGGCAGTGGCGAGCTTGCCGAACTGCCGGGTGCTGCCTGTGGATCCGGCCCTGCCGGCTGTCAAGCAAGAGGAGCAGGTGCGCCGCTTCCTGAGCCAAGACCGGGAGATCAATCCCGTGGTCCTGGCGGCCAAAGACCCGGAGCATCGGGGGGCCGCCGTGGCCCGCCTGTTAACGGGCGAGTTGGGGCTGAACCCGGAATGCCTCATGCATGTGGACCTGACCGCGGCTCTGGGCCACCCGGACCCAGGCTCCCGGACCGCCAAAGGTCTGGAAATGGTGCGCCTGGCGGCCTCACAAGTCAGCCGGGCCCGGCCCCTGGTCCCTCAAGCTATCCCCGTTGCCCGTCAAGTACTGGTCTGGGGCGATTCCGCCGCCGGTCTGCAAGCCGCCTGGGAATTGGCCCAGATGGGCTACCCGGTTATTCTGGCGGGCCCCAACCCTGAGCT
>JBIOJX010000325.1:0-2735 GCA_044451265.1 Desulfobaccales bacterium
ACTTCTTGGGCATGCCACCCAGCCATTTGAAGTAGCGCTTTATTTCGCCGTAGAAATTGTGGGCGGAGTAACGATAGCAGTCCGCCTCGAGTACGTAGCCGCAGAGCCACGGCGTGGCAACACGCCGGGTCGCCCCGCCGAGTTTGGAGATGACGTAGGTGACCAGGAATACCAGCCCCAAAACCACCATAAGCGCCAGCGGGGCGAACAGGGCGGTGCCGTTTACCGCGTCAAGCCCGGCCCACGGCCCGCTCATCATCGGCGAGGCGTCGGCCAGGGTGGCGCCGAAACCCTGACGGCTGGCGTTAAGCGCATGTTTCATGACGCTGTAGGCTATTGCCGGCACGGTGCCGAGCATTATGCAGGCCGCCGCCAGAAAGAGCTGCGGCAATTGCATGAGACCACCCACTTCTAGCTTCCCCTTCCCGGCCGAGGCAATAACCAGGGTGCTTTGACGAGAGAGGAAGCTTACCCCGAAGAATTTGATGAAGGAGGCAAGGGTTAAGGCGCTGGTCATGATGGCGACGAGCGCGCAGACCGCGAGATATCTGGCCGAACCGCTCCCCTGGACCGCTGCCACGTAGATGCTCCACTTGCTGACGAAGCCGTTGAAAAGGGGCACGCCGGAGATGGAGAAGGAGGCGATCAGGGTGGTTACGGCGGTGAGCGGCATGTATTTCATCAGCCCACCCAGTTTGTTCAACTCTTGGCTGCCGGTGGCCATCTCTATGGAGCCGGCATTCAAGAACAGCAGCCCCTTGAAAAGGCCGTGGTTGACGGAGTGAAACAGGGCGCCGCACAGGCCGATGACGGCCAATGTCACCAGTTTCGGATCGCCGGTCGGCAACAGGGCCATGCATACCCCGGTACCCAGCATGATGTAGCCGATCTGGCCGATTGAGTGAAAGGCCAAAAGCCGTTTGGTCTGCTCCTGCTTGAGCGCCTGCATGGTGCCGGTGAAGAGGGTGACGGTCCCCAGGATGGCAACGGCCATGCCCCATTTCCCCAAGGGAAAATCAGGCAGAGCACTGGCCGGAACGAGCCAGAGGAAACAGCGCATCAGGCCGTAGACGCCGCTCTTGGAAAGGACGCTGGAAAGTAAAGAACTGATGGGGGAAGGGGCCCCCTTATAGGCCTCGGGTACCCAGAACTGCCCGAAAGGCCACATCCCCATCTTGATCCCGAAACCGATCAGAAAGAGGGCAAAGGCCAACCCAACCGCACCGGGGTTTGCAGAAAGAATCGCAGGCAAACCCTCGCTTACCGTGTCGAAGTCGTACTTGAGAGAACCGCTGCCGCCGGCAAGAAGACCGCCGCCTACCATTACCGCGACGCAGGCAATTTCCATCAGGATCAGATATACGTTGGCGGCACGGACAGACGCCGGGTTCTTGTGCTCATAGCGGATCAGCGCAAAGCTGGGAAGGGTCATGAGCTGCCAGAAGATGAAGAAGTACCACATCATGTCGGTGGTGGAAAGCAGTCCGTACATCCCCCCCAGAAAAAGGAGCAGATGCGGATAGTAGCGCCCTGCTCCGTAATCCGTGTAACGCTTTACGTAGTCGATTGAGTAAAGCGCCGCAGGAACCGCCATGACCGCTACCAGTCCCAGAAATATCCCCGACAGACCGTCCACGTAGAAACGCAGCTCAAACCCCGTGTTCGGCATCGTCCAGAAGGTGACCGGATGCGCCGATCCCCCGCCCGTAAGCACGTTGGCCACGGCTGAAAATATCAGGACGGCCGTGGCAGTGGTGGTGAAAAACGCCAGCCACCCCGCCAAAACCTTGCTCTGCGAAACCGCCAGCGTTAGCACCGCACCGGCGATGCAGATCAGGATCGATACGACAACAGCTTGTTCGGGACTCATCATACGTTTACCTCTGTAATTGGCGCCTCTGCCTTCGGACGGTCGTTAAGCAGTTGGGATGTGTCAACACTTTCCTTCTTGGTATTCCACAGGTCGCAGAGAAGGGTAGCCAGGACTTCGAGCGTTGTCTGCATGGTTGGCGTCAGTTCCCCGGCGGCCTTGAGCGATCCGGGTTGAACACCCAATAGCCGCGCTTTTGTCTTCCCGCTATCCTCGACCCATTTTGCCAGAAGGCCCAGGGAAATCTTGTGGGTGGAGATCTGCGGGAAGCGGGCAGCCATTTCCTCGGCATTCAAAAGGATCACCGAGCCGGGTGCACCTCCGAATTCCGCGGCGTCGAGGAAAACCAGATAATCATAGCCAATGTCGATCACTTGGCCTAAAAAGCGTTCAGGCATCGTGCCGGCAATGATCACATCCGGCAGACCCGCTGCCTTCAGTTTCTCCGCCAGGTGTATGCCGAAGCCGTCGTCGCCGTAGTCAATACTGCCCAGGCCCATCAGGCAGACGCGGCCCTGGAAGCATTGCTGAAGCTGTTCACGGAGGTCGGGCATCAGATTTTCTCTCCGAGCTTTTTGATCTGTTCGAAGGTGAAGACCGGGCCGTCCATGCAGACGTAAGCCACGCCGATGCAGCAGTGGCCGCATTTGCCCACTCCGCATTTCATGTAGCGTTCCATTGTCGAGACGATGTTCTTCTCCTCAAAACCCAGTTCGAGAAGGTCCTTGATGACGAAACGGAACATGATCGGAGGACCGCAGACGAAGGCGACGGAGTTGTCCACCGGAACCGTTACCCCGGGCTTCTTGAACAGGCTCCCCACCACCCCGACGTTGCCGGTCCAACCCTCGGCGGTCCGGTCTAC
>JBIOJX010000326.1:0-2733 GCA_044451265.1 Desulfobaccales bacterium
GGGCAGACCTCGGTGCAGGCGCCACAGCCGGTGCACTTGGCCGGATCGATGAAGCGGGCCTGCTTCTCCACGGTCACCTTGAAGTTGCCCGCCTCTCCGGCAATGGAGGTCACTTCGGACAGCGGCAGAATCTCAATGTTCAGGTGGCGGCCGGCTTCCACCAATTTGGGAGAAATGATACACATGGAACAGTCGTTGGTGGGAAAGGTCTTGTCCAACTGGGCCATGGTGCCGCCGATGGCCGACTTCTTTTCCACCAGGTGTACGTAAAAACCGGCATTGGCCAGGTCCAGAGCCGTCTGGATCCCGGCAATCCCGGCGCCGACTACCATTACCTTACCTACGGGATCTCGTTTTTCAGCTGCCATAACATTACCTTCCATCAAGTTTATATACGGAATTTTGTTAATATTTTGTGAATTTACCCACTTTCCATCTTAAAAAATATTACTTGCCTTGTCAAGAAAGATTGCACAGAGATGGGAGGAGCGGAGGTCCTGGGTTTTCTGGCGGTCAGCCTTGTTTATACATTGATTAATGCTTAATTTTTTTTGAAATCAACCGATAGGGCTTACGGACGCGGGGCAAAAGGTAACTTGAATTGAGCCCGGCGCGACTTTTTTTCTCCTGGTCGGTTTTTCCATCTTTGCGGTTCAGCCTTAAGGGGGAAGGATGCGGGGACCAAGTATATTCAGGTGGTTCATCATTGTTCTGGCCGGATTGGCGGTAATGGCCTTCTTCCACGGCCAGCATGCCGCCGGAGATTTCATCAGACTGGCCGGCGCCGAGCCGATTCCCGAACTTCCGCTTAACGAGAAAATCGTGCGCATCCCCCTGGAGCCCCAGGCCTCCGGCAAACCGCTTCTCTGGCTGGAAGCGACTCTTTTCCGGCCCGACGGGGCCGGCCCCTTCCCCCTCCTGGTTCTGAGTCACGGCACGCCGAGGGAGGCGCAGCAACGTCTGGAGCGCCAACGCTTTGAGGCGCAAAGTTGGATCTTTGTGCAAATGGGCTTTGCCGTGATTATCCCCATGCGCCGCGGTTACGGTCACTCGGAAGGGAGTTACGCCGAAGAAGAAGGTGAATGTGAACGGGCCAGATATTATGAGGCCGGGATGGCCTCGGCCCATGATTTGCTGGCCACGGTGCGTTTTATGCAGACCCAACCTTACATTGAGGCGCATCATATAATCCTGGCGGGCCATTCGTCCGGCGGCTTCGCCTCCCTGGCCCTGGCCAGCCTGGGATTTCCCGGCTTGCAGGGGGTCATCAATTTCTCCGGCGGACGTGGCGCCAAGGCCGATCAAATCTGCAACCCGGCGGCCTTGATTGACGCCTTCGCCAGGTTCGGGCGCACCTGCCGGGTGCCCACCCTCTGGATTTACTCGGAAAACGATACCTATTTCCGCGCCCCCCTGGTGCAGCAGCTATACCAGGCCTTTGTGAGCGCCGGCGGGTCGGCCCAACTGGTAAAAGTGCCCCCTTTTTTGGCGGAAGGCCATTTTTTCTTCTCCGATGTCCGGGGCCTGGACCTATGGCCCGAGACCGTCAGGTCCTTCATTAACCGGCTGGGAATTCACGGCCGGCAAATCAGCCGGCACTGATGAGGTGCGCCCGGCCCATTTCCGGTAGCCCGGGCTTTCCAGCCTGTGCCGCCGCATCCTGCCCGGCTTTGACTGATCAGAAGGGGATAAAACCATGACCATTCAAGATGATCTGACGGAAATTCAGGCCTTTTGCGACATCCTGGGCCTGAGCGAAGAACCCCTGGGGATGTATTACACCCCCAGGCCACCCGAAGCGGCCCTATCGCCGCAGCCGGCCATCCTGCCCACCGCCGCCATGGAGGCGGCCGGCGAGGTGGATTGGGAGGCGACCTTCGCCAACTTCTCCTGCGTCATCGGGATGCTCTGGCGGGCCCGCAAATCGGGCCAGCCGGCCTGCTTCGACCAGACTCGCTTCGGCTGCCTGGGGGGCGCCTTCTACCTGGGGTTCAACAAGCCCCAATTGGAGTTCATCACCCACTACGTCTCCACCGGGCAGCCCGGGGTGATGGAAGGCGAATGCTATTTGGACTCGCCCGCGGCGGTGCGCCGGTTCTTTGAGACCCTCGACCCCCGCCCGGCCCCGGAACAATTCTGCGTCTTTCAGCAACTGAGCAAATTCACCCCGGACGAAACCCCCGAGGTGGTGATCTTCTTCGCCCGGGCCGAAACCATCTCCGGCCTCAACCAGTTGGCCACCTTCGTCACCAACGACTTCGAGGCGGTGCAATCGCCCTTCGGCGCCGGCTGCTCCAACCTCGTCGCCTGGCCCTTGAAATACCTGGAGCGGGGCCAGCTCAAGGCGGTCCTGGGCGGCTGGGACCCCTCGGATCGCAAGTTCCTCAAACCCGACGAGATTACCTTTGCGGTGCCCTATGCGATGTTCGAGCGTATGATCCGCCGCTGGCGGGACTCCTTCCTCACCAAGGAAGCCTGGAAAACGGTGCGCAAAAAGATCGAGCTGAGCCGCAAG
The DNA here is from genome assembly GCA_044451265.1 of Desulfobaccales bacterium. Taxonomy (GTDB): domain Bacteria; phylum Desulfobacterota; class Desulfobaccia; order Desulfobaccales; family 0-14-0-80-60-11; genus JAPLJC01. Next base: position 2,516 of record JBIOJX010000326.1, read on the forward strand.
GCGTGGAAGGAGCAATAGAAGAGTGGTCAGTTAAAGCAAGATCTAGGTCTTTGGCATAGATCATTCCAGTCCGGCACCTGGTCAGCGGTGATCAGCCTCGCTGACCGCCCTGGAGTCGCAGTGGCCGCAATAGTTCACAACCGCCTGATAAGTTTGGACATATTTCGCGGTTTCACCATCGCCGCGATGATCGTCGTCAACAACCTGGTGGCCTGGAC
>JBIOJX010000327.1:0-2709 GCA_044451265.1 Desulfobaccales bacterium
CTACTGACTACTGGCTACTGGCTACTGACCACTATCTCCGCCACCCTGCCTCGCCAGCCTACCCGGTAAATAATCCCCCGCCAATGCATCTTCATGGTAAACAGGGTCTTCAGGTGGCACCAACTGGCCAGACCCAGGGCCGCAAAGAAGGCCGGCAACCATTTTGCCAGGGGACCGGGGTGCGGGTGATATGAGCGCAAGGCGAGGCCTAACCCCGTAAGCCCTGCCAGAAACAGCGCGCCTACCAGGGCCGGGCCTCCGGCGCCCACCCCCAGGGCCAGCAATATCAGACGCACCCCGGCCAGGATCACCAGGGCCGCAACCAGGTACACCAGCACCCCCCCCGCCAGCCAGGTGGCGGGCATGCAAAACTTCAGGTAAAGCCATTGCCGGATGAGCCAGTCCTGCCAGCCCTCCAGGCTCTCGTGGTCGAGTGGGGTGTGGAGGCTGGCCCCTGGCGGGATACCTACCAAAACCCCCGCCCGCACCAGCCGGGCCGCCAGGGAGACGTCGTCCACAATATTTTCGGCCCAGAGTTTGGCCACTTCCAAATTTTCAAATAAGCTCCGACGGATGGCGGTAGCCCCGCCCCAGGGCTGGTTCAGACGGCGAAAACCTTTGGTCAGATAGAGGATCAGAACTGAAATGGCTCGACCCAGGGCGGCGCCCCCTGGTTCCGCGGCGATGATATGGTGATAACCGCTGGTGACTTCGCCCTGGCCTGCAACAATGGGCGCCACCAGTTCCATAAGCCATCCGGCCGAGGCCTCCTGGTTGCTGTCGCAAAAGACCAGGATCTCGGGAGTCCGGCCCACCAGTTGCACCGCGGCCAGCAGGTTCTGATTCTTCTGGCCGCAGCCCCGGGCCGGGCCGGCGACCACGTGCCGGGCCCGGGAAAATTTTGGCAAGAGCGACCGAATGACGGCCGTGGCCGGGTCCGCCGCGTCCCGGGTGGAAAACACCACCTGGTAATCGGGATAATCCTGGCTGAGCAGCCGCTTCAGGCGCGTCGCCAAACCCGCCGCCGCGCCGGTCACCGGCACCAGCAGCGCTACTCGGGGCCAGGGTCCGGTAATTTGGCCCACCTCCACCCTGGCTCCCGGCCGTAAAGGCCGCCCGCCGACGAAGATCAAGACCGCCAGGGCGAGCAGCACCAAAGCCATGGCCGCCACCAGGAAAACCTCCATCAAATCCTCACTTAGGCAGAAAGGCTGTGGTTCGAGGAGAGCCGGCGGCAACCATGCCGGCGGCCCTGAGGCCGACAATCAAGGAATTTAGGCCGGTTAAAGGTCCGCTCTGAGGCAACATCTCCGAAAATTAACTCTCCTTCAGCGGTTCAAAGACCACTCATTCAATCTTATGACGCCTTGTTGAACCTCCAGATAATGAATTTTCTCAGAGGTCCAGGCCCCGGCATTTGCAAAGATCTTGTCGCCCTCCATAATATGCAGGCCATGCCGGTGCGTATGGCCGAGAATGACGATGTCGAAGCCTCGGGTAAAAAGCTTTAGGGCCGCACCCAGGTTGCTGGGGGCATCTAACAGAGCATTTCTACACCCCTTGACTTTTTTATTGATCAATTCATGCAGATACCATTCTATTTTGAAATATAGATGAAAAAACTTGGGCGAGAGTTTCAGCAATTTGCCCAGAACCCAGGCCATGTGCAGGTATAGTCTGGGAAAATCCGAAAAGCGCCGGTCATAAATATGGCCATGTTCAATATGGATCCGCCGATCACCGGAGATTACTTCTAAACAAGGCATGACGGAGAAGATACCCAGCTCCGCCAGATAGGCTTCCAAGTGAATGTCATGGTTGCCCCGCACAAAGTAGATTTTTTTTCCGCCCTGAGAAAGAAAATCTTTTAGGCTTTTAATAGCTGATTGCAGATCCCTGACTAATTTTGGCGCCGAAGATTGCAATAAATCAATGAAGTCGCCATTGATGCACAGGCTGGCGCCATTTCTGGAAAAATATTTCATGAATGATCTGAGATAGTCGGTTCTCATAAAGGCGGGGTTGCCTAAATGCAGGTCGGAAATTACACAGAGATGATCTTCCTTAACTAGAATGGCGGATCCTTTCATTCGTCCATGTAAAGAAACTTCGGGGCATGATAATTCATGGTTGCTAGCTAATCAAGAGGTTTCTACGGATAGGTCAACCGTGAAACGGCAAAAATTTAGGGCCTGCGATGCTGGCCTTAGGGCTATCTGCGCCCCTTAAGTTTATCGGCTCGTTTCGTCACCGCCATAAGGAATGTCTAAGGTGCCTCGATCCACCCTGAATCCGGGGATAGACCCGCCCGGATCCTCCACCTCTTCCGCCCGATCCGGCCGCCTTTGCAAAATCAGGGGCGGTTTCTCAGCCCCCACCCCCAGGCTATTGCGGGTCCGGGGCCTGAAGTATTTGAAATTATCAACCTCAGTGATCACCTGCCGGGGGATTGACCTCCGGCCCCGGCTGGTTTACATTCGCTAACCATATGGCCAAGATTCTCTACGGCGTCCACGGCACCGGCCACGGCCACGCGGTCCGGTCCCTCACCCTCGCCCGGCACTTCGCCGGGCTGGGCCACGAGTTTCTCTTCGTCAGCCACGGCGCCGGCGCCGACCTCCTGCGCCGGGAATTCCCGGTGGAGGACGTCCCCAACCCCGCCACCCCCATCCGGGGCCACAAGGTGGCCCTGGCCGCCACCATCTACTC
>JBIOJX010000328.1:0-2701 GCA_044451265.1 Desulfobaccales bacterium
CCCCAGGCCCCGGCAGGCCCGAACAGCAGGCCGCAGACCACCGGGATGACGTTGGCGGGCCGCAGTTCCGTGAGCCCCGGGATCAAGGGAATGCCCTTGAAGGGGATGAGGATGGCGGCGAAGAGCCCGGCAGTGAGCACCGTCAACACCACCATGGTGGCGTAATTCCACATGCGCCAGACTTCCCGCATCTTGCTCCGCTCCTTCCAGTCCTTAATCTTAGCAGAAACCGGCCGCCTGGCGCGAGCTATTCAGGACTCGCGGCGTTGCAAAACGAAATGGCTTGAGGCCGCAGTCCCTATCGCGACTTGCGGTCACGGGGTTTTTCCTCTAAACTTATTGATTCAAGGGGGCGGAGCCTGAGCACTGCCCCGGGACTAGTTTAGTTTGGTTTGCGAACGGCATTATAGTTCTTTACAACCAGGCAACGACTTCGGTACCCAAAATTTTAGTGCATTAGCGAAAGGAGCCTGATAGATGGCAAGAAGAATCGGAGTCTACGTGGATTCCATGAATATCATGCGCAACGGCGGCTACGGCATGCGCTACGAAGTCATCCGCCGCTTCGCCAGCCGGGACGGTGACGAGGCCATGCGCCTCAACGCCTATGTGGCCATTGACGAAGACCGGGCCGGCTCGGACCCAAATTATAAGAACACCCTGAACTTCATCCTCACCCTGCGGGATTTAGGCTTTAAAGCAGTGGAGAAGGCCATCCGCTGGTACACTGACGATTCCGGCCGTACCTACGGCAAGGCCAACCTGGATATGGAGATGGGCCTGGATATTGTCTCCCAGTCGGACCGCCTGGACCTGATCTATCTGTTCACCGGTGACGGCGATTTTTGCAGCGTGGTGAGCATGGCGCAGAACAAAGGCTGTCGGGTGGAACTCATCGCCTTTAACAACGTCTCGGCCCGGCTGCGTCGGGAGGTTGACATCTTTATCCCCGGGTACCTGATTCCAGGGCTTTTGCCCACCACGCCCCCTTTTGCCGGGGCGCCCGCCTGGGGCGAAGTGGGCAGCCGGGTACGGGGGGTCTGCACCAAGTACTTCCTGGACCGGTCCTACGGCTTTTTCCGGTTCATGCACAGCTTCGGCAAGGTCTGGGTGACCGACACCCGCCTGGAGGAGTCGCCCTATACCTCAGTCTTCTTTATGGAGAAGGACTTGCCCCCCGGAACCCATCCGGAGCATCTCCCCAGCCGCGACTATATCTTTGAGTTTACCCTGACCGAGGGTGAGAAAGGTTTCGTAGCTGCGGATATCGACTTGATTTATAAGTATCCAGGTTAAATGGCCTCGGATATCGCATACTGACAACTGACAACTGGCTACTATCAAAGGAGTCCATATGGTTGAGAAGCTCAAGGTCCTGTTTGTGGCCTCTGAAGGCGTGCCCTTTGCCAAGACCGGGGGCCTGGCGGACGTGGTGGGCACCTTGCCTTACGCCTTGCAGAAACTGGGGGTGGAGGTCAAGGTCCTGATGCCCTATTACGGCGCGGTGAAGCAGGGCAAGGTCCCCACGGCCAGGGTGGCCGAGGACCTGGAGGTGACCCTGCCGGAGCCCCTGAATCTGCCCTTTGACCTCATGGCTCCGGAATCTCCCGATTATCCCTTCTGGTTCGTGGCCCGCGATGAGTTCTACGAGCGCAGCCAACTCTACGGCACCCCCAAGGGCGACTATGTCGACAATCTGGAGCGCTTCGCCTTTCTCAGCGGCGCGGTGCTGCCCATCTGCCGGGAGATGGATTTCAAGCCGGACCTGATCCACTGCCACGACTGGCAAAGCTCCCTGGTGCCGGTCTATCTGAAGAACCACTGGGCCTGGGCCGAGGCCATGGCCGGGACCAAGACCGTCTTGACCATTCACAACCTGGCCTACCAGGGCTTATTCAATAGAAGCAAGTTTCCGCGCCTGGGTCTGGACCGGTCTCTGTTCAGCCTGGACGGCCTGGAGTACTACGACCAGATCAACCTCCTCAAGGGCGGCATTATCTTTTCCGATGCCATTACCACCGTCAGCCCCCGCTATAGTCAGGAAATCCAGACGCCGGAGTTCGGCTACGGCCTGGAGGGGGTGTTGCGCAACCGGGCGGCGAACCTGCACGGCATCCTGAACGGCGTGGATTATCGAGAGTGGAGCCCGGAGAGCGATCAGCTGCTGCCGGCCAACTTCAGCCCGGCCGACCTCAAGGGCAAGGCCGCCGATAAGGCGGCCCTGATGGAGGCCTTCGGGCTCAACCAGAAGCTGGCCAAGGCCCCCATCCTGGCCATGATCTCCCGCCTGGCCGACCAGAAGGGCTTCGACCTGGTGGCCCAGGTTCTGCCGCAGCTCATGACCCAGGAGGTCATGGTCGTCATCCTGGGCACCGGCGAGGAGCGCTACCACCGCTGGCTGGCGGCCGAGGCCCCCAAATACCAGGGCAAACTCGGGGTGCTGGTGGCCTTCGACAACAAGCTGGCCCACCTGATGGAAGCCGGGGCCGACATGTTCCTCATGCCGTCGCGCTTTGAGCCCTGCGGCCTCAACCAGATCCATTCCATGAAGTACGGCACCATCCCCATCGTCCGGGAAACCGGCGGCCTGGCGGATACCGTCACCCCGGTGGGTACCCCCAAAGAACCGGGCACCGGCTTCGTTTTCAGTGACTACACCTCGGAGGCCTTTTCGAAGGCCATCTATGAGGCGCTGGGAGCC
>JBIOJX010000329.1:0-2688 GCA_044451265.1 Desulfobaccales bacterium
GCCGCCGGGGGAGCCGCTGGCCTCCACCACCACGTGGTAATCGCCGGGGGGCAGGTCCGGTTCCAGGCAGGCCGAGACGCCATAAGGGGCGGCCAGGGCCAGGTGCTCCGGGTGGTGTCCGGTCAGGGTGACCTGGGCCCCGTGCAAGGCCAGCACCCAGGAAGTCTGGAGGCCCAAAGAGCCGTCCCCCACCACCAGGATACGGTCTTCCGGGGAAATCGGGGCGGTTTCCGCGACCCGCAGCGCGGCGGCCAGAGGTTCGGTGAAGACCGCGGCCTCATCCGGGACCTCGGGCGGCACCGGATGGAGGTTGGCGGCGGGCAGCGTCAAATATTGGGCGAAGGCGCCGTGATGGTTTTTGATTCCCAAAACCCGGCGCTCGCGGCAGTGTTGGGAGAGGCCATTTCGGCAGAGATCACAGGCTCTACAGCCGATATTGATCTCGCCTACCACCCGCCGGCCCAGCCAGGGAGAGTCTTCCGGTCCGGCCACCACCCCCACGAACTCGTGGCCCGGGATGCCGCGAAAATTGTGGTAGCCTTTCAGGATCTGCAAGTCGGTGCCGCAGATGCCGGCCAGGGAGACGCGGATGAGAACCTCGCCGGGAGCCGGTTCGGGTTGGGGAAGTTCTCTCAGTTCAGGGGCGCCGTCGAAGTGAAGGGCAAGCATTTTGTGCTCCGATAAGGGGTGCGTTTTAAGCACCGGCGACATGCAGAGCGGGCGCCCTCGCCGGCTCACGAACCGCCGGGGGCGGCGGTTCTACATTCTTTGTGCCTTTGTGACTTCCTCCAGCACCGCCAGGGTTTGGGCCACGGTGCTCTCCCAGCTTAGGTGAGAAACCGCAACCGCCGCGGCCCGGTGGACTTCAGGGGCATCGCCTCGCACCAGATAATCATCCAGGGCCAGGGTCAGGCCCTGCAGGTCATCCGGTCGCGTCAAGATCTCGCCGTTTTCTCCGGGGGTGAGGAAGGCCGCGGCCCCATTGGCATTGGTGGTGATCACCGGAGTGCCGCAGGCCAGGGCCTCCAGAACGACGTTGCTGCACGGGTCGTAGATGGTGGGCAGGGCCAGGACCGTGGCCGCCTGGTAAAAGGGGGCCAGGTCGGTCTGGGGTCCCCAAAACTTGAGGCGCTCCGCCACTCCCAGCCGCCGGGCCTGGCGCTGGTAGGGAGCCGGGTTGCCTTTGCCTGCCACCCAAAGCACGCCCGCCTGATTCTTTAAATTACCCAAGGCCTCGACCAGAAAAGCCAGACCTTTGCGGCCAAAGCCGGAACCAGCGAAAAGCATAATGGCCGCGTCGGCCGGGGCGCTCAGCCTGGACCGCAAGGCAGAGCGCTCCGGTTCTGCCAGGGGCCGGAAGCTCTGGCGGTCCAGGCCGTTGTAAATCACGGTGAGGCGTTCCGGCTTCACTTGATAATGCCGGATGATCTCTGCCTTGACCATCTGTGAATTGGCGATGATCCGCTGCAGGCCGGGGTCTGTAAAGAGGCGGCGTTCCAGGGCCAGCAGCACCCGGTGAAACGGGCTGAGACGCTGGAAGGCCCGGGCCGCTGGAGAAAGGAAGGGAGCCCGCCGCTTGAGCCACTCCCGATGACAGCCGTCGCCGGCGCGATAAATCTGCGGGCCCAGGGTGCGTTCCAGGCTGAAGATCACCTGGGGAGCGGCCCAGCGCAGGAGGCGCCGCGTATTCAGGGCATAGGTGAGCAGGCGGCCGGCCTTGCCGCCCCAGACGGGCACCGGCACATAGGCGATTTGCGGGCCCAAGACGGTCCTGGCTTCGTCCGGAGATTGGCTCCCGTACACCGTCACTTCGTGGCCGGCCGCGGCCAGGCCCCGGGCCAGGTGCTGCACGGTAGTTTCGGCCCCGCCCGGGCCCCCAATCCGCTGTCGCAAGAGGGCGATTCGCATATCTCACGCAAAGGCGCCAAGGCGCAAAGCAAGTGGCCAGTGATCAGTGGTCAGTAATCAAAAACAGAAAACCAACAGGTCATCCCTTAGCCGCGGCCAGGATTTCGGCCCAGGCGGCCTGTTCGAACTCCACCGCCTTGTCCGAGCGCGGCGTGGCCGCCGGGCCCTGGATGACCTTCTGGGCCGATGAAGAATCCTGTTTGACCCGCTCCACCCGCATCTCCCACAGGGCCATGGCGTCGCTCATGGCCATGGGTTCCTTGATGATCCACATGGTGCCCTGGATGCCCATGACCAGATCGCCGGCTCCCATGATTTCCAGGGAGACCCGGCCATCCCGGCGGAGGTTGGTGGCGGTGGCGCTGTTCCGCAGGGTGGCGATCAGCAGGGTCTGCTCATCCTTGGCGTAAATCAGCGTAATGGGGCAGGTGTTGGGCGCGCCGTCGGCTCCCACGGTGCCGGCCACGGCGATGATGCGGTTGGGGTTCTGATTAAAAAGCTGCATCAGGTCGATGAGCTGCTCTTCCCCGGCCTTCCGGGCCACATTGACGATGAGCCGGTCGCCTACTACTCGAGCCATGGTTTGCTCCTATGAATTGGTTTTCATTAGAGGGATATAATTATCTCACGCAAAGACGCAAAGACGCAATCATTTGCCGAAATGCCGCGCCATGGCTTGCAAAACCTCCTCCGGTTCGATTTCCGTGAGGCAGCGGCTGATCTTGGAGCCCTCACAGCCGTCCCGGCCGCAAGGGACGCAGGCCCAATCCTGCTGGATGA
>JBIOJX010000330.1:0-2682 GCA_044451265.1 Desulfobaccales bacterium
ACGCCCCCTATCACGTGGGCGGCCAGAACAAATTTTACCGCCGCCGCTGCTTTGAGGATATCGGCGGGTTGCAGCCGGTTTACGGCTGGGACATCCTCGACGAAACCGACGCCCGGCGCCATGGCTGGCTGACCCTCAGCGATCCCGCCATCACCATTATCCACCACCGCCTCCAGGGCTCCGCCTTTGGCGGCTTGCGAGGCCGCGTCATCTGGGGCCAGGGGGCTTACGCCATCGGCAGCCACCCGCTGTTCGCCGTGGCCCGGGGCCTCTTCCGCCTGGCGGAGCGGCCCTGGCTGGTGGGCGGGCTGGCCTTTATCTGGGGATTCTTCCAGAGTTATGTCAATCCGGAGATCAACCGCGTGACCGACCAGGCCCTGATCGATTACCTACGGCGGGAACAGCTCTATCGCCTGACCCACGGCAACCGCTTGCCGCCTCGGAAAGCAGAACGCTGATGTCGATGGCCACCGTCAATATTCTGGGGCTGCCGGTGGGGGCCTTTACCCTGGCCTCTTTGCTGAGCCGGCTCCAGGAACTGCTGGCCGCGCCCGGCTGTGCCGCGGCTTACGGCATCAACGCTTACGCCCTCAACCTCATCTATCAGCACCCTAATTATCTGGCAGGGCTGCTGCGGGCCGACTGCCTATACGCCGACGGCGCCTCCCTGCGGCTGGCGTCCCGGGTGCTGGGCGGCCGGATCCCGGAGAAACTGACCACCACTGACCTTTGGCCCCATCTGTGCGAACTGGCAGTGGCGCGGGACCACCGGTTTTTCCTCCTCGGGGGCGAACCCGGGCTGGCCGAGCGGGCCCGGACCAGGGCCTTGCAGCAGTTCCCGCAATTGCAGATAGTCGGCGTACATCCGGGTTATTTCGAGATAGAAGATGAATCGGTGATTGCGACCATTAATGCGGCCCGGCCCGATATCCTTTGGGTGGGGATGGGCGACCCTCGCCAGGTGGTGTGGACCGAAAAATGGCGGCGGCATTTACAGGTCGGTCTGGTGCTCACCTGCGGCGGCATGTTCAAGATTGTGGCGGAGGAACTGGCGCGCCTGCCGGAGCCCTGGCGCCGCCGCGGCTTTGAATGGCTCTACCGCCTGTGTCAGGAGCCCCGCACCTGGCGGCGTTATCTCCTGGGCCTGCCGCTCTTCGGGCTGCGGGTTCTGAGCCAGCGACTCCTGAGGGATAAGGTGTTTCCCGCCGGTGGGCGGAAATTTGGCCGCACCGGCTCTCGCCTGTGAGGCACAGGTTTCTGGTCAGGGCCTGCGGCTCCAGGTAAGGCTTTGCCGGCAATATGAAAATCTCATATTTCAACTATCACTATGATATCGAAGGGAAGGCCATCGGCGCGGCCACCCAGGTCCGGGCTATCGCGGCGGCCTTGGACCGCCTGGGCCACCAGGTCGACCTGCAATTCCGGGCGGCCCGCCGCCCCGGGGTGGACGGCTATCTGGGATTGAAGCGCCGCGGTCTGCTGCGGCGTTTCGGCCATGTGCCCCGGCTGATCTGGCGAAACTTCGCCTTTTTGCGACCAGAGCTCCAGCTGCTCCGGGCCTTCCGGCCCGACGTCCTTCTGGCAGTGAGTTCCTACTGCAATTTCTCGGCCCGGCTCGCCGCCCGCCGCTTGGGGTTGCCCCTGGTGCTGTTCGCCGAGGCCCCCCTGGAGTATGAGTACGACCTGTTTTTCCCGCAGTACCACCGTTATCCCCTTCTGGGCCGCGGGCTCGAGGGCCTGAACGTCAAGGGGGCGGCTCAGGTGGTCTGTATCTCCGAAATCCTCAAAGGCTACCTCATGCGCTACGGCGTCCCGGCAACCCAGCTGCACGTTGTCCCCAACGGGGTGGACCACCTGGCCTTTACGCCCCGGCCCCCCGATCCCCAAATCCAGGAGCGCTTCGGCCTGAAGGACCGGCTGGTGATCGGTTATATCGGCTCTTTTGAGTTCTTCGGCGACCTTCCTCGCTTCCTCGATCTGGCCCGAACCGTCGGCGCCGCGCTCCCACGGGCAGTCTTTTTCCTGGCGGGCCAAGGAGCGTTGGGGGAGGAGCTGCGGCGCCAGGCGGCGGCCGCCGGTCTCGCCGAGCGCTTCATCTTCCCCGGCCGCGTGTCCCATGACCGGGTCCCCGCCTTCCTCAGCGTCATGGACCTGGCCATCAGCCCCTATCGGGACGATTATCTGTTTTACGGCTCCTCCATGAAATTACTGGAGTATATGGCCGCCGGCAAGGCCGTGCTGTTTCCGGCCCTGGGCCAGATCAAAGAGCTGATCGCCGACGGCTACAACGGCAGGCTCCACGAACCCGGCGACTATCCGGACCTGACCGGCAAACTCCTGGAACTCATCGAGAATGACCCCTGGCGGCAGCAATTGGGGGCCAACGCCCGCCGGACCATCGAGCGCGGCTGGACCTGGGACCACCAGGCCGCCCGCATTGCCCGGGTCCTGCAGTTGGCCGTGGCCGGCCGGAAATGAGTGAGAGGCGACATGGCAAAAATTTGCCTGTTCTGGCTGCTGATTTTTTTGGGACTGCCGGGCCCGGCGGGGCTCACCGGAGCCCGCGCCCAGGAAGCCAAAATTATGGTGAACGCCGCCCAAACTTGCGGGGCCGTCAGCCCGCTGCTGTTCGGGCAAAACGTCCTGTTCGCCGGCAACAGCCTGTGGAACGCCCGGGTGGAC
>JBIOJX010000331.1:0-2678 GCA_044451265.1 Desulfobaccales bacterium
CCGCGGCCGCCGAGCCCGACGCCCCCCAGGGCAGGGAGGAATAAGCCATGCCGGTGATGCCTCGCCGCAAACGGAAACAATTTTATGTCCGGCGCAAGGTCTGCCGCTTCTGCGTGGATGCCAACTTGCCCATCGACTACAAGGACGTCAACACCCTGAGGCAATTTGTGACGGAGCGGGGTAAGATTATTCCCCGGCGGATTTCAGGCAACTGCGCCCGCCACCAACGGCGGGTCACCCGGGCCATCAAACAGGCCCGGTTGTTAGCCCTGATTCCGTACGTCCCCGTACCGCCGCCGAGTTGAGGTCCGGAGCAGAACCGTGCCTTCGGGACGCACCCTCTCCATCTGGTTTGCCTGCTTAAGCGTCCTGCTGCTGATCTTCACCGCGGCGCAACTGAGCCCTCTGGGTGCGCTGCTGGCGGCCATCCTGGCGCCCCTGCCGGTGCTCTTGGCGGGCTGGCGCCTGAAAGATAAAGGGGCGTTGACCCTGGTTCTGGGCGGGATCGCCTTCATGCTGGTCCTGAGACCTGGCCTGGAGACCCTCTGGCAGAATCTGGGATTCCTGAGCCTGCTGCTTATGGGGCTGCTGTTGAGCGTCTTGCAGAACCGGGGCCTGTCTGCCGCCCGGGCTATCTTAGTGACGGTGCTGATTCTGAACGGCCTGGCCCTCCTGCTGTTGGTGGGGCAGGCCTGGTACCAGGGGATAACCCTCCAGGCCCTCCTCGCCCAGCGGGGTGCGGAGATCATGCAGACAGTGCACCAGGTGCTGGGGGAGGGCGGCAGCGCCGCCCCGCTGCTCCCGGGGGTCCCCCAGGCTGAGGCGGAAGCCGTATTGCAGCGGCTACTGCCGGGCCTATTGGTCACCAACACCGGCCTGGTAGCCTGGCTCAATGTGGTGCTGCTCCGACAACTGGCGGTGGTGGCGACTGGCCGGAAGCCCGAGCCGCCCCTTTATTATTTTGCCTTGCCCGAATGGCTCATCTTCGGAGCCGTGGGCGCCGGATTCATGATGTTTTTGCCGGTGGCGCCGCTGCGGGCCATTAGCCTGAACCTGCTGCTGGTCCTGGGGGTGCTGTATTTTTGCCAGGGAGCCGCGGTGGTGTCGGCCTGGTTCAACCGGCTGGTGCTGCCTCGGATTTTGCGGGTTATCGGCTACCCCCTGATGTTTTTGAACCCGCTGTTTTTCTTGATTATCACCCTGGGAGTGCTGGACCTGTGGCTCGATTTTCGTCGCCTGCACCAGCAACCCGGGGACGCCGGAGGAGGAATCCAAAGTTGAAGGTTATCTTGACGAAAGACATTGCCGCCCTGGGTTCCCTGGGCGCCGCGGTGGACGTGGCCCGGGGCTACGCCCGGAATTACCTGATTCCCCAGGGCCTGGCCATGGAAGCCACCCAGGGCAACCTGGCCCGGGTGGAAAAGCTGAAGGCCAAATATGTCCAGGTCCGGGCCCAGGAACAGGAAACCGCCCTGGCCAAAGTCGCCGCCCTGAAAGGGGTGAGCGTCAGCATCTCTCAGCGGGTGGGCGAAGGCGAGCGGCTCTATGGTTCGGTCACCGCGGCCATGATCGTTGAGGCCCTGGCAGCCAAGGGCTTCGAACTCGACCGCAAGCAACTGGAATTGGAAGAGCCCATCAAAAAACTGGGCACCTACGAAGTGGCCGTCCGCCTGGCCCCGGAAGTCAAGGCCACCATCACCGTGGAAGTGCTGGCCGAGGCCGAGTAGCCTCCCCTGGTGCTTGGGGCAGGGGCAAAGGACCGGCAGCACCGGCTCTTGTCGGTGGGGACCCTTGCCCCCCGTCCCAAAGCCTCTCCGCCAATCTCCCTACGGATTTGGAGCACGGGCGCCTCGCCGGTGCTCTTTTATCTTTAAATTCCTTTATCTCTTTTGCAATTTTCGATATGATGAACCGCGCCATGGACCGAAGTGCCGCGGCATGCCGTACCTATCGATTATCATTACATCAGCAAGTTAACCATACCATATTATTATAAAATATCCATAGAGAGTCACCATGGCAAGAAGCACCCGGCGCACGGGTCAGGCAGAAGTCGACACCCCGCGCGGCTACACCCCTCCGGCCAATCCCGAGGCCGAGCAGTCGGTCCTGGGGGCCATCCTGGTACATCCACAGGTCCTGGACCGGGTGGCCGACCTGGTCGGCCCCACTGACTTCTATCGGGAGGCCCACGGCCGCATTTTCCAGGCCATGCTGGATCTCTATGGTCAGGGCGAGCCGGTGGACCTGGTGACCGTCTGCGCGCTCCTTAAGGAACGGGGCCAGTTGGAAGGCGTAGGTGGCCCGGTTTTTCTGGCGGCCTTGAGCGAACAGGTGGGCTTCGCGGTCAACGCTCCCCATTATGCTATGTTGGTACACGACAAATCTGTACTAAGAAGTCTGTTAGACATCTCTCAAGAGATCGCCGCGTCGTGTTTTGAGCCAGTGGAAAATGTCTCTGAGTTTGTGGACAATGCGGAGCAGAAGGTCTTTTCGGTAGCTGAAACCATGGTGCGGCTGGGATTTAAGCCCCTGCCCGAACTGGTGGAAAAAGAAATTGCCCACCTGGAAGCCATCTGGCACCGGGAGGCGGGCCGCATCACCGGGGTAACCAGCGGTTTCAACGACCTGGACAGCCTCACTGCCGGTTTCCAGAGCAGCGACCTGATCATCATCGC
>JBIOJX010000332.1:0-2678 GCA_044451265.1 Desulfobaccales bacterium
GCTGGGGTCGGAGCCTTTACCGGGGCCGGCGCTTTGGCCAACTCAGGCTTGGCCGGGGGCGTCACGGCCAGCGGCGCTGCCGGCTTTGGCCGGGCGGCCGCCTGGGGCTGCGGCTGCGCTTCAGGCAGTTTGGCATAATTGGTTGGCGCCTTCATCCCCAAAAACGCCAGGGCTTGGTTCATCCGAGCTTGGCCCCCCGCCACGCCTTCGGCTTCTTCCCAAAGCCGCTGGGCGTCCGCCAGTTTGCCCTGGCGGCACCACAGCAGGCCAAGATTGTTCCGGGCCGCAAGGTTACCCGGATCATGCTCCAGGGCCTCCTTGAAACAAGATTCGGCCTTGCTCAGATTTCCCTGAAGATAAAAGGAGAAACAGAGATTGTTTTGCAGAGCCCGATTGGAGCCCTGGAGGGCCAGGACTTCCTGGTAGATCTCCTGGGCCCGCTGGAACTGCCCCAGTTCCTGGTAATTCTGGGCCAGGGCATCCGCGATTTTGAGATTATTGGGGTCCGCCCGATGCGCCTCTTCCATTTCCTTCAAGGCCGCGTCCGGTCGGCCCATTAACTTATAATAATGGGCGTTGCTCAACAGCCTGGAGGTTTCCGAGGCGGTCGGCCTGAACTGGGCCGGAGGCTGATTCCCCGACCCCCAGGTATTGCATCCTGCACCCGCGAGGAGCATTCCCGTGAAGGCGGCCGTGGCCAAAAGCGTGGCGGCGCCGCTCCGACGAAGAGAAGTCAAGACGCTGATGGGAGTCTTTAATGAGCCGGCCTCCAGCCATCGCCGGCATCCAATCCTCCATTTCCGGCTGAGCCTTGTCACTGACATGATCGTACCCCCCTGCCACTCCTTGGCACTGCGCACCATTAATAAGTTATCTGCATTTGAGTCTGTTTCTTTTCTTCACCCGTGAAGCCCTTGTCATACAATGCCTTCTCGTTCGCGGCGGCGGCGGGGCTTAGTCCGGTGGCCGGGGTGTTCGTCAGACCGGCCTGGGGGTTGAGCACTGTCTGGGCCAGGTTGTTGCGCACCGCGTTGCCGTAGTCCATATCCAAGGCGCTGGGCCCATAACAGCCTGCCAGCCACAAAACCCCGGTCAGGCACAGGATTAGCCTGCCAATTTGCCCTTTGGGATGCTTGGTTTTCATATATTTATACCCATCTTTTCGGGGGAAAAGGTCGTCTTGCCTTTACCCCATTAAATTGTCTGGCGGTTGACTGCCGCTAGTCCATCTTCTGCATCCCGAAGCCCTGCGGCAGCTGCTGGGATGGCGGCGTGGCCTGAAGCGTCTCTGCCGGCTTCCGGGCCTGGTCCAGCCCCAGAAGATACATCTCGGCGTCGCTGG
Source organism: Desulfobaccales bacterium (assembly GCA_044451265.1). Classification (GTDB taxonomy): domain Bacteria; phylum Desulfobacterota; class Desulfobaccia; order Desulfobaccales; family 0-14-0-80-60-11; genus JAPLJC01. Next base: position 1,343 of record JBIOJX010000332.1, read on the forward strand.
GCGCCGCCCACTTGTCGGTGGGCAGCCGGGCTGCATTTGTGGATAGGGGTTTGGCGATATGTGGGGTCACCAAGACCACCAGCTCCGTCTGCTGCTTCTGCCAATTGGAAGACCGGAACAAATTCCCCAAGATGGGAACATCCCCCACCAGCGGAACCTTGCTGATGACACTGCGGTCTTCGTCTTTGAGAAGCCCGGCCATGGCAAAGGTCTGCCCGTCTTTAACCTCCAGGTTCGTAGACATGCGCCGGGTCGAAAGGGCCGGGACTACAAAGCCGTTGGTGGTTATGGCGTTGGCGAAGTCCAATTCCGAGACCTCGGGGCTCACCTTCATGGCGATCTTGCCCTCGTCCAGCACGGTGGGGGTGAAGGCCAGCATCACCCCGAATTTCTTGTAGTCGATGGTGATGGTGGTGCCGCCGCCCACCCCGCTCTGGGGCACCGGAATGGGATATTCGCCGCCGGCCAGGAAAGTGGCCTCGGTGCCGCTCGTGGTCACCAGGTTGGGCTCCGCCAGCACCCGCCCCAGATTATTCTGTTTAAGCACGTCGAAGAACATGCTCCACAGGAGGCCCCCGGCCCTAAAGCTTGTTGCCCCTACAAGGTTGGCGGGATTGGAGGCCGTCTGGAAACCACGGGTGGCCACACCGTTCACCAATTGGCTAATAACGGAAGAAACTGAAGTTGCGGAAACGTTGGTGACGCCAAAATTGCCGCTGGGGCTGGCGATAGTAGTATTGATGCCCATGCGATCCAGCATGGTCCGGGCGATCTCCGCCAGGCGCACCTCCACCATCACCTGCTGCACCCCGCCCACGTGCAACAGATTAATCACCTTCTCTTTCTTGCCCCCGGCAAAGGGGGCGGCCAAGGAGATGGCGGTGTCTTGAGCTATCGGTCCGGAGACCTCTCCGGAGAGCACCACAGAGTCACCCGCGGCCTCCACCCCGATCTTCTCCTTGGGTAGAATCTGGTGCAGTTTTTCTTTCAAGAGGCTGACGTCCGCCTCCACGGTCACCGTGGCCGTGGTGAAACGGGATTTGCCCCACAGGCTCAGGTTGGTCACTCCGGGGGCCAGGCCGTTGACGTAGACTTCTTTCTCCGAGATCAAGATAATGTCGGTGATCTCTGGATCAGCCACGGAGATGCGAGTGATGGCAAAGGCGCTTCGCAATACCTTGGAGTGTCCTACCCGGAGACGCAATACCTGGGTGATTTCCTGGTTCTTCACCCGCTCCAGCAGGTCGGCCCCGAAAGCGCTGCCTTCCCCGACAACGCCCAGCACCAACACCAAGGATAGCAACCACCCCCCCCACCGGGTTGCTTTGGTCTTCAC
>JBIOJX010000333.1:0-2674 GCA_044451265.1 Desulfobaccales bacterium
CCATCGTCCAGAACTACCTGAACAAGGTGGCCGAAGACCGGCCCATCGGCAAACGCATCTTTTACCAGGGCGCCACCGCGGCCAACCGCGGCATCGTCGCCGCCTTCCAGCAGGTCTGCGGCAAGCCCATCAACGTACCGCCCCACCACGACGTCACCGGGGCCATCGGCGCGGCGCTGCTGGCCATGCGCGAGCGCGACTGGGAGGTCTCCAAATTCAAGGGCTTCGATCTCGCCGACTGCAAATATAAAATCACTTCCTTTGAATGTAAAAGTTGCCCCAATAACTGCGAAATCCGCCAGGTGCAGATCGAAGGCGAAAAGCCGCTGTTCTACGGCAGCCGCTGCGAAAAGTACGAAGTGGCCGCCAACCAGAAGCAATACGACCTGCCGGACCTGCTGAAGGAGCGGGAGGACTGGCTTTACGGCCCCGAGCCCCCCAAGGAGGGCAAACGCGGCGCCATCGGCCTCCCCCGGGCCATGTTCTTCCAGGAGCTCATGCCCTTCTTCCGGGCCTTCTTCGAGGACCTAGGCTTCACCGTGGTCTATTCCCAGAAGACCAACAAGTCGGTGATCAACCAGGGCATCGAGGCCCTGGCCGCCGAGCCTTGCTACCCGGTAAAGGTGGCCCATGGCCATCTCCTGGACCTCCTCAAGGCCGGGGTCAAGCGCATCTTCCTGCCCAGCATCATCGACATGGCCAACCCCAACCCTGAGATCCAGGCCGGCGTGGTCTGCCCCATGGCCCAGTCCCTGTGCTACACCGCGCCCATCGCCATCGACTTTGCCGCCTATAACGCCGAAGTCCTCCACCCGGTACTCTATTTCGGCCGGGGCGCTAAACGGCTGCGCCAGGGCCTGCAAGAGCTGGGGAAAGACCTGGGGGTGTCGATCTTCCAGGTCAACCGGGCCATGCGCCGGGCCGTGGCCGCCCAGCAGGCCTATTACAAGCATCTCCTCCAGCGCGGCCAGGAAATCCTCGACTCCACCCCAAAGGACGGCCGCCTCATGATCCTCATCGGCCGGCCCTACAACGCCCTGGACCCGGGCATGAACCTCAACCTGCATCGCAAGCTCCGGCAGTTGGGCGTCCTGGCCATGCCCATGGACTTCCTGCCGGTGGATCAGGTGCAGGACCTCGACGAAATCAAGCCCATGTATTGGCGCTTCGGCCAAAAAATCCTGGGCGTGGCCGAACACGTCCGCCGCGACCCTCGCCTCTACGGCGTCTTCATCACCAACTTCGGCTGCGGCCCCGACTCCTTCATCCAGCACTTCTTCAAGGACCGCATGCGCGGCAAGCCTTATCTGGAAATCGAAATCGACGAACACTCCTCCGACGTCGGCGCCATCACCCGCCTGGAGGCCTTCCTGGACAGCCTGAAGAACGTCAAAGTGGAGGCCATGCCCGAACGGGTCTCGCCCTTCCGTTACCGGGTAACGGGTAATCTGAAACGTAAAATTTTCCTGCCGCCCATGACCGACCACGCCCTGGGCATCGTGGCGGCCTTCCAGGCCTGCGGCGGCGAGGCCGAGGCTTTGCCCAATTCCGACGAAGAGACCCTGGAACTGGGCCGCCGCCTCACCTCCGGCAAGGAGTGCTACCCCCTGATCCTCACCACCGGCGACCTGGCCAAGCTCCTCCAGCGCTCGGACTTCCAGCCGGACCGCAGCGCTTTCTTCATGCCCTCGGCCAACGGTCCCTGCCGCTTCGGCCAGTACCATCGCTACCACCGCCTCATCCTGGACGAGTTGGGCTACCCCCAAGTGCCGGTCTATTCCCCGGAACAGAGCGATAACTTGTATCGGGAGATCGGTTTGGTGGGCGGCGACTTCGACCGCGTCGCCTGGAACGGCATCGTTGCCATCGACCTTCTGGAGAAGAAGCTCCGGGAAGTCCGCCCCTATGAACGCCAAGCCGGGGAGAGCGACAAGGTCTATGAGCATTATTTGCAGAAAGCTTATGAGGCCGTGCGCGATCGGCAGGACATCCCGGCAGTGCTGCGTCAGGCCCGGGGCGCCTTCGACGACTTGGCCCTGAGCCGTAACGGCGGCAAACCCATCGTCGGCATCGTCGGCGAGATCTACTGCCGGGCCAACCAGTTCTCCAACGAAAACGCCGTGCGCGAGATCGAGTCCCTGGGCGGCGAGGTCTGGATGCCACCCATCGGCGAGTGGCTGCTCTACGTCACCCACTCCTCCCGGCACGACGCCTGGGTGGCCCGCCACTTCGGCCGCCTGCTCCAGATCATCATCAAGGACCGGATCCAGAAAAAAGATGAGCACCGCCTGGAGGAGTGTTTCCACGGCAGCATCAAGAACTTGAAGGAGCCCTCCATCGCCGAAACCCTGGAGATGGCCAAGGATTACCTGCACCCCTCCTTCGAAGGGGAGGCTATCCTCAGTATGGGCAAGTCCCGGGACTTCGTGCGCAAGGGCGCCTGCGGCCTGGTGAACATCATGCCCTTCACCTGCATGCCGGGCACCGTGGTCAACTCCCTGTTCAAGCGCTTCCGCGAGGACCACGACAACATCCCCTTCCTGAACCTGGCCTACGACGGCCAGGAGCAGAGCCACACCCGCACCCGCCTGGAGGCCTTCATGTACCAGGTCCGCCAGTTCGGCGACCGGCGGAAGTAAAGGCGAAAGGCCTTGGGGAGGGGGCTAAGGGCCGA
>JBIOJX010000334.1:0-2649 GCA_044451265.1 Desulfobaccales bacterium
CCAACACCAGTCTGTGGCAGCGGCTCCAAGCAGAGGGCCGTCTCCGGGAAGTCTCGACCTCAGGGGACGTTTACCAACTGGGAGGATTGAATTATCTGCCGGATCGCCCCGAAGCGGAGATCCTGAAGGAATACGTGCAAACCGTAGACCGTCTCTATGAACCTTCAAGATTCCTGGCCCGGGCCTACCAGCAAATCCTGGCCATGCGACCGACCCGGCGGCAGCTGAAAATCCAGACCGGCCAGAAAAGTCTGCCCCGCAAAAAAGCGCAATTGCCCTGGCGCAAACAGGCCAAAGATTTGCTGGCGCTGGTAAAGCTCGTCTGGCGCCAGGGGATTTGGGCCGACTGCCGCGGGCAATTCTGGCGGCAATTATGGGGGGTATATCGGCAAAACCCAAGCCGGCTGAAACGGTACATCGTAACTTGCGCCTTGGGCGAATCCGTTTTTGGGCTCAGAAGGGAAGTGCTGCGCCAGGCGGCTGACAAGGGGATAACCTATTGATTTGAATTGATCTTAAGCCCGGACACGGTGCAAAGGCTGACCGGCTCCTGGATGCCCTTGAGGCGGGTTCGGAATTCCCGCTGCACCGCCAGGAAGGGCTCGACGTGGCGCCGGACCGCCTCTGAGACTACTACTTCGCCGCCTTGGGCCTGCCCCTGAATGCGATGGGTCAGGTTGACCGCGGACCCCACGATCCCGTATTTGGCGCGGCTCTCGGAGCCGATGTTGCCCACCACCACCTCCCCGGCGTGCAGGCCGATGCCCATTTGCAAGGGGGGATACTCGGTGACCGCGGCGTTGGCCGCGGCCTGGGCCTCCTGCATCTCCAAGGCACAGGCCACGGCCTGGCGTACCGCTTCCTCCAGGGAGTGGTCCAGGGGATCGAAGAAAGCCAGGACTGCGTCCCCCAAAAAATCGACGATAATGCCATGATGGGTCCGGATGACCTCGATCATCGCGGAAAAATGGCGGTTGACCAGGCGGATGGTGGCCTCCGGACTCAGGCTCTCCGCCAGCGGGGTAAAGCCCCGGATGTCGGAGAACATAATGACCACTTCCCGTTTCTCGCCCCCCAGGCGGCGCGCCGCCTCCGGCCGACGCAACAGCTTTCGGGCGACCTCTTCATCCACGTAGCGCCCGAAGGTGTTGCGAATAAAATCCCGTTCCTTCAGCCCCGCCACCATGTCGTTGAAGCTGCCGGTCAGCTGGCCGATTTCATCCCGGCTAGTAACCGGCAGGGGCTCGCCGTAATCTCCGGCGGCCACCTGGGAGGCCCGGCGGGAAATCAGCCGAATGGCCGACACCAGGGGATTGACCCCCAGGCGGATGAGCACCAGGATCACGCTCAGGCAAAGCAAGCCGCCCCCGAGATAATAGAATTGGAAGCGGCGGATAGGGGCCATAATCTGCCTGCCCTCGGCATGGAGCATGATGGCCCAGGGGGCGTCGTGCAGCCGGTAAAAGCCGAGAACCTTGCCGTGCCCCATGATGGTACCCGAGGTCTTGTCCTTCATCTCCTTCAGCATGGCCAGCTCCAGGGGGTTCTGGTTCTCCCCCAGGCAATGGCGCGCTTTCATGGCGGGGTCGGAGTGGGCCAGGTATAGGCCTTCCCGGTTCACCAGGCAAGCCATGTTGCTCTGCAGCCAGCCCGAAGTCAGGACGTCTGCCATGAGATAGTCGAATTTAACGAAGACGGTAAGCTGTCCCAAGGGCCGGCCGGCCGCGTCCAGAAGTTGGGACTTGAGACCCACCACCCTCTGCCCCGGCGGATAAAGATATTCGGGCGGAGACACCCGGGCGATCTCGGGAGCCGCAACCGGCCAGGGGCCACCTGCTTGGGTGAGCCCGTTTTCCGGTCCGCTCCCCCAAGTCAGGTCTACCTGGCTGACCCCCGGCAGTTGCCGCAGATGTTTTAAAATCCACTTATGGTTGTCCTCACCCTGTTGACCGCGGCCTGGTTTGGCAAAATTCTGCATCCACTGGAGGGGTTCGCCCAGGCGCATCTCCATGGAGTGGGCCGCCCGCTGCAACCGCAAGATGGCGGCCTCCTGCCATTCCCTGAAGAGGCTATCCCGGATATAGAGATACCCCACGGCGCCCATGACCAGAAGAAAGACCGCCACCGGCAACGCCAGGAAGATAATCAGCCGTTGCTGCAGGGATTTGATTTGCAACTGCATAAATAAAGTTTAGTAATTTTTTTGAGAAAAGGAAACTGCGGAGGGCCAAGAAACTGTAGGGGCGGTTCTCGAACCGCCCCTGCTGTTTCGGCTGGAAACTATCTTAAGGCGATGGGGCCGCCGGAGACTCGGCCGTCTGGCGGGCCCAGCGGCTGCGGCGAAACCATTGGTACGTGCGGCGCAAACCCTCTTCCAGGGGAATCCGGGCCTGCCAGCCCAGGGCCGTGAGCCGGCTGACGTCCAGGAGTTTCCGGGGGGTGCCGTCTGGTTGACTGGGATCGAACCTGACCTGACCCTTAAAGCCGGTCACCGCGGCCACCAATGCGGCCAGTTCCCGGATGGTCAGATCACGCCCCACTCCCACGTTAACGATGTCGCTCTCCCGGTAATGCTGCATCAGAAAGAAGCAGGCGTCGGCCAGGTCGTCCACGTGAAGAAACTCCCGCCGGGGGGCGCCGGTCCCCCAG
>JBIOJX010000335.1:0-2647 GCA_044451265.1 Desulfobaccales bacterium
CCAATAATACAAAATAGTATAATCTTTTACCCGATCTTCCGGCGGGGCGTCCAAGACCGGGGCGAGCCGCCGGCTCGCCCCGTTGATCCCGGAACACTACCACTTATTAGTATGCACCCGGGCCGGGTCGTAGGGCTTTTCCGGGAGCTCCTTTTCCGCCGGGTAGCCCACCGGGATGATGTTCAGCGGTATGACGTCAGCGGGCAGGTTCAGGAGCTGCTGCACCTTGGGAATCCGGTCCGGAAAGGGATAGATGGCGGTCCACACCGCCCCCAGTCCCAGGGCGTTGGCCGCAATGAGAATATTCTCCGAGGCCACCGCCCCGTCCAGTTGCCAGTAGCCCTGCCCCTTATTTTTCTCCTTAGCCTGGTTGCCGCAGACCACGATGGCCACGGTGGCCTTCTTTAACTGGGGACGCTTGGCTTCGAATTTCGCAATTTCGTCCAGGATTTTGCGGTCATCGACCACCACAAATTCGGTGGACTGTTCATTGAAGGCCGAAGGCGCGGTGATGCCTGCCGCCAGCAGCAGCTTGATCAGCTCGTCGGGCACCGGATGCGGCGTATATTCCCGGATGCTGCGCCGGGTCAGGATGGCGGTGAGGGCGTCCATGGTGCCTTTGGGGACCTGGATCTCCGGCGCGGCCTCGGCAATCTTCTCTTCGGCCCAACTCCGGGAATCCATTAACGCCGGCTGTACGCTGAGGGTCAGGAGGACCATCCCCATGATGCCCAGACTTGCCCATGACCTCTTGCCAATTTTCATGCAATCTCCTCCTTTGATGGCCATAATATAATTCTTAAAACCCAAAGGTCCAGCCATGCCATCCCGACGCAACTTCCTCGGTTCAGCGCCTTTACGCCTTGACAAAGAAGTCGGCAAGACTTAATATTGTTGCAATGATTCGCAACAAGACAGAAAGGGCGGCCCCGGCTCCCGATACCTCCTCCCAGGACTCGGCCCGGCTCTGGGAGATGCAGGCCGATATCTGCCAGGTCCTGGCCAATCCCAAGCGGCTGCAGATTCTCAACCTGCTGAAGTGGGGCGAGCTCTCCGTGGGCGCCATGGTGCGAGCCCTGGGGGTGCCCAAGGCCAATCTCTCCCAACATCTAAGCCTGATGCGGCAGAGAGGCATCCTGGCCACCCGCCGCCAGGGCACCACCATCTACTATCGCCTCTCCACCCCGGACATCACCCAGGCCTGCGAGATCATGCGGGAGGTGCTGCACGAAGTCCTCGACACCCGCGGGAGCCTCTCCCGGAATGTCCAGGCCCTCGAGGTCGAGGCGCCGGAAGAGTAGCTGCGGACTAAAGCCAAAAAATTTTTTGAATTAATAATTGCAATATTGCGCAACAATACAATCTTAAATAACTGAGTGGAGATCGGACGATGGCAACGGGAACTCACCAGGTGGCCGGAGTCAAAGCCTTGGACCCGCAACCGGCCCGGAAAAAATTCCGGGTGGACCGCCAGGCGAGAAAAGCTCTGGCAGCCCGGGCCCTAAAGGTGCGTCGCCTGAAGCAGACCTTTCTGGGGACCGGTTTCCTGATCCTCCTCGGAGCCGGTTGGCTTTATCCGGTAATCGGCTATTTCATCCCGGCCTGTATGCTCCTGGGGATCGGCCTGGCCGCCTTCCGGGGCCGCTCCTGGTGCGACTGGCTCTGTCCCCGGGGCTCCTTCGAGGATGCCCTGGTGGTCCGGATCAGCCGCCGGCGCCGCATCCCCGAGGTCTTGCGCCGCACCCCCATGCGGGTCGGCGTCCTGACCCTGCTGATGGGCCTGCTCACCTTCCAGATCATTCGCCTGTGGCCCGACCCCTGGGCCATCGGCGGCGCCTTTATCCTCTTGCTGACCATTACCACTGCGGTGGGCGTGGTTCTGGGGGTGATCTACCAGCAGCGCACCTGGTGCTACCTCTGCCCCATCGGCACCATGTCCAACTGGGTGGGGAAAAACCGGCGGCCGCTCACCCTGGCCCCGGAGCATTGCCTGGAGTGCAGCCTCTGCGCCAAAAACTGCCCCATGCAGCTCTCGCCCGTGGCCCTGAAGGACCAGCCCGCCATGGCCCACCGGGGCGACTGCCTCAAATGCCGCCTCTGCGTCACCGCCTGCCCCGCCGCGGCCCTGACCTTCGCGGACGCCCGCACCGCCGACACCGCCGCCTGATCCCAGCAACCCAGTGGCACAGGCCTCCGGCCTGTGGCCTGGCTCATTTACCTTAGGGGCGAACCTGGTGTTCGCCCCTTCCCCTAGTTGCGTGCATTCAATTATTAGATATTCTCTTGTGTTTTTGTGAAATAAGAGCTATTTATTTCATAGGTTTGATAAATATGCCTTTTTGGCAAACTATCAAGCAGCACTTTGGGGGCAATTTAATTGACTACAGACGCTTTTTTTGAAAAGCTTAGAGAACCATCAATAATAAAATCAGAGATAGTTTCAAAGTATTTCTCTGCTTGGTCAAATGTTATTTATCATGCAGAAAAAAAGAGAATTGGAGATCCAAATAAAATAAAAATAGCATATATTGACCTTTATGCTGGTCAAGGCAAAGATGATACTGGTCAGGAATCCACTCCTTTATTAATAATAAAAAATGCAATAAATAATGATAAATTAAGGCAATCATTAATTACAGTATTCAAC
>JBIOJX010000336.1:0-2645 GCA_044451265.1 Desulfobaccales bacterium
ATCGAGAACCGCCCCTGCGGCACTGCGGCGGCCTCAATGCGGATATTGGCACAACTCCACCAGCAGGCCGAAGGTGGCCTTGGGGTGGATGAAGGCCACCAGGGCGCCGTGGGCGCCTTCCCGGGGTTTCTCGTCGATGAGCTTTACGCCTGCGGCCTTGAGCTCTTCAACGGCGGCATGGATATCCTCCACCTCCAGGGCCAGGTGATGGAAGCCTTCACCCTTGTTTTCCAGGAACTTGCCCACCGGACTGTCGGGCTGGGTGGGCAGCAGCAGCTCGAGGTTCGATTCCCCCACCTGGATGAAACTCACCTTGACCTTCTGGGCCTCCACCACCTCTTCGCCAGCCAGCTTCAGGCCAAGGTTATCGGTGTAGAGCTTCTTGGGGGCGTCCAGGTCCTTCACGGCGATACCTAAATGGGCGATGCGCTTAATCTTCATGGGATCCAGCCTCCTTGGTGGCATTTTGTTGGGTGGCAATGAACCTTTTCTTGAACCAGAGATGGCGTCCGGCAAACGCAAAATCTCTGCACAGCTCGATCCGGCAAAAGTCTACTTGCCCTTAAAGACTGAAATTATATATGATGGCAGAACTAAGTAAAGCCCAGGGCGCGGCCTCAATAATTTTTTTGGCCCTGATGTCAAAGATTTAGCTACACCGGAGTACAAATGAACCAAGACGACGCCTTCCGGCGCCTGACTGAGCGCCTGGCCACTTATCGGCAGGATATGATCGACTTGCAGCGGCAACTGGTCAGCCGCAATGCGGTGGGTCCGGAGAACGGCGGACCCGGCGAGGGGGCCAAGGCTGCCTATCTGAAAGGTTTAATGGAGAGCTGGGGCCTGCAGGTGGACAATTACCCGGCCCCGGATATCCAGGCGCCGGAAGGGGAACGCCCCAACCTGGTGGCCTTACTGCCGGGGCGGCGGCCGGAAAAGGTCTGGGTCCTGAGCCACCTGGATGTGGTGCCGCCGGGCGATATTTCCCTGTGGCATTCCGACCCCTTCGACCTGAAGGTGGAAGGCGATCGCCTTTACGGCCGGGGCGTGGAGGACAACCACCACGGTATCGTCTCTTCCCTGATGGCGGTCAAGGCCTTCCTGGACCTGGGGCTGACCCCGGAGCGCACCGTGGCCCTGGCCCTGGTCGCCGACGAAGAGACCGGCAGCCATCTGGGCCTGGAATATCTGGTGCGGGAACACCGCCGGCTTTTTTCCGAAAAAGACCTAATCATCGTGCCCGACGCCGGCAGCGAGGACGGCACTATGATCGAGGTGGCGGAGAAGAGCATCCTCTGGCTGCGCCTGACCCTGTTGGGCCAACAGGCCCACGCTTCCCGGCCGCAAGCGGGCCGCAACACCCTGCGGGCCTGCGCCCACGTCATCGTGGCCCTGGATGCGTTGCCGCGGGAATTCCCCCGGCAAAATCCGCTCTTCCGGCCGCCGGAGAGCACCTTCGAGCCCACCCGGAAAGAGGAAAACGTCGGCAACATCAACACCATTCCCGGGCGGGACGTTTTTTACCTGGACTGCCGGGTGCTGCCGGAGATCGACCTGGAGCAGGTGAAGGCGCGGGTCCAGGCCATCGGCGCCGAGGTGGCCCAAAGATTCGGGGTGACTCTGGAGGTGGAGCCGGTACAGGACTTACAGGCCGCGCCGGCCACGGTCCCGGATGCGCCGGTGGTTTTGGCCTTGCAACGGGCAATCCGGGAGGTTTACGGCCGCGAGGCCAAACCCCAGGGCATCGGCGGCGGCACCGTGGCGGCCTTTTTCCGCCAGGTGGGCCTGCCGGCGGCGGTGTGGACGACGGTGAGCGACACCGCCCACCAGCCCAACGAATTTTGCCTCCTGAGCAATCTTCTCGGGGATGCCAAGGTGCTGGCGCACGTGTTTCTGGAGAAGTGAACGTCGGCGCGGTTTGCGCCCCGCCTACGGAGGCTTACCTCTCCGGCCACATCCGGATGTCGTCCCAACAGGTGCGCTCGGTGCAATATTCATGATGATCGCTGTCGGTGACGATGTAGTTGTCAGGGTCTTCCCCCAGCATTTCGGCCCATTCCTCCAGGGCGTCCAGGGGGTCCAGGGAACCCAGCCAGGGGCGCACCGAATATTCCTCCTGGAAGCCCGGATGGCGCAGCAATTCCCGGGGGTTGCCATCCAGCACCAGGTAAGACTGGCAGCCGTCATGGCGGCGGATAATTACAGGGTAGGTCATAGTTCAACTCCTTACGTTAGCCGTTAATATATTATGCTCAAGATTTCTGTCGAGGCAACACCCAGACAGGAAGCCGCCGCGGCCCGGCCAAAGCGGGCTGGGGGAAATGGGATGAAGACGTGGTTTTGGGGGCTTTGCCTGGCCGGCTGCGTGATGTTGGCCGGCGCCTGCGGGGAACTGCGGCCGGTGCCGGAGGGCTTCGAGGCCCCGGCCTATAAGCCCATCGATTATCAGGACCTGCTGGACCCGGCCAAAGCCGGACTTAAGGACGGCGAACTGGTCCGGGTCAAGGCCTATTTCTGGCAATACCTCACCTATGACCCGGCCATGGTGCGAAATTACCTGACCCTGCCCCGCTACCCGATCAGCTGGCACCGGCTCCGCTGGTTTGCCCTCTTTGGCTCGGAGCAAATGACGGGCTATTATGACC
>JBIOJX010000337.1:0-2622 GCA_044451265.1 Desulfobaccales bacterium
ATTGAGAAAGGAGTGTAAGATGGATGACTTAGGTAAAACTATTGATTTGCTTAAGGTTGTTATAAAAGATAATAATTGTGTACGTATGAATAAATCAACAATTAAAGGATACTTAGGTGAATTAATTGTAAAACGTAAGTTAAAGGAAGAGGGGATACTGACTAATAGTTTAGGAAATCAATCTGGTTATGATTTAGAATATCGAGACATTAAAATAGATGTAAAATTATCATGCCTCAAGAATGAATTTAAATTAGAACATGAAAATTGGGGTTGGGCACTCAAGCATCAAAATAAAAAGAAGGAAATTAAGGCTACACATTTTGTTTGTGTAGCCCTAAATAACAATTATGAAGTTGAAGCTTATTATGTAATAAATGCAATCAATTACAAAAAGTTTCCCAATGGAATTAAACAATTTTCAGGAGTAGAGCATGGTTTTGGAATTTATACTTCTGATTTAGCAGAAATTAAAGATCAAGATATTAAGGAAAATTTTAGTAAATCTGATAAATTAATAAGAGAAAAAAAGTTTGTAGTTAAGGTAGAAGCATTTGCAAGTATAAACGATGCTATTCAATTGATGAAATAAGAATAGCAAATATCATTCTTACTGGTTCCCAAGTTCCTGATAAGGAACCAGTAAATCCAGTAAAAGGAGAACGCCGCCCGTAGGGGCGAATCTTGTATTCGCCCTGCTCGAAAGGCCCTCTTGCCCCTTCCCAAACAATATGCCACATCGAACCCTATCCATATTTCCCGAAGCCCCGCCTGCCCGGCGCATCGATTATCCGCGGGAGCTCAACGAGGCGCAGCATCAGGCGGTGACCACCCGGGAAGGGCCGATCTTGGTGATTGCCGGGGCCGGCAGCGGCAAGACCCGGACGCTGGTCTATCGCCTGGCCTATCTGGTGGAGCAGGGGGTGGACCCCGGGTCCATCCTGCTGCTCACCTTCACCCGCAAATCGGCCCAGGAGATGCTGACCCGGGCGGTGCATTTGCTGAATCAGCACTTGGGGGCGGTCACCGGCGGCACCTTCCACAGCGTCTGCTACCAGTGGCTGCGCCAGTTCGGCGACCGGGTGGGCTATCCCCACGGCTTTTCGATTATGGACCGCGGCGACCAGGGTGATCTGCTGCAGATGCTGAAAGAGCGCTTCGGCTTCAAGCACCCGGCCGGCGCCTTTCCCAAGAAAGACACCATGGCGGACATCTTCAGCGCCACGGTCAACAAAAGCATCTCCCTGGAAGCCCTGCTGCTCCGGGATTACCCCCAGTTCCTGGCGCAGCGGGACGAACTGGCCAAAATCGCTATGGCCTACTGGCAGGAGAAGCGCAGCAATCACCTGATGGACTATGACGACCTGCTGGTGGAGGGCCGCCGCCTCCTGGCGGAGCATGAAGACGTGCGCCGCCAGCTGTCGGAGCGCTTCCAATACCTGATGGTGGACGAATACCAGGACACCAACCTCCTGCAGGCGGAGCTGGTGCGGCTGCTGGCCTTCACCCACCACAACGTCATGGCCGTGGGGGATGACTCTCAAAGCATCTATTCCTTCCGGGGCGCGGATTTCCGCAATATCATGGAATTTCCTCGCCTCTTCCCCGGGGCCCGCATCATCAAGCTGGAAGAGAACTACCGCAGCACCCAGCCCATCCTGGACCTGGCCAACGCCGTCATCGCCGGGGCCCGGGAGAAGTACACCAAGTGCCTGTTCACCCGCAAAGCCGAAGGGGAGCGGCCCCGGCTCTACCGCGCCGCCAACGAAAACGAGCAGTCCCGCCTGGTGGTCTCCCAGGTGCAGGAGTTGCAAAGGCAAGGCGTCCCCCTGAAAGAGATGGCGGTGCTGGTGCGGGCCGGCTACCACTCCTTCGATCTGGAGATCGAACTGGCCCGGGCCGGTATTCACTTCGTCAAGTTCGGCGGCTTCAAGTTCGTGGAAAGCGCCCACATCAAGGACATCCTGTCATATCTGCGCGTCCTGGCCAACCCCCGGGACACCCTGAGCTGGCACCGGCTGCTGCTCCTGGTGCCGGGCGTGGGCCGCCAGACCTGCGGCAGGTTCGATACTCAGATGGGCAGTAACTCCACCATTGCAGCCGCTTTGAAATGGCTCCGGAGCCAGAAGCGGCCTGCCCAACTCAAGGCCCTGGCCGATCTGATCGAAAGCATGCTGTCCCCCAATAAGACTGTGGTGACCCTGATGAGCCAGGCCCTGGAATTTTACGAACCCCTGGCCCAGGCGCGCTACGATGACTATCCCAAACGCCTGAAGGACCTGGAACACCTGTTGGCCATCGCCTCCCGCTACCAGAGCCTGCGGTCCTTCCTCAACGACCTGACCCTGGAGCCGCCCGCCAGCGCCGCCGACCTGACGCCGCCGTCCCAGGAGTACCTGACCGTCTCCACCATCCACTCCGCCAAGGGCCTGGAATGGGACGCGGTCTTCGTGCTTTGGGCCGCAGAGGGCCGCTTCCCGGGCTTCTACTCCCAGGAGCGGGAGGACGAACTGGAGGAGGAGCGGCGCCTGATGTACGTGGCGATCACGCGCGCGCGCAAGCGCCTCTACATGTGCTTCGCGCAGACCCGCATGCTGCACGGTCAGACGCGCTACAACATGA
>JBIOJX010000338.1:0-2619 GCA_044451265.1 Desulfobaccales bacterium
CTCCAGGACGCTGTGTCCCCTGGCCCCCATGACTATGAGGTCCCGGCTGCCGAGTTCGGCCAGTTTGACGATGCGCTCATCGGGTGCGCCCCGCTCGCACACCGGCCGGATGAGCGCCCCGGCCTCGTCCGCCAGTTCCTGGGCCTGAGCCAGGGCCGTATCGCAGGGCTCCCGGATCAGCCGGTCGCTCATGGGCACCCCCAGGAGCCGCAGATCCCCCTCATAAAACGGGGTTACCGCCAGCACGGTAACCCAACTGGTACTCAGTTTGAAGGCTTCACTGAGGGCGTGCAGGCTCGGCTCGGAGCCGTCCACCGCCACCAGAATCCGCTTATATTTCCCCAAGCCCTTTCTCCCGCGCTCACCAAACCAAAACGTCGGGGCGGACCTAGGTGTCCGTCTGTTTAGGGGTCATAGGGCGCACCCGCAGGTGCGCCCCTACACGAAAACCTAATAAAGCTGCGGAGTGGGACCGGCCCACTCCGCAGTCGTTTTATTTTAATCTAAGTTGTCTCGGCGCCGGAATCAAGGGCGGAAAACCTGCCCCCGACCCCCCCCGCCTAGGCTTGCTCTATGGCATAGCCCACTTCCCGGGAGGCGGCGGCTTCGGCCCGCTTGGCCTTCCACATGGCCCCCAGGATGATGAAGGAGCCGACGGCCAGGGCCAGGCACATGATCAGGAAGCTGGCCTTGGAGAGAATCGACAGGGTGAGGGGGCTCAGCGAGGCAAAACCCAAGGCGTTCAGGTATTCCGGCACTGCCAGGGCCCGGCTCACCGCCACGATGATCATGATGGTGCCCATGACCACCTTGATCATGTGCTCTTTGACGTAAGTGGTGCCGATGGCGCCCAGTTGCACCCCGATGAGGGAGCCCGCCAGGATGATCAGGGTGAGGCGGATGTCCACCATGCCGTGCATGGCCCATTTGACGGTGCCGAAGAAGCCCATGACAAAGGCGATGACCAATTCAGTAGCCGAAGCTACCAGGCCGGTGGCCCCCAGGCCGTAAATCATGCCCGGCACCCCGATGAAGCCGCCCACCGCAATAGTGGCCGCCAGCATCCCGGTGGCAAAGCCGATGGGAAAGGTAAACCACATGGAGATGCGGACCTTGGCGACCTTGAAGTTCATCATGGGCCACAATTCGATCTTTTGCAGCCGCAGCGCCAGGGATGAGGTCTTCTCTTCGCTGCCGGTCTTCTGGGTCTTCCAGGCATCGTAGAAGACGTAGCCGCCCACCACCACCAGGATGACCACAAAGGAGAGGCTGACGTAAAGGTTGGAGCCGGCCTGGCCCCAGGCCGCCAGAATCATTTCCTGGATCTTGATGCCCACCCAGACCCCCATACCGGCTGAGGCCGACATTACCAAACCCAATTTGACGTCCACCTGGCCGTACTTAAAGCGTTTGTAGGCGCCGACCATGGCCTTGGGGAACTTGTGGCACATGTTGCTGGCCACCGCCACTGTGCCCAACACCCCCAGGCTCATCATGGCGGGAGTCAGGACAAAGGCGCCGCCGGAGCCGATGAAGCCGCTCACCAGGCCGCCGATGAAGCCCACGACGAAGAGAAATATGATGTTCATGGCAGTCAAATCTATGAATTGCACCGCTTCGCTGGCGATATCATGCATTTGTCGGTCCTCCTAATTCAGATAATGGCAAGATGTTGATGAATATAAGCCCGGCTATGCAACCAGGAACTAAGCATTGAGGCGCAGCGACGGCCGCGGGCGCTTTCTGGCAGCCGGTTGCGGGGCCATCCGGGGCTGCACCTTCTTGGTGGCTTCAATGCCCAGGCACGACCAGAGGTTATGGGCAAAGGATCCATGCACAAAGGAAACCAGGAACACCGTAGCAATGGGCAGCGCTGCAAAGAGACCGCCCTTGGTGAAGTACTGCATCACGGCGCCCGAATTCCAAAAAACCGCGGCATAGATGGCCACGCTGCCCAGTCCCAAGGCAATGGTCTTGCCCACCAGCTTCCGCCTGCTTACTTCCTGTTCCTGTGCCATGACCTCTTCTCCTCCATATCCGGAAATGCTGAAGACCGGGAGAGGAATCTCTCCGGTGATCTCCTCGCTCTTAATACCCACGTCGGTAATCACAAAATCTATCCGCTTGACCTCATGGTTCAGGTCCTTCACGGCCTCGGCCACCTCGGCGAATTTCACCACGTGCTCGCTGTTGATGCCCTGCTGCGCCAGGCCGGGCCGCACCAGTTCCCAGGCCGCCTGAGCCTGTTGGCTGAACTTCGACCGCAGCCTCAGGTTGTAGGGCGAAAAGAACTTGCCCAACTGCTCCAGGGTGGGGTTGAGACTCATGCCGATGAGATCGTAACCCAACCGCTGGGCCAGATTGGCGGCATAATCCAGCACCGCCGGGGTGAAGGTTGATCCCTTGCCCACCACCAGGATCTTGCGCCTCACCTGGGAGGACCGGCCGTCGGCGGCCGCCTGGCTCATCGAAAAGGACGCCACTGCCGCCCCCGCCCGCTTACTGTCGCTCTTCTGGTCCTTCATAGTCTCCATCCTGGTCTGATTTAGTCTCGACCAGGTAAGATACAAGAACCTTGCCAAATGGGGCCATTTATATAACATACTGAATATACTGCAA
>JBIOJX010000339.1:0-2573 GCA_044451265.1 Desulfobaccales bacterium
AGGGCTACTACGACCTGGCGGCCCTGAGCCCGGAGCAGGAGGAGGAGTACAAAGCGATCAGGCGCCTTGACCATGTGCTGATTTACGGGGAACTCTCTCCCCTGAGGCCCGGGCTCTTTCTCCGGGTCCACCATATCGAGAAGATCGAGGAGCCGTGATTTCTAGTATGACTGACTCGGATCCAGACTCTGGAAGCATGAGGGAAAATCCGCCGGTTGCCGGCGGCATCGGACTGTTCTCCGCCATGGCCATCGGCATCGGTGGCATGATCGGCGCCGGCATCTTCTCGATTTTGGGGGTGGTGGCCCAGGCCGCGGGCAACGGCATGTGGATCTCTTTCCTGCTGGGCGGGGTGGTGGCCCTTCCTTGCGCCTATTCCTACGCCAAACTCGGGGTGCGCTACCCGTCGGCTGGCGGCGCGGTGGAATTTCTGGTCAAGGGCTTCGGCGACGGGGTGCTCAGCGGCGGCATCAACCTCTATATGTGGATCGGCTACGTCATTGCCCTGGCCCTGTATGCCCAGGGATTCGTGGGCTATGCCCTCACCTTTCTGCCGGCCCAGCCGCCGGCCTGGGTCCCCAAAGGGATCGGAGTGTCCATCATCTTGTTGTTCACCGGGGTCAATTTCATCGGGGCGCGGACGGTAGGCCGCTCCGAAACCTTTATCGTGGTGGTCAAGCTCGCCATTCTGGCGCTCTTTGCGGGCACCGGGTTATTCTTTATTCAAACCCAAAACCTGTCCCCCAGCCTGCTGCCGTCCTGGTCCGGCATTTTCTTTGGGGCCGGAGTGTTGTTCATCGGCTACGAAGGCTTCGGACTGGTGACCAATGCCGCGGAGGACATGGCCAATCCCCGAAAATTGCTACCCCAGGCCCTGTACCTCAGCGTCGCCGCCGTCATATTGATCTACCTGGCGGTGTCCCTGGCGGTTATCGGCAACCTGGACATTGGGGCCATCGTGGCCGCCCGGGACTACGCCCTGGCTGAGGCGGCCAAACCCTTCCTGGGTAATTGGGGATTTAAATTGGTGGCCGTGGGTGCTCTGTTTTCCACCGCCTCGGCCATCAATGCCACCCTATTCGGCGGCGCCAACGTCAGTTACATGATCGCCCGGGACGGTGAGCTGCCCCGGTTTTTTGCCCGGCAGGTCTGGCACCGGAGCAGCGAGGGCCTCTTCATCACGTCGGGGTTGGTGATTTTATTTATTCTGTTTTTCGACCTCTCCGGGGTGGCGATGATGGGCAGCGGCGCCTTCCTGCTGATTTATGCCAGCGTCAATGCGGCTCACCTGAGGATTCTGGCCGACACCGGCGCCAGAAAATGGCTGGTCTGGCTCTCTATGCTCACCTGCCTGGCGATGGCGGGGGTCTTGAGCGTTTATATCTATCAGAATTCCAAGCCGGCCCTCAGCACCATGGTCGGCTTGCTGCCGGTGTGCTTCGCCCTGGAGTGGGCTTATCGGAGCAGAACGGGCAGAATCCTGAAAACTAGAATCCCGTAAGCAGGGGAACCTGCGGATAAATTAACCCGCCCGGATTTTCATAAAGGCCCTCAACTCCCCCCCAAATAGGCCTCCAGGACCTGGGGATGGTGGCGCATCTCGGCGGCCGCGCCGGTGAGGGCGATTTCCCCGGTCTCCAGGATATAGGCGCGGTGGGCGATCTCCAGGGCCAGGTTGGCGTTCTGCTCCACCAAGAGGATGGCGGCACCCTGCTGGTTGATGCGCTTAATCACCCGGAAGATCTCCCGCACTAGCAGCGGGGCCAGGCCCATGGAGGGCTCATCCAGCAGCAAGAGCTTCGCCCGGCTCATCAGGGCCCGGCCCACCGCCAGCATCTGCTGCTCGCCGCCGGACAGGGTGTTGCCCCACTGGCGGCGCCGCTCCTTGAGGCGCGGGAAGAGGGCGAAGACCTCCTCCAGGTCGCTCTGAATGTCACCGTCCCGGCGCACGTAGGCCGCCAGGCGCAGATTTTCCAAGACCGTCAGGTTGCCGAAGATGCCCCGGCCTTCCGGGACCAGGGCCACGCCCCGCTTCACCCGCAGGTGCGCCGGCAGCTCGCGCAGCTCCTCCCCGGCAAAGGAAATCCGGCCCCGGGTCACGGGCAAGAGCCCCGAGATGGCCTGCAAGATGCTGGATTTGCCGGCGCCGTTGGCCCCGATGAGGGTGACGACCTCACCCTCCCCCACGGAGAAAGAGACCCCTCGCACCGCGCTGATGCGTTCGTAAGAAACCCAGAGGTCTTCGACGTTCAGTAGAGGAGGTGTGTCCATATATTTTGGTTATCTATCTTATTAAATGCATGGGTAAAAGGGGAAAAGGTTAAAAGGGGAAAGGGAAAAAACAAAAAACCAGGTCTTGCTTTGTAACCTTTTACCCTCTTTCCCTTTTTCCCCTTTACCCCTATGGATTATTCTGCAAGTGCGGCTGAATCGTTCTCTTCCGGGGCCATACCGCCATCTCGTCCCAAATAGGCTTCTAAAACCGCGGGGTGGTGTTGAATCTCCTGGGGCGGGCCGCTGGCGATGGTGCAGCCGAAGTCCAGGACCGTCACCCGCTGGCAGAGGTTGAGGAC
>JBIOJX010000340.1:0-2522 GCA_044451265.1 Desulfobaccales bacterium
CACCAGGGCGGAACGGTTGCGGCGGGACCAGGCCACGTAGACCGGGGCCTCGTAGCCCGGCACCAGGCGCTTGTAGGAGTTGACCCACTGGCTGCAGATACCGGTGATTTCCCGGGCATGCTTCAGCAAGCCGGCGATGTAGCATTTGGCTTCGGCCGACAGATTGTACTGGTCCTTGGCATCGTGGAAGGCGTTCTTGTTGCCCTTGAAGAAGGACTGGTGGGTGTGCATGCCGCTGCCGTTGATCCCGAAGATCGGTTTCGGCATGAAGGTGGCATAGACCCCGTTGATCATGGCGATGGACTTGACCGTGGCCCGCATGGTCATGACCTTGTCGGCCATGGCCATGGCTTCGTCATAGCGCATGTCGATTTCGTGCTGGGACGCGGCCACTTCGTGGTGGCTGTACTCCACCCGGATGCCGAGTTGCTCCATGGCGAAGATGGTGTGGCGCCTGAGGTCGTTGGCCATATCCAGGGGCGGAGAATCGAAATAGCCGCCGGTGTCCAGAATCTCGGTGGAGGAGCTATCCGCAAAGTAGAAGTATTCCAGCTCCGGCCCCAGGTAAGAGGTGTAGCCCTTTTCCGCCGCCTTGGCCAGCACGCGCTTCAGGGCATAGCGGGGATCGCCGGGATAGGGGGTGCCGTCGGGCTGCAGGATGTCGCAGAACATCCGGGCCACCGGCCGTTCATCCGGACGCCAGGGCAGGATTTGGAAGGTGGTGGGGTCGGGCTTGGCGATCATGTCGCTTTCTTGAATGCGGGCAAATCCCTCAATGGAGGAAGCGTCGAACCCCATGCCTTCGGTCATAGCCTCTTCCAGCTCGGAAGGGCGGATGGCAAAACTCTTCATGACTCCCAAAATGTCCGAGAACCAGATCTGGATAAAGCTAACTTCCTTGTCCCGAACGGCCTTAAAAACATCCTCTACCGTCTGGCAGCTATGGCAGTGCACGTTAATCCTCCTGAGAATTAAGATTATTTAGTTAATTTCAGCAATTTTTATACCAAAACTGTTTTTAAGTAAAGTCAGTGAGTTAGCCAAATGCATCTTACATATTTGTAGAAAACCGGCATTTTATACTCACAAGTTTGAATGTTTTGGCGAGACCAACAGCTAACCTCCCGGCTCTCTGGGCACCGCGGACCATAAACGAAGCTGAAATTGGGAAGAGGAAAAAATCGGTTGAGACGAGACCCGGTTTGCTAACTCCAGGAAAACTAAAGTTCTCCCGGCTGCCTGCTATTGGTCTTTTACCTTAATCATTGGCCGGACCACAAACAACCGGGAGGAGGAATTTTCTGAAAAATAACCTTGAACTTTTTCAATTCGTTCCCAAGTTGCACTTGTGAACGAGAAAAAAGGACGCGGGACAAAAAAGGCGAAGGGACCGCTTCGCGACCCCTCCGCCAGGTTAGCTGCTGGGAATTTGGTGGCAGTTGGACTCAGGCGGCCCGGAAGCTCCGGGTTTCGATGCTGTACTGCTTGATCTTGTAGCCCAGGATCCGGAGGCTGGTGTCCAGCAGATTCGCCGCCTTGCTCTGGTTGCCCCGGGTCTGACGCAGGGCCTCGGTGATCAGCTCTTTTTCCAATTTCTCCACCTGGGAGGCCATGCCGCTGGTGGCGGAGGCGCCGGGCTCCTGACGCTGCAAAGAAGCCGGCAGGTGGACGCTGAGGATGGTGTCCTCATCGCAGACCAGCACGGCCCGCTCGATGATGTTTTCCAGTTCCCGGACGTTGCCGGGCCAGGGATATTGCATCAGCAGGTCCAGGGCCGGAGCCGACAGGCGTTTCACCGGTTTCTGGTGCTCACCCGCGTACTTGCCGAGAAAATGGTCCGCCAGTAAGGGGATATCGGCCATGCGCTCCCTGAGCGGCGGCAGATAGATGGGAAAGACGTTGAGGCGGTAGTACAGGTCCTCCCGAAAGGTGGCCTTGGTCAGGGCCTGCTCCAAATCCCGGTGGGTGGCGGCCAGCAACCGGACGTCGGCCTTCAGAGTGGAGGTGCCGCCCAGACGGGTATACTCCCGCTCCTGGATGACCCGCAGCAGCTTGAGCTGGACGTTGGGACTCAGGTCGCCGATTTCGTCCAGGAAGATGGTGCCGCCCTGGGCCAGCTCGAAGCGGCCCTGCTTGCGCTGCAAGGCCCCGGTGAAGGCGCCCCGTTCGTGGCCGAAGAGCTCACTCTCCACCAGGGTCTCGGGCAGGGCGGCGACGTTGACCTTGATGAAGGGCTTGTCGGCCCGGAGGCTGTTGTAATGGACGGCCGAAGCCACCATTTCCTTGCCGGTGCCGGATTCGCCCCGGATGAGGATGGTGGCGTTGCTCTTGGCCACCCGGTCGATCATCTCGAAGACCTGGCGCATGCGCCCCGAGGTGCCGATAATGTTGCCCATCTGGTAGCGCTCCTGCAACTGGCCTTTCAATTTCAAATTCTCGTTTTGGAGACGCTCTTTTTCCCGGTCGATGAGCAGCAGGTTGTTGACCGTCTGGGCGATGATGGAGGCGATGATGGTGAGCAG
>JBIOJX010000341.1:0-2521 GCA_044451265.1 Desulfobaccales bacterium
CCCTTTTCCCCTTTATTTATTAAGCCCCGTCCACATTACTCATCTGCTTGACGTAGAACCAGTCCTCCGGCAGGGTCAGGTAGTTGTGCATGTCCATCAAGGTGAGGTAATGGGCCCGTTCCTCGTGGGCCACGCTCATGAAGAAGCGCCGGGCCAGGGGGCTCTTGGTCTCCCGGGCCAGCTTGGTGTAGTAGTCGATGGAGCACTCCTCCATCTTGATGCCGGTGCGCAGGGCCTGGAGATCATCCTGACCGCCGGCGCCCTGGTCGGCCTGGGTCATGGCCATGACACAGACGTAGGGCTCGTGTTTAGGCGGAGTGAAGGCCGCCAGGGGCGCGGTCCAGTTAGGGTCCTGCTCCAGACTGCGGTAGATTTCCTTAAACTTGTCGATATGGTATTTTTCCGATTCCGCCAGGTAATCGAAAATCTGGCGCACCCCGGCATTTTCCACTTTTTTGGCGGCTTCCAGATAGAACTGTCGGCCCTCCAATTCCATTTGCACCGCGTCCTTCAGGGCCTGGAGCATATATTCGTGGACTTTCATGATTAGTGTTCTCCCTTGTCAACGTTAAGACGTAACCACTTCTTAGGCCGCATTTTTCTCGGCCCTAACTCAACATAAGTTTCACTCCGGCCCTTGTCAATCAGCCTGACCGGGTCAGCAGAGGCGTCCCCCTGGGATTGGCAAACGGCGGGCGAGACGCCCGCCCCACAGGCGAGACGCCGGCCCCATCGTCATTCCGCCGAAAAGTGCCACCCCTGTTCTTGTCTTTATTGTCTGAGAAGGATATCCGTGGTAAAAATGGTCATGAGCCAACCCCTGGTCTCCCTGCTCAAGGCCCAGCTGACCCCGAACCCCACCGAACCGGCCGCGTCGGACCTGGTGCCCGCCGGGGTCCTGGCGCCACTGTTTTTTAAAGAAAGGGAGGCCCACCTGCTCTTTACCCAACGCACCTTCACGGTGAAGGACCACCGGGGCCAGATCTCCTTTCCCGGGGGGGTGAAGGACGCCGGTGATCCCAATTTGTTGACCACGGCCCTCAGGGAGACCTGGGAAGAGATCGGTCTCGACCCGGAGGCGGTGGAGGTCCTGGGCGCCCTGCCGCCGGTGGCCACCATCACCGGCTACCGCATCACCCCCTTTGTGGGCCTGATCCCGCACCCTTACGATTTTCACCCCAATCCCCTGGAAGTAAAAAGGCTGCTGCTTCTACCCCTGGCGGGCTTTTATCAGGCAGAGCGCTGGAGCAGCGGCAACTATCGCTACCAGGGGCAGATCATCCGGGTCTGCTACTGGCGCTATAACCGCGAAGTGATCTGGGGCGCCACCGCCCGGATTCTTCTGGACCTCCTGGCTCATCTGAGCCAGCATCCCATACCTGGAGACCAAGATGCCACCTGTCTGGACTGAGCTGGCCGCGGCTGCGGCCCTGGTAAGAGACGGCGACCTGGTGGCCCTGGGGGGCCATACCCAGGCCGCGCCCATGGCCCTGATCCGGGAACTTATCCGGCAAGGGCGGCAGAACCTGGGATTGGTGACGGTGCCCACCGGTGGCCTCAACGTCGACCTGGCCGTGGGCGCCGGGCTGGTCGACCGTATCCACTTCGCCCAGGTGGTGCTGGAAGAATATGGCATGGCCCCGCACTTCCGGCGAGCTGTGGAGCAGGGGAAACTGGCGTGCCGGGAGTATCCCTGAGGCGCCTTGCTGCGGGCCCTCCAGGCGGGGGGCATGGGCGCGCCGTTTCTGCCGGTGCGGGGGATTTTGGGGTCGATTTACCCGGAGGTCAACGCCGATTTCAAGGTCATCCCGGACCCCTTCAGCGGCGAGGACATGGTGGTGGTCAAGGCCCTGAAGCCGGATGTGACGTTAGTCCATGCCAGCAAAGGCGATGACCTGGGGAATATCCTCATTCCCAGGTTGGCGGACTGGCCCCTGGCCATCCGGGCCTCGCGGACGGTCATCGCCACGGTGGAGGAGCGGGTGGCGGGGCCTTTGCTGGAAGACTCGGACTGGCGCCTGATCCCGGCCATCCACCTCAGCGCCCTGGTGCACTGCCCCGGCGGGGCCGCGCCCACCGGCTATCCCGGCTACTACGACCTGGACGAGGAGCAGATGGCCCTCTATCTAAGAAGCGCCAAGGACCCGGACGCCTGGGCTGATTATTTGCAAAGGCACGTCTTTAAAAAGATTTAACCACAGAGACACAGAGAGCACAGAGGGTCACAGAGAAAAAATCTGTGCATCTCTGTGTCCTCTGTGCCTCTGTGGTGAATCATTTCCCCGCCTCAGCCGCGCCGTTGACGCCGCCGTTTAAGAGGCGCACCACCGCCAGGTCCGGGAAGTAGTCGATGATGTTGAGGCAGCCATAGTTCTGGTCCAGGCGGAAGAGATGGTCCAGGGGCAGGCCCATGGCCTCGCTGAGGATGACCCGGTTGATCCCGGCGTGGGCCACCAGGAGGAAGGCGGCGCCGGCATGGCGGGCGAGGAGCTCCTGGAGCTTCGGCAGGGACCGGGCCCGG
>JBIOJX010000342.1:0-2488 GCA_044451265.1 Desulfobaccales bacterium
ATGCCAACTACCTAAACCGCTCCATAAAGGAAGTTACGGGCAAGCCTACATCTGTACTCGTTGCAGAACGTATTACCGCTGAAGCAAAGGCCCTTTTGCAGCACACCGACTGGAGCGAGACGGAGATCGCCCGGCGGGTGGCCGAGAAGCTGGAGCAGGTGGGCCTGGAGGGTACTGAGGCCATGGAGACCACCGAACTTTCCGGCGGCATGCAGCGCCGGGCGGCCCTGGCCCGCAGCCTGGCCCTGGACCCGGAGATCATCATTTATGACGAACCCACGGCGGGCCTGGACCCGATTACCGCCGACGAGATCGGTCAATTGATGCGGAGCTTGCAACAGGCTCTCAAGGTTACCTCCATCGTGGTCACCCACGATCTCCGTCTGGCGCAGTTGGTGGCCGACCGCCTGGCCCTGCTGTATGAGGCCCGCTGGGGCTTCCAGGGCACCTATGACGAGTTTCTGCAGTCCTCCCATCCGGAGGTGCTGCGTTTTCTCCACCGGGAGACGTCCCAGGAGGATGAGGCGACATGATTTCCCGAAGATATGAAACCATCGTGGGCCTGTTTGTGGTGGCCTCACTGGTGGCCCTGCTGATCATGGTGATCATCATCGCCCGACAGGAAGGGCTTTTCCAGGAATATGTAGAGTACCGGGCGATCTTCAAAAACGTCAGCGGCCTCAAGGTCGGCTCCGAAGTTCACCTGGCCGGGGTGACGGTGGGCAACGTCAAAGACATCACCATCAGCCGGGAAGGCAGCACCCTGGTGACCTTCAACGTCATCAAGAAATACAGCGACCGGTTGCGGGCGGATTCCCAGGCCTCCATCGGCTTCATGGGTCTGCTGGGGGAAAAGAGCCTGGACCTCACTGCTGGTTCCATCAGCCAGCCGCCGATTCCCCCGGAGGGTTGGATAGCTTCCGTGGAGCCCCTGGACATCACCCAGATGCTGGCCAAGGCCGGACCCGGCCTGGAGGATCTGCAAAAAATCCTGCACAACCTGGCGGACGTTACCAGCGGCCTGGGCAAACCAGGCAGCGATTTTTCCAAAATTATGGACCAGGTTCGGCAGATTGTCACCAAGGTTAACGAAGGGAAAGGCACCCTGGGTCTGCTCGTCAATGACCCTACCCTATATAAGGAGATTACGCAGACCGTGGGCGGCGCCACAAAGTTCGTGGGCGAGGTGGATACAAGTTTCTTTGGCGCCGGGAACAAAGAGCGGACCCAACAGACTTTGACCAATCTTTCCAGCACCATGTCCAACGCCAGCCAGACCGCGGGCCATCTGCAGGAGGCCACCCGCGGCCTCCCGGAGATGATGAAGAAGGCGGATGCCTTTCTCGACAGTATTAAAAAAGCCGGCAAAAGCCTGCCGGAACTGGTTACGGAGGCGGAAACCACGGTAAGTGATGTCGATAAAACGACCAAGGCGGTCCAAAAGTCCTGGCTGCTCCGGAGAAATGTGCCCCAACCCAAAGAACATACCATCAGAATGGATACCGATCCGGGAAAGGACTGATCATGCCGGGATACGGGCGTTGGCTATTGGTGCTTTGCCTGTTGGGCTGGGGCTGCGCCGCGGCCCCGAGTCAGGAGAACCTGCAGAGTCAAGCGATTTCCCTGAATGACCAGGGCTACGAGTACTACCGGCAGAGTCGCTTCAATGTGGCCGCCAGGAAGTTCTCCCAGGCCCTGAAACTGAACCGCCTCATCGACCGCCGGGTGGGTATCGCCGCCAACCTCAACAACCTGGGGGTCATCGCCCAGGAGCAGGACAACCCGCAGCAGGCCATGGTTTACTTCCAGGAAGCTTTGGAGGTCAACCGGGAACTGCACGACCCCTCCGGCCTCTCCGAGACCCTGAACAACCTGGGGCTGGTGCAGCTCTCCCAGGGGCGGGTGACTGAAGCCCAGACGGCCTATCTGGAGGCCCTGGACCAGGCCCGGCTGCTGCCGCCGGAAGCGTTGCTGGCCTTGTCCCTGACCCACCTGGGGGATGTGGCCCGGGTCCGCCGGGACTATGATCTGGCCCTGAACTATTACCACCAGGCCCTGAGAGTGGACGAAGACCGGAAAGACGCCCGGGGCCGGGCCCTGCGCTGGGAGCGACTGGGGCGCACCTTCCTGGATCTAAAGGATTATGCCCGGGCAGACCTTTATCTGCGCGACGCCCTGCGGGATTTCCGGCGTCTGGAGGATACCGACGGCCTCGCCGACACCTTGCAGGACCTGACCCGGCTGGCTCTGGCCCAGGGGGATAAGCCGGCGGCGGCCCTCAACGGCCGGCTCCTGCTGGAGATCTACCAGGCCCGGGGCCAGGAGCAGGAGGTCAAAAAGCTAGAGGAATTATTGCAGACCGGAGGCGTGAAGGCAGTGGTTAGTGGTCAGTAGCCAGTAGCCAGTGCTGTCAGCTCGAAAAAAACTAGAAACTAACCAGAATTATTCATGATATTGCCTAAATATGGCTATCTAGTTGACATAGACC
>JBIOJX010000343.1:0-2468 GCA_044451265.1 Desulfobaccales bacterium
CAGCCGCGGCGGGCGCCCCGGAGGCCGTACTTCTTCCGCTCTTTGATGCGGGCGTCCCGGGTGAGGAAGCCGGCCTTTTTCAGGACGGCGCGCAGCTCGGGGTTGAAGAGAACCAGGGCCCGGCTCAGAGCGTGTTTCACCGCGCCGGCCTGCCCTTCTATACCGCCGCCCCGGACGTTGACCACGATATCGAAATCGGCACCCACGCTGACCAGCTCCAGGGGCTTGCGCACCAGATTACGGGTGGTCTCCATGGGGAAGTATTCTTCAAAATTCCGCTGATTCACCAGGATCCGGCCGCTGCCGGGCCGCATATAGATCCGGGCGATGGCGGTTTTGCGTTTGCCGGTGGCATTAATGCTTGCTGGCGCTGCCATCAATCCTCCCAAGGAAAGGCTGCCGGTTGCTGGGCCTGATGGGGATGCTCCCCCCCGGCGTAAATCTTCAGCTTCGTGAGCAACTGCCTTCCCAGGCTATTTTTCGGCAACATGCCCCGGACGGCATGGCGCAGCACCTCTTCGGGCTTCTTCTGAAGCTGCTTCCGGGCCGTAATCTCCTTCAGCCCGCCCATGAAACCGGAATGCCGATAATAAATCTTGTTGTCCAATTTTCTGCCGGTCAGTTGCACCTGAGCGGCATTGACCACTACCACGAAATCCCCGGTGTCCATATGGGGGGTAAAGACCGGCTTGTTCTTGCCCCGAAGCACCATGGCAATGCGGCTGGCCAGGCGGCCCAAGACCTTGCCCTGGGCATCCACGACGTACCAATTCCGGGGAACTTCCCCCTCATGGGCTGTATAGCTTTTCATATAAAGGCACTCCTAATATTAACCATGAAAATATATCGGGCCGGCCCCACCTTTGTCAAGGGGGCAGATGCATTTAATGCAGTTTTCGGCCTGCGGTTATGAAGATAAGGACTGGAGAACAATTTTCAGAGGCAGCTGCCTTGCCCGGAGTTATTCCGGCCGCAGCAGCCAAAATTCAGCCAATTCCCTTAACTTAACCAAGGTTGGCCCACTCTGATCTGCTAGGGGCCGGCCTGACGTCGCGCCGGGCAGCCGCGGTTTGCCGCGGGCCTGTCGCTCAGGTATAATTAATGTAAATTAATGAATAATTTGCTCCCAAATGTCAAGCGCTCTTGAATTTATTATACTTTTCTTTGCCCGGAGAATGTGGTAGATAGACAGGGAATCATCTGGTGATAAATATGCCCTATTGCGATCAATGTCAAATAATTCACGGGGAAGAGCACCGCTTCTGTCAGCGCTGCGGCCAATTGCTGAAGAGTTCTCGCAACGCCGCGGGCCGCGGCTGCGCCCGCTGCGGCAGTCCCACCTTCCCGGGTCAAAAATACTGCACCGAGTGCGGCCTGCCCTTGCGGGTGGCCCGGGTCTCCCAGCAGGAAGAGGAATACGAAGCCGAGCGCCCGCCGCTCTTCTACCCGCGGCGGACCGAAGCGATGCCGCGGCGCCGGTCGCGCCGTCCCAGCCGCATCCTCTCACTATTAGGTGTCTTCGTTCTGGTGGTGGTGGTCTGGTTTGTCTGGAGCCATCTCCCGGCCCGGTCGCCGGTTACCCGGACCCCGGCGACGGTGACCGCTCCCCAGGACGACCTGAAGCGGGAGG
Organism: Desulfobaccales bacterium; assembly: GCA_044451265.1. Classification (GTDB taxonomy): domain Bacteria; phylum Desulfobacterota; class Desulfobaccia; order Desulfobaccales; family 0-14-0-80-60-11; genus JAPLJC01. Next base: position 1,631 of record JBIOJX010000343.1, read on the forward strand.
TGGAGCAGATCTCGGAGAAGATCCGGGCCGCCCATCTCAACAAAGACATCAACAAGTGGCTCAGTTGCTACTCTTCCGCTTATCCCAATCTGGGCCACCTGGAGAACCGGATGCTGGAGCTGTGGAAGAATTATGACATCAAAGAAGTCAACTACCGCATTTCCAATGTCCAGCGCCTCAGCGATACCCAGGTGGCGGCCGACATCGTTTGGAATATCCAGGTTTACGATCAGCGCACCCACGACTACACCCTGGTGAGAACCGCTTACAAAACGATCCTGGAAAAAGGACCGAGCGGCTGGAAGATCAAGGACAGCAAAGAAGAAGGCGGAGGTGCCACGTAAGTGAAGCCCGCCACTGCACACCACTGGCTTTGGGCCGGGATTTTGGGCCTGGGAATGGCCCTGAGCCTGACGGCCTGCGCCCCCAAATATTACCCACCAGCACTCCCTCCGCCGCCGCGGACGCCGGCGCCGCCGCCGCCCCAGGCGGTTCGGCCGGTCTTCTACATCAAGGCCAACCACCTCAATCTGCGGGCCTGCCCCGGCATGGACTGCCCCAAGGTTTCCGTCCTGGACCGGGGTGATGAAGTGGAAAAGGTGGGGGCCTCCGAGGATTGGTTCCAGATCCGGGTCATCCGGGACGGCCGCCTGGGTTGGGTGGATTCCAAGTACCTTTCCTCCACCCCGGTGACCCAGGGCCCGGAAGCGGCCCCGGCCCCGCCGCCGGTTCCCACGGCCCCGCCGGGCGTGGTGGCGCCGCCGCCGCTGCCCGAGAGGATCCAGCCGCCGCCGCTGCCGGAAAAACCGACGCCGCCGCCCCTGCCGGTGCCGCCGAC
>JBIOJX010000344.1:0-2465 GCA_044451265.1 Desulfobaccales bacterium
CTCCACGATCATCAGCAAATCCGCCAGGGTATCCCGATCCCGCAGGCGGATTTTCAAGACCGCCCCGGACGCCAGTCGGGCCAGGGTGCATTTGCAGATGGCCAGGCCGACGGGAGTCACCTCCCCACAAATATCCAGTTGTTGGTCAGCTTTCATGGGATTAAATCCAGCTTTTCATCCTGGGCGCTTTATGCTATCCTAATGTTAAAACATCTGTTAAAACAGGGTCCCAGCCATGCAGGAAGAAAAGATCAACCGCTACCTGAAAGAAATCATCAACACCATGAACGACGGCCTCATGGTGGCCAGCCCCGACGGCACCATCCTCATGGTCAACCAGGCCTTTGAACAGATCATGGGCTACCGCCGGGAGGAAATCATCGGTCGCCCTTGCACCATCCTGAAGTGCGATAGCTGTTCCACGGCGCGCCCCGGAGGCAAAGGCCAGTGGTGCGACCTCTTCCAGAGTGGCGCGGCCACCCGCAAACGCTGCCTGTACATGCGCAAAGACGGGACTTACGTGCCTATCCTCAAAAATGCCGCCCTACTACGGGACGAGACCGGGCAGGTCCTGGGCGCGGTGGAAACCTTAACCGACATCTCGGAGCTGGCCCGCCGGGATGAACAGATCCAGCAGCTTTCCAAGCTCGTTGATACTACCGGCGACTTTCACGGCATGGTGGGCAAATCCCCCCGCATGCAGCAGGTCTTCGACCTCACTGAGAAGGCCGCCCAAAGCGAGGCCCCGGTGATCATTCACGGCGACAGCGGCACCGGCAAAGAGCTGGTGGCCCATGCCATCCACGCCCTGGGCCGGCGGCGGGAGGGGCCCTTCATCACCTGCAATTGCGCCGCCCTCAACGAATCCCTGCTGGAAAGCGAACTCTTCGGCCACGTCAAGGGCGCCTTTACCGGGGCCTACACCCATCGCCAGGGCCGGTTCGAGGCGGCCAACCGGGGGGATATCTTCCTGGACGAAGTTGGCGATATTCCCCCGGCCATCCAGGTAAAGCTCCTGCGGGTCCTGGAAACCAAGCAATTTGAGCGGGTGGGGGAATCCCGGCCCATCACCGCCGACGTCCGCATCATCACGGCCACTCACCGTAACCTGGAAGCCCTGGTCTCGGCAGGCAAATTCCGGGAAGACCTGTTCTTCCGCATCAACGTCATTCCCATCCACCTGCCCCCCCTCCGGGAGCGCCTCGAAGACGTCCCTTTGCTGGTGGAGCATTTCCGGAAGCAGCTAAGCCGGCGCAGCGGCAAAGAGATCGCCGGCCTCAATCGGGAGACCATGAAGATCTTTCTGGACTACCCCTGGCCCGGCAATGTCCGAGAACTCCAGGGGGCGCTGGAATACGCCTTTGTAGTGGCCGAGACCGGCCTCATCGCCCCCGGGCACCTGCCCCCCAAACTGAGCGGCCTGGAACCATCCCGGGAAACTCCACCAGAGACCACGGCCGCCGGGACTAATGATGAAAAAACTGCCCTGGTCAATGCCCTGCGCCAGGCCGGCGGCAACCAGTCCCAAGCTGCGACCCTCTTAGGGGTGAGCCGGGTCACCGTCTGGCACCGCATGAAAAAATACGGCATCGACGTGCACAAGCTGGTCACTGCTTAAGCTAAAGTGGCACAGGCCTCTGGCCTGTGATGAACACAGACTGGAAGCCTGTGCCACTATCCCATTGTTTAATAAACCACCGTGGATTTGGCGCTGGTCATTTCGACCACTACCCGCCCTGCCTTAATCAATTCTACCCCCGGGATCAAGTCAGCCTGACTGATCTTGCGATGCTCGAGGCAGGGGATTCAGGCCAGGAACGTGCCTCCATTGGCGACGTAGCTCTCGATCAGGCCCTTCAAAGGGGCCAGGCCGGGAAAGGTAATATCATCGGCGTAGCCCTTTTTGGCCAGATACGCGCCGTTGCCTTGCAGCACCACCACGGCTTCCACGTCCATGGATTGGGCTGCATTGGCCAGCATGATGGGAAAGATGGCCCGCTCCGGGTCCTCCCCCGCATGGGTGGCGATAAAAACAACTTTTTCTTTTTCTTCCGCCATGTAAAACCCTCCTTTTTTGGATTTCATCTGGTTAGCTGCCGAACTCAACTATACCGGCTCGCCAGGTCGGCCAGGTCTTCCACGGCCGCGTTGAGGACAAACTCGGGCACGATCTCGAGGTTGCGCAGGGTGTCCTTCTTGGTACCGTCACGGCGGAGGCCGGGAGAAAAGACGACAACCGGCGGATTGGCGCCGAAGGCGTTGAAAAAGCTGAACGGGGCGAGGTTGATGCGCCCTTCAGCGTCGATCGTCGTGACCCAGGCGATCGGCCGGGGAGTTACAACTTCGACCAGGGTCCGGTAGATCTTCACGACATCGGTGGAGGGAACATCGATGATCATTCAATCGATCCAGCTCAGGGGGTACGATGGGTCATCCAGTTCCATGGCCTGGCGGGTCAGCCGGAG
>JBIOJX010000345.1:0-2460 GCA_044451265.1 Desulfobaccales bacterium
AGGTCCCCCCTATTTCAAGAATTGTCCCAGGGCCTTCAGGAGCCGCTGGTTTTCCTCCCGCCCCCGCACCGCCAGACGGATGAAGCGTTCATCCAGACCCCGGAAATTGCTGGCATCGCGGATGATGATCTTGGCGGACAACACCGCGGTGCGCAGGCTGGCGGCGGTCCAGTCCGGCCGGGTAATCTTCACCAAGAGATAATTCACCGCGCTGGGAAAGGGCTGCAGCCCCGGCAGCGATCTAAGGCCATCCAGGAGGTAGGCCCGCTCCTGACGGACCAAAGCCCGGGAACGGGCCAGATAATCCAGATCCTGGAGGCAGGCCCTTCCCATGGCCTGGGCCAGGGTGTTCACCGACCAGGGCTCCTGCACCGCAGCCAGGCGCCGGATGAGTTCCGGGGCCGCCAGCAGGCAGCCCAGGCGCATCCCCGGGATGGCAAAGAACTTGGTGAAGGAGCGCAGGATCAGCAAGCGTGGGAACCGGGCCAGGTGGGTCTTCAGAGAGGCCTCTTCCACGAAATCCACGAAGGCCTCATCCAGAAGCAGATAAACCCCGGCGGCGTCCAGCCGGGCCGCTACCTCCAGCAGCAGCTCCGGCGCCATCAGGACCCCGCTGGGACTGGCCGGGTGGGCCAGGAAGACCAGTTGCGCGCCCTGGGGGTCCAGAGGTTCCGACAGGGTGAAATTGCCGGCTTCAGTAGTGATCTGAAAGGTCACCGGCACCTGGGCGGCCTTTAGGGCGTGCTCGTATTCGCTGAAGGCCGGGGCCACGATCAGCGCCTGCCGGGGCGCCAGGGCCCGGGCTGCCAGGTAGAGGAGTTCCGTGGAGCCGTTGCCCACCAGGATCTGCTCCACGCTGAGGCCGTGATAGGCCGCCAGTGCCCGGCGCAATTCCAGGCAGCGGCGATCCGGGTAATGGACGATTTCTCCCAGGGCTTGCCGGACGGCCTGATTAATTCCCGGCGGGAACCCCAGGGGATTGATATTGGCGGAAAAATCCAGGAGGTCGGCGAGTTCGAGCCCCAGGCTACGGGCCAAGTGGTAGACGTCGCCCCCGTGGGGGGGAGTGGTTTCAGGTATTGTGTTGTTTATGCTCATCTAGAGAAGCTGCCTTTTAATCTCACGCAAAGGCGCAAAGACGCAAAGACAAGACGCAAGAACTTTTTATTACTCTTCTGCGTCTTGGCGGCTTTGCGCGAGGTATTCATTGGGTTTTCGCCCTCATAGTTGAATTAGGGACCGAATCCGACCCAGATCGAGATGGGTGCGCAGCAGGTCGGCCAGGCGGTCCAGTTGGGCTTCCTGAAAATCCCGGAAAGACCTGGTCGGGGCAGCCGACCCTGCCCGGCAACAGGCTCGGGTGATCTCTGCCAAAAAATCCCGGCGAAATTCGTCCCGGTCGAACAGGCCGTGCAGATAAGTGCCCCAAAGGCGATTATCCGGACTGACCCAGCCGTCCCCCACCTGCACCGGCCGGCCGTTGCGGCTGATAATCTGGAAGGCCGGCTGGCCGTCGCCCCGGGGTACGGTCTCTCCCATATGGATCTCATAGGCCTCGATCAGCACCCCGGTGGGGCCGGGCGCCCGGGCCTGCACCTGGGTGGTGGTCTTGGCGCCGGCCATGGTGGTGACGACCGGCAGCAGCCCCAGGCCGATCTCCGTCCGGGGCGGCCCTTCCATACCCAGAGGATCCCGGACCTCCTGCCCCATAATCTGGTAACCGCCGCAGATGCCCAGCAGGTGGCCGCCGCCCTTGGCGTGGGCCTGAATCTGTTGAAAGAGCCCGGTCTCCTTGAGATAGAGCAGATCGCTGATGGTGTTTTTGGTCCCGGGCAGGATGACCAGGTCGGCTCCATCCAGTCCCTGGCGCTGATCCAGGTAGCGCAGCGTCACCCCCGGCTCCTGCTCCAGGGGGTCGAAATCGGTGTAGTTGGAGATGTGGGGCAGACGCAGCACGCCGATGCGGAGGCCACCGGACTCGGCCCAGGACCCAGTGCTGTGCTTGCGCCCCAGGGCGACGCTGTCCTCCTCGGGCAGGACCAGGTCCGGCGCATAGGGCAGCACCCCCAGGACCGGCCGCTGGGTGCGGCGCTCGATGATGCGCTCTCCTTCCTTAAACAGGGCCGCGTCCCCCCGAAACTTGTTGATGATGAAACCGCCCAACAGCCGCCGCTCCACCGGGGTCAGCAGGTGAAAGGAGCCGATGGTGGCGGCGAAGACCCCGCCCCGGTCGATGTCGGCCACCAGGAGGACCGCGGCCCCGGCTCTTTTGGCCATGCTGAAGTTGACCAGGTCGTTCTTTTTGAGATTCAACTCCACGGCGCTGCCGGCCCCCTCCAGGACGATGAGGTCATAGGCCCCGCTCAGGCGGCGGTAGCTCTCCATCACCTTTTTGACCAGCCGGGGCTTGAGCCGGTAGTAATCCCGGGCCGAAAAGTTGCCGTACACCCGGCCCTGGAC
>JBIOJX010000346.1:0-2457 GCA_044451265.1 Desulfobaccales bacterium
AAATAAAGGCCGGGAGCAGGCGCTTTCGGCCTTTTCTTTTTCTCAGTTGATATTATATAATAATATAAAAAAATATTCTGGGATACACCAATGATTAGAAAATCTCTCTTGTTGGACGAGGAGCTGGTCGGGCAAATCGCCATCCTATCCCAAAAAGAAGACCGGGACTTCTCCAGCAGCCTCAGACATGCCCTGCGCATCGGGCTGCTGGCGCTGCAAAATCCGGAATTGAGCGCGGCGGAAATCAAGGACATCCTGGAGGCCAGGGCCGAAAAGGCGGCCGGCCTGGTGAAGGAATTGGACCTTGAAGATTTATGAGACCGCTAAGTTCAAGCGGCTCAGAAAGAAGTTGCGGAGCAAACTGGAAAGGAAAGCTTTGAAACAAGCCGTCGCCGCGGTGGCGGTCAATCCCAAAATGGGAAAACCGCTTAAAGGGGAATTCAAGGATTTATGGCGCTACTCTTACGCGGTGTCCGGCCAGGAAAGAGGCCTGATTTACCAACCTGAAAGCGACTGCCTAGCTCTTCTCTCCTTCGGCCCCCGGGAAGGAATTTATAAATAACTCAAAAACTTTTGAGGCGCACAGGGCCGGAAGCAGCGCTTCCGGCCCTGTGGGTTAATGGCGTAATATCACAATCACCTTTGCTCCTACTCCCCCTCAAATCATTGCACCGGCAGGCTCAGGTGCTCCATGATGCGCCGGTGGAAGTAGGCCGAGGCATCCTGGTTCCCCATCAGGCCGAAACGCACCTTGACCGTGGTGATCTGGTTGGGCCGGGCCACCAACTGGATCTTGACGTTGGTGTCTGGAGGGGCCACCGCCTCGATGGTTGATTCCGTGGGGTTATACTGCTGGGTCTTGATATTCAGTTGCAAGTCTTTGCAGGCCTTCAGGGCGGCGTTCCAGGTATCCTGCATGGACCGCGGATAGTCCTTCTCCATGGTCCCTTCAATCCATTTATAACTGCCGATGGCCGCGGCGCCTCCGAGACTCAAGAGCATCATCTCCACGCAACCGGCGGAGAGCAGCAGAGCCGCCAGTAATAATCCCAGTTTCCTGCGCCAAATCTTCTGCCTCATTTCCGACCTCCTTTTCGTGGCTCTCTTCACTTCCCTTATGCCATCGTTCCGTGGGCATGTCAATTCATTTTGGTGACTGGCCCCGGAAGGTTTGGCGGGACGAAAACGGGCCCAGCAAGCTGTGCCCCTACTTAGTGCTGAGCGCCTTCTGGCCGTAATCGCAGTAGGGCAACAGGGGACAACTGGGGCATTTGGGATTTTTGGCGGTGCAGATGGCCCGGCCGTGCCAGATGAGTTGCAGGGAGAATCTGGTCCAGCGCTCCTCAGGCACCAGGGGCATCAGGTCGAACTCGATCTTTACCGGGTCCTTGGCCTGAGTGAGACCCAGGCGCTGGGACACCCGGCCGCAGTGAGTATCCACCACGATTCCGGGGATGCCGAAGGCGTTGCCCAGGACGACGTTCGCGGTCTTGCGGCCGATGCCGGGGAGCTTAACCAACTCTGCCAGGGAGGCCGGCACCTGGCCGTCGTATTTTTCCACCAGGGCCTGGCCCAGGCCCTTGAGGCTTTTGGCCTTATTGTGATAGAAGCCGGTCTGGTAGATGGCCTGCTCCAGTTCCTCCAGCGGGGCGCGGCCGTAGTCGGCCGCGGTGGGGTATTGCTGGAAGACCGCCGGGGTCACCTTATTCACCCGCTCGTCGGTGCATTGGGCGGAGAGGATCGTGGCCACCAGCAACTGTAGCGGGTTGGTGAAATCCAGAGTGACGTGGACGTTGGGGTAATGCTTCTCGAGCAGCTTGAGAATCGGGCCGATTTTCGCCGCCGGCTCCATAAAGACCTCAGTTTTTAGTTTCGAGTTTCGAGTTTCGAGTTGAAAAACCTGTTAAGCTTTCAGTTAACCACTGTACCGTTGCTTGTCATCCGTATGCGGCAAATCTTTGCAGTAGGTAGGGCGTTTCGAGAACCGCCCCTACAATGCGTCGATGGTGCATAAGACGCCCACTACAACTGGCCTTTACAGAAAACAGAAAATTATCTCCCCAGGCGGGTCCGCAATTTTTGGGTCAATTCCTGGAACTCCGGAATCTGCAAGCGGGAGATCAGCAGAAAATAGAGGCCCCCACCCAGCAGGATATCCCCTAACACACTCAAGAGGCGGCCCACGATGCCGCTCCCCAGCCGGCCGGCCAGGAGCGGCTCCACCGCGATGATCACCAGGCCCATCACCAGGCCGGCGGCAACCACCTTGGCCAGGGTGACCAGGAGCGGCCGCACGCGAAAGCCCCCCAACCGGCGGTAGAGCATCACCCCCAGAAAGAGGAAATTGAGGATCATGCTGAGCGAGGTGGCCAGGGCGATGGCGCGGTGCTGGAGCGCTGACACGGTGAGGTTGATGATCAGGATATTGGCCGCCACCGTCAGGAAGGAGCCCAGGAC
>JBIOJX010000347.1:0-2455 GCA_044451265.1 Desulfobaccales bacterium
CCTGGCCGCCTGGCCGGCCTTTGCCCTGCTGCCGTGGGTCCTGCCCACGGTGCGAGGAATTGAGAGGGGAGTGAGCAGTGAGCAGTGAGCGGTTAGCGGTTAGCAGGTTGGGTGCATCTGAGTATTGCAGGTTTATATCTTGAAGCAATCGTCAATAAATAAATCTTTGGTGGCACAGGCTAAACGGTCATGGCCGCTATCGGCCGCCCGCCGGGAAAAAAAATCCCCCCTGTCCCCCTTTTTCAAAGGGGGGTTTTAAAGTCCCCCTTTGAAAAAGGGGGATTTAGGGGGATTTGGGTTTTCAAGGTAAAGCCTGCAGCTACCAATACGGATCAGAATGGAAACGGAACCTGAAAAGTGAAACCTCAGGATTCTGCTGACCGGACCGCCGCGCTGCGGCAAGACCACGGTGGTGCAGCAGGTGGCGGTGCGCTGGCCTAGCCGGGCCGCGGGGTTTTATACCCGAGAGGTGCGGGAGCAAGGCGTCCGCGTGGGTTTTGAGATCGTCACCCTGGACGGGCAGGCGGCGATGCTCAGTCACGTGGATTTTCCCGGGCCATACCGGGTGGGCAGATACGGGGTGAACCTGGAGAACCTGCGCCGGGTGGGCCTGGCGGCCCTGGAGGTTTTTTGTTGTAGGCCGGGGGGCGACCTGGTGGTGGTGGACGAAGTCGGTAGGATGGAGTGCCTGTCACCCCAATTTGTCGAAACCTTGGAGCGCCTCTGGACCAAGCCGGTGCCACTGCTGATCACCGTGGCGGAGAAGGGCGGGGGCTACATGGCGGCCATCAAAGAGAAATCGGAGCTGATCCTGATCACTGTGACCCAGGACAACCGGAATGGGTTGCCGGATAAAATCCTGGAGTTACTGAGCTTAAGCAGGAACAGGAAAAATTGAGCAATTTCTCTCCCGGTGATTTGTCAGGGGATGTTGGTGCGCCCTAAAGGCGGGCGGACACACAGGTCCGTCCCTATATTGAAAACCCGAAACTAATCGGTTAACAGGCTTTATTGCATTCCGGCCGGTCCGCGTCTATAATTGCTCAATATGGCTAAAGAAACCTGGATTGAGGTGCGGTTCCTGATGCCTGCGGGGATGCAGGAGGAGGGGGCCATGTTCCTGACGGAGTTCAGCGGCCGGGGCGTGATCCTGGAAGATGAGGGGGCGCCGGCCGGTGGGGTGGTCATTCGGGCCTTTTTCCGGCCGGAGGAGTTCGGAGCCTGGCAGCAGGAGCAGTTGCAGGAATACCTGAAACGCCTGGCCGGGCACGACCTCCATCCCCTGGGGCTGGAGACGCGCCAGGTGGCCGAAGAGGATTGGGCCGAGGCCTGGAAGGCCCATTTCAAGACCCAGAAGGTCACCTCCCGCCTGGTGATCCGGCCGCCCTGGGAGGATTATACCCCTGCGGCCGGGGAGATCGTGGTCACCATCTACCCGGGCATGGCCTTCGGCACCGGCCGCCATGCCAGCACGCTGCTGTGTCTTCGGGCGCTGGAAGAGGTTTGGGGCCAGGACCTGCCGGAGGTCGCCAACCCCTGGCAGGTGCTGGACGTGGGCACCGGCACCGGCATCCTGTCGCTGGCCGCGGCGCGGTTGGGGGCCAGGGTGCTGGCCATCGACGTGGACCCGGAGGCGGTGGCCGCGGCCCTGGAAAACGTGCGGCTGAATGAACTGGAAGATCGGGTCCTGGTGGAACCCACCCTGCTGCAGGCCATTCGGCAACAATTTGCCCTGATTTTCGCCAACCTCACCACCCCGGACCTGCTGCATCTGGCCGATTCCCTGACGGGGCGGCTATTGAGCGGCGGCGCCCTGATCATTTCGGGATTTCTGCAGACCGACCTGCCGCAGATTCAAGACCGTTTTCTGGGTTTGGGGTTGCGGGAGGCCGGGCTGCTCACCCAGGACGAGTGGGGCGCTTTGATCTTGAGAAGGCCGTAGGGGAAGTAGTCAGTAGTCAGTAGCCAGTTAAGCAGGCGATTTTTGTAGGTGTTAAGCGAAAAAGGAAACAATATGAAAGACATGTTGCAGAAGGTTTGGTATTTTGGCCTGGGGGTCTTCGATTTCACCCGGGAGAAGGTCGAACCGCTGGTGGATGAGATGGTGCGCCGGGGGGAGATCAGCCAACAGGAGAGCCCCGAGGCGGTGAAGGAACTCCTGGCCCGGGCCCAAGAGGTTCAGGCTGATCTGTGGGAGAAGATCAAGGAACTGGTAAATAAGGCCCTGGCGGAGGCCATGCCGGCAAAGGCCGCGGATTTGGAGGCCCTGGCGCAGCGGGTGGCGGCCTTGGAAGAAGAGGTGAAACAGCTCAAGGGGTCTTGATCGTTTCGAGATACCAGGGCACAGCAAGCTGTGCCCCTACTGACTGAATAAATATGCGTCGATTTTATGCCCCTCCTGAACATTTTCGGGATGACAACACTGTCCGGTTGGACCCGGAGGAGACGCGGCATC
>JBIOJX010000348.1:0-2441 GCA_044451265.1 Desulfobaccales bacterium
GCGCAGGCTAAAGCCTGCGGCTACATTTTAACTGCGTATATTTAATATTCCGATTCACAATCTTGCGTCTTGGCGACTTGGCGGGAGATTTTTTTAGCGCCGGATATTAGACTTCCTGGTGTTTCCTTAAACAACAGTCGATTTTCTCGCCTCAAAAATCCAGGATAAGCGGAGGACTGCATGGAGACGCAACGCTCGTTGGCCAAAAGGGTCGCCGCCTATGGCAGCATCGCGGTTTTCGTGCTCATGGCCCTGGAGGTGATGATCATGATCAGTCCCTTCGCCTTTTTCTTCTATTCGGTTTTCAGCCCCGTGTTCAATTTTCTGGGCCAGCACGCCGCCACCCGGTGGACCACCATGTTCTTCCTGCCCCACATGATTCTGCCGCCCACGGCCTTCCTGAAGGTGGTGCGGGTCGCCGGCTCCGTTTTCTTTGTCATCGGCTTTCTCGGTTTTACGATCTGCGCCTTGCAGGTTTACCTGGGAAAAATCTTCAAGTGGGGCATAGCCTCCCAGGGCATCTATAAAATCATCCGGCATCCGCAATACTTGTTGCTGGGGGTCTGGGGGGTCGGCATGGCCATCCTGTGGCCGCGCTTCATCGTCCTGGCCAGCCTGTCGTTGATGTTTGTCCTCTATTACTTTCTGGCTCACGACGAAGAGCGGCGGATGCTGAGGCAATACGGGGAGTCTTACCAAAGATATATGGATAATTCCGGGATGTTCCTGCCGCGGGTTCTGGAAAGGCCGCTGGCGGCCCTGGTAAACCGGCTAATGCCGGCGGCCGCCATGAGACACGCGGTCATCCCGGCGCTACTGGTCATCCTGGTGCTGGGCAGCGGCGTCCTGCTGCGGACCATCACCCTGCACTCCCTGCCCATGACCACTGAAAATAACCTGACGGTGGTGCCCATCCTGCCGGAAGACAGCCAGGTGGCCGGCGGAGCCATCAGCGGCATCCTGAACGCCGCCGGCGAGGGGATGGTCCCCTTCCTCCAGGGCGACAAGGATTATCTGGGCTATCTGATGCCCGCGGACTATGTGATGCAGGGGATGATTGCCGACACCGGCGGCCATTCCCACCTGTTCAAGCACCATCATACCGTAGCGCTGATCACCGATTGGGTGCTGCACCCCTTTGCCCATCTGCGCAGTTCGCCGATGGCGGCCATGGCGGCCAGCCGCGGCATCGATCCGGCCGTGGCCCGGCGGCATCACTGCCCGCTGGAGATCGACCGGGCCGAGATGGATTGTGACGCCTGTGCTTATCGGCGGGTCATCCTGGTGGAGATCGACCACCGCCAGGCGGGGCATCTCTCCGGGAGCAGCCTGCTGACCGGCGGGGTGGTCAGGACCCCGGTGGGCTACATCGATCTGGACGTCAAGACCGGAAAGATCGTCCATATCCGGACGGTGGAAAAGGGCACGGCCTGGAAGGACGTACCCACCCCCGAGATTTGAGCACCCAGGAGCGGTTCCCGAGCCGCCCCTGTCCACATAAGTTTTTAACATCCTCCTACCCACTCACCTCAACCCTCTCCCCCCGTTAAGCGGGGGGAGGGGAAATTCTGGCTGCAGGCCCACCGTCCTTTAGCAACCTGGTTCAATATCAAGATCACATCTGGAAATTTTCCTACCCACTGATAAGCCTTGATCATGGCAAGATAATCGCTATAGCTGAGCTCGGGGACGGACTACTGGCCAGACCCCTACAATCTTATTTCCAGGTCACCAATCTCGGTGAGTGGTTTCCCGATATGCTGGCTAATGATGCGATAGAGGGATTTAAGGTGCCGGGAGTTTCCTACTGTTGGTACACCGCGGAGTATATGGCCTCCGTTGTCGGCTTCGATATAAATATAATCCTGAAGTCTGTCCGTACGGATCCATCTATCGGGCACCTTGGACCTGGAAGGTTTCCAAAGCATCTGTTTGGCCCGATGCGTTGTCAGGCCAGAAGGTTAGAGAGATGGTCTTCTCTCCAAAACCACCATATGACCCGGTCAACGTCATGAAATCGCTTATGGTCTGGTTCGTCCAGCCTTCACCATCCGGTTCCGTCAAGGCAACGGCCCACGTGCAGTTGGTGAGGGAGTCGGAAAGAATATTGCCAGTAAGAGAATTATATCCATTACCATGATCTTCGTGTGCAGAAGAAATTTCCGATGAAGCCAATACGGAGCTGCCCTCCGGAAGGTCGTTTATGCTGGTACTCGGAATGATTGTGGCCCATGCAATAGGCATAGTCATCACTATCATGGCCGCTATTGCCAGGAAAACATATCCCTTTTTCATTACCGCCCACCTTTGTTACATCTGCCAATCTTTACCAGTTTACTCCGTTGGCTCATGCTCCGAAACCCGTGGCTTTCCAGCACCGTCTTGCTGAAAAAAAGACCGGATCGCCTGTATCAGGCAACCCGGCCTCTTCCTTGAGACGC
>JBIOJX010000349.1:0-2437 GCA_044451265.1 Desulfobaccales bacterium
AAGTAAAAGTTATTGCCCCCGGGAGTGGCCTCACAACCCACCTCGCCGCCGTGGGTCTCGATGACGCTGCGCACGAAGAAGAGGCCCCGGCCCGTACCCACCTCGCCGTCCACGTTGGTGCCCCGGTAGCCTTCGTCGAAGATATGGGGCACGTCTTCCGGCGGGATATGGGGTCCGGTGGAGAAGACGCTGAACTTGACCCCGTCCTTGCCCGGGCCGAAATAGTCCTTGATCAGGTCCCGGCCGTAGGCCATGTACTTGCGGCCTTCGTAGTTGGGGCGGGCGTATTTCACCGCGTTGGAGAACAGGTTGGCGTAAACCTGGGCCATCAGACCCTTGTCCACCGACAGGATCAGGTCCTCATCGGGCATCACCCCGGCCCTTGTGTCGATCTCGATGTGGCGTTCCTCGAGTTTATCCAGAAAAAGCTGCAACTGCGGCTGAATAATCTCACTATAGACCCGGCAGGTGCGCCGTCTAAGGACGAAGTGGCCTTTCTGGAAATGGGACTGGCGGAACAGGGACTCGATGAACAGGCTGACCCCTTTATAATGCTGTTCCAGGGATTGATAATCGGCCTCCAACTCCTCGACGAGCCCGCGGAAATACTGCTGGGAATCCTTAAAGGGAGCGCAGGCGGGCTTTCTCAGGGTGCAAACGCACTCCAGTTCCTTCAAGTTCTTGATCTTGTCCTTCAGGTGCCTGAGATAGAGGGCCTGGCTGATATTGGGGATGATGACGTTGTGTTCGATATCCGCCACCAGGCTGTTGATGAAGCGGATGTGCTGGATATTTTGCCAGGAGATGATCTTGATGTGCAGGTTGTAGCCCAGGCGGTTGGCGTACTTTTCGAAAAAGAACTTATCGTCGGGGGAAATCTGCTCGCCGGGGTAGAATTCCAGCACCCCGATGCCCCGGTCTTTGGCATAAAAGGGCAGCTGGCTCACCAGGATCTGGTTGCCCCGGATGGGGACGAGCCAGGAGCCTTCGGCGGTATAGGCCTCGCCCTCCAGGCGGACATGGGGGGGCGGCGGGGTCTTTTCGGGGTAAAGCCCGTGCTCGCTGCCGCACACCAGCTCCAGCCGTCCCTCGGAGCAAAATAGATAGAGGCGGCAGCCCAGGCCGAAGAACTCTTTGATGACCCACACCGAGACCCGGTAGAAGTTCTCCATGGTCTCATATTCCTGAGCCAGGTCATAGAAGGTCATCAGGGCGTCGTCCTTCAGGGTGCCGAAGTTATACTCCCTGAATCTCCGCCACTTTTCCCTCACCCGGCCGGCGACATCTGCCAGATCCATGGGGACGTTCATGCCGACTCCTCCAGCCGCAGGGGACCGAGCCCCGCCTCAAGTTCGGACCGTGATTATCAAGGTGATGCGATACGACGATACTGGGCTACCCCGACTTCATAGAGATCCCGGCCCTGGCAATCGTTGATGACGATGGCGGGCAGGTCTTCCACCTCCAGGCGGTGGATGGCCTCCGGCCCCAACTCCGGAAAGGCGATGACCTTGGCGTCTTTGATACATTGGGAAATGAGGGCTCCGGCTCCGCCGGTGGCCCCCAGGTACACCGCCTTATATTCCCGCATGGCGGCGATGACTTCCGGGGAGCGCTTACCCTTGCCGATCATGGCCTTCAGGCCCAGGCGGATGAGGGTCGGGGCGTAGGAGTCCATGCGGTAGGCGGTGGTGGGGCCGGCGGCGCCGATGACCCGGCCCGGCCGCGCCGGCGAAGGACCGACGTAGTAGATGATCTGCCCCTTGATCTCCATGGGCAGGGGTTTACCGGCCTCCAGGAGGTCGATGAGGCGTTTGTGGGCCGCGTCCCGGGCGGTGTAAATCACTCCGGTGACCAGCACCTTGTCGCCGATCTCCAGGTCCAGGACGTCTTTATCGCTAAGGGGCGGCGTCAGCTTCACGGTTTTGGACATAGTATGGCATCTCAGCTTGATGTTTCAATATTTTCTTAGGATTTAAGCCTCGTATGCTCCTAAGAGGGCGGACACCTAGGTCCGCCCCTACAGGATCACTTCCTTATGCCGGGAGGCGTGGCACTGGATGTTGACGGCCACCGGCAGGGAAGCGATGTGGCACGGCTGCATCAAGAGGTGCACCGCCAGGGCGGTGATCCGGCCGCCCAGGCCCTGGGGGCCTATGCCCAGGTCGTTGACGGCCAGCAGGAGTTCCCGCTCCAGTTTAGCCAACTCCGGGTCGGCGTGCGGCAGGCCCAACTCCCGGATCAGGGCCTTCTTGGAGAGCAGGGCGGCCCGCTCGAAGGTGCCGCCGATTCCCACCCCGACGATGATGGGGGGGCAGGGATTGGGACCCGCTTCCCGCACCGTGGTCACGACCTTTTCCTTGA
Organism: Desulfobaccales bacterium; assembly: GCA_044451265.1. Lineage (GTDB taxonomy): Bacteria > Desulfobacterota > Desulfobaccia > Desulfobaccales > 0-14-0-80-60-11 > JAPLJC01. Next base: position 2,365 of record JBIOJX010000349.1, read on the forward strand.
TGCCGGCCCAGCCCTCCGCCGGTTTCAGCATATGCACCCGGCTCATGTTTTCGCTGCCGCCGCCCTTGGGGAC
>JBIOJX010000350.1:0-2418 GCA_044451265.1 Desulfobaccales bacterium
CCGGATAAGGAAGGCGCCCGGCGCTGCATCGTTCTGGCCTTGAAGGACGCCTGTCTGACCCCGGCCGAGATCGATTATGTCAATCCCCACGCCACCGCCACCCCGGCGGGTGACCGCAACGAATGTCAGGCCCTCCGGGAGATCTTCGGGGAGTACGCCGCCAAGCTGAAGGTGAGCGGCACCAAGTCCATGACCGGTCACCTCCTGGGCGCGGCCGGCGCGGTAGAGGCCATCTTTGCGGTGCTGGCCATCCGGGACGGCATCATCCCTCCCACCATCAACCTCACCGAGGTGGACCCCGCCTGCACCGGCCTGGACCTCGTGGTCAATCAGGCCCGGAAAGCGGAGGTGCGCTCCGTCTTGTCCAACTCCTTCGGATTCGGCGGCACCAACGCTTCCCTGGTCTTCAAGCGCTATGAAGAATAGCTGTCAGCTATCAGCAGTCAGCGATCAGCTTTAAAGACGAAAGAGAATCATAAGGCCACTACCATAGGGGCGCATTCATTGCGCCCCTTGTTTTTCGGGGATTTATACCAATACACCATCAAACCTCTAGTTTTTTGTCGGGGCGAATCTTGTCTTCGCCCTCGTTGGAGGGCAAGCTGCACCGCGACTTAGGCTGATCATGGACCAAAAGTTCGTCCTCGATTGCCCCCCAATTGCTTTTATCGCCCCAATTATCTACTTCATCCAAAAAAATTAGTTTATAGTGGAGCAGGCTTGTCAGTCAGAATCCCGATCGGGGATTGGGCTTTCCCAACCCACTGCCGGAACCTAAAAGCTGACCGCTGACAGCTTTTTCCCTCAGCTATTGAACCGGGGATCAAGAATGCTTATCCCTTAACGCTAACAGCTAACAGTTGATTGCTGACCATGCCCTCATCTCCCGCGCCCATCCGCATCGCCCTGGTCGTCAAGGGGCAGGATTTCCTCGACCAGGAGGAGTTGCTGCCCTTCTCTCTGGAAGGCTACCCGCCCGTGGAAATCGTCTTGTACGGCGCCAGGACCGATATCCCGGCGGACGGTCCAGTGCATCTTTTAGGCGAGTTGCAGCCGGAACAGTTCGACCTCATCCTGGATAGCCGTGGCCTGTTAGCCGGCCAGGCCGATCTTTCCCCGGACCGCCTGGCCAATCTGGTGGCCGGTCCCGCCGCCCCCTTCCTACAGGAGCTGGCCTGCCAGCTTCAGGAACTGCGCCAAAAGCAGGAGATCAACACCGGGGTCATCAATAGCGCCACCGACGCCCTGGTCACCATCAATGAAGAGCACGTGATCGTCGGGTTCAACCAGGAAGCGGAGCGGATGTTCGGTTATTCCCGGCAGGAAGCCCTGGGCCAGGATCTGAAACTCATCGTGCCGGCTCCCTTTACCGAGACCCACGCCAGCTTTTTGCGGCGCTATCTGGCCACCCGGGAGGCCCACGTCCTGGGCCGGACCAGGCGCCTCACCGCCCGGCGCCGTGACGGTGCCGAATTCACCCTGAGCATCTCCTTTTCCGTGGCCGGGATCCTCGGGCGCCTCTATTTCACCGCCATTATGCGGGACATTACCGAATACAAGGCCATGGAAGACCGGCTGCTCCAGTCCGAACGCCTGGCCGCGGTGGGCAATACCGTGGCCCACATCGCCCATGAAATCAAAAATCCGCTCCTGATCATCGGCGGCTTTGCCCGCCAGCTTCAGAAGCTCCCCCAGTTGGATGACCAGGCCCGGCACAAGTTGTCCATCATTGCCGAAGAGGTGCGCCATCTCGAGGAGATGGTGGCCGAAATGCGGGATTTTGTCCGCCGCCCGCCGGTCCAGAAGCAGCCGGGGCAGATCCAGGCCGCCATCCAACAGGCCCTGGACCTGTTCCAGGATTTCTTCCAGGAGCATCAGGTCCGGGTCCGCATCGTAGAAGAGGCCCCGCTGCCGCCGGTGGCCTTCGACGCCCCACAGTTGCACGAGGTGCTGATCAACCTGCTGAAAAACGCCGTGGAGGCCATGCCCCAGGGGGGTGAGATCACCCTTGCCAGCCGGATCCGGGGAAACTTCGTGGAAGTCAGCGTCAGCGACCGCGGCGAGGGCATCCCGCCGGAGGTGGCGGCCAATATTTTCCAGCCCTATTTCACCACCAAGGAAAAGGGCACCGGTTTGGGGCTGGCCATTTGCCGGGATATCATCCAGGAGCACGGCGGCTCCCTCTTGGCCGACAGCACCCCGGGCCAGGGCTCCACCTTCACCATCCAGTTGCCGCTGGGGGGGACGCCGGAGGCGGAGCCATGATCGTCGGGAAAATGTGGCGTCGCCGCCCTCGGCGGCTCAGAACTTTTCGGAACAGGAATTTTGGTGCGTAGGACACATCCTACATTTCTTCTTGGTCGTTTTCACTGACTACTGGCTACTTTTATGTCCATGACCACTCCCAAGCCCATGCGC
>JBIOJX010000351.1:0-2398 GCA_044451265.1 Desulfobaccales bacterium
ACCACCTGGACCAGGTGGGCTTCATCCTGATCTTGATCCTCTGGTACACCCGGGTGCTTCCCGCGATCATCATGCCGCTGTACCGCACCATTGTCACTCTTCTCTTAGGATAGCGTTCTGCTGGTCTAATAAAATTTACAGAACCTTATGCCGGTTGCTCGGTGGGTAATTCCCTTGAGCTTCAGGATATGCTATTATTCTGATAATGTTGAATATTCGTATGAAAAGCCAGGTGGGCGGCAAGCTCCTGGGGGTCACCCTGCTCTCGCTATTGGTGGCCCTGGTGGGCCTGCTTCTGGTCATGCAATATCTGGCTACCCGCCAGGTCCTGGAATGGCACCGCCAACGGGTGGAGCTGGTGGCGCGCCTGGTCTTGGCGGAATACATCGGCAAGATCCACCGGGTGGAACAGGCGGCCAACCTGCTGGCCGATAATCCCACCTACGGCGAACTTTTGGCTGCGGGCAACGCCGAAGCCCTGCGGAGCCTGGTGACGCCCATGATGAAGGCCACCGGCCTCAATATCCTCACTATCACCGATTACCAGGGAGTGATCGAGGTCCGGGCCCACGACCCGGGAGCTCTGGGGGTCAACATCTCCAGCAATCCTCTGGTGCGGGCCAGCCTCAAGGGTAACGAGGGCACCCGCATGACCACCTGGAAAGACAGCGTCGCCCTGAGCGCCTCCGCCCCTATTCACTTCCAGGACAAGATCGTGGGCGTAGTCCTCACCGGAGTGCTCGTCGATAAAAGCTTCGTGGAGTCCCTGTCCCGACCGGGCGCCGAGGTGGCCATCTTTTATGGCAACCGCCTGGTGGTCAATTCCTTCAAAGACCTGCCGGAGAGCTCCCTGAACCAGATTCTGCGCAGCAAGGACTTGGCTGCCAGCGCCAGTGGCGCCAACATCCAGACCGTAAGGCTGGGAGACGAATCTTACACCATTAATTTCCTGCCTCTGGAAGGGGAGGAGAAACCCTGGGAAAACCTCATCGTGGTGGGGGTCAACCGCCGGGAACTGGAACCCACCCTCCGCACTCTGAAGCTGGTGATTTTCGGAGTGGGCGGGGCCTCCGCCCTCATCGCCGGCCTGTTGAGCTTCGGGCTCTCCTCGGGGATGCGCCGGCAGATCGGCCACCTGGCTGAAGGCACCCGCCGGGCGGCCCAGGAGGAACTGGCCGGACCCATTCCGGTGACCAGCCGGGATGAATTGGGAGAGTTGGCCGAATCCTTCAACGCCATGACCCTGGCCCTGGGCGAGAAGACCCGCCTGCTCCAGGAGGAGCGGGACCGGGTGGCCGCCAACGCCGACTTTCTGGCCATGATCGTCCATGACATCAAGGCCCCACTCACCGGGGTGCGCCTCACCATCGAAGCCCTGGAGGACGACACCCTGCCCCCGGAGATCCACGCCAAGTTGCAGGGCATTATTCAACGCAGCGAAGGTCTGCTGCTGCACCTGCACAACGTCCTGGACCTGAGCCGCTTTGAGTCCGGCCGCCTGGCCCTGAAGCCCGAAGCGGTGCCCCCGGGCTTCGTCATTCAGCGGCTGCTGCACCACTTCGGCCCGCTGGCCCAGCAGCAGGGGGTGGCCCTGAACGCCCCGCCCCCGCCGCCGAACCTGCCTCCCATCCTGGTGGATGAGCCTTCCCTGGACCGGGTGCTCTCCAACCTCCTGGTGAATGCCCTGGCCGCCACCCCCGACGGCGGCCGCATTCAGGTGGCGGCCCGGGCGCTGGATGGGGCCCAATCCGGAGAAGTCGAAATCACCGTAGCCGACACCGGCTGCGGCCTGGGGCCGGAGGAAAAGGATCACCTGTTTGAAAAATTCACCCTGTCCCGCTCGAAGGCGGACGGCACCGGCCTGGGCCTCTATATCTGCAAGACCCTGGTGGAGGCCAACCACGGGCGCCTCTGGGTGGAAAGCGAGACGAGCCGGGGCACTACCTTTCACCTCGCCTTCCCCGCGGCTCCGGAGGGGGAGGAAGCCCCGGAAGTCTAGAGGGGCAATTGCCTCAGTTGCACAGGCTTGCCAGCCGGTGCCGGGCAGAGTAAACTCTGCTCTGAAAGTTTTCCAGAAGCAGGCCACAATGTAGCGCCGGCGCCCTCGCCGGCGCGAACCGCCGAGGGCGGCGGTGCTACATTTTCATGGTTTTGGGTGTTCCCTTGGAGCATGAATGACTCGTTCCCAGGCTCCTGCTGGGGAACGCAATTTGACCGAAGCTTCTAACGTTTGCCAAAAGTTCCTTCCTCTTATCCCCTCTCCCCCCAACGGGGGGAGAGCGACTGTCTATTTTGTCAAGCTGCAAGAGGCAGCTGTGGGTTCCAAAAGGTACGATTTTTGAGCATGGCGTTAAGGATCACGAGGATTTTTCGCATGCAGGCGGTGAGTGCGACCTTA
>JBIOJX010000352.1:0-2390 GCA_044451265.1 Desulfobaccales bacterium
CGCTTATGCTGATTGTTATGTATTTTCAATTGAAATCAAATTTTCCTAAATATGCATTAATTGATAAGGCCGGGAAAACTATTATTCTGAAAAATTTTGGCGAATATGGTTTGTACGTTGAAAAAAATATAATTAAAACTCAAGATAACGATACATATCCAATTTACATTATAAGTTTTGATAAAGAGCCAGATTACTTTGAAGTATCAACTAATGAAGGGGCCACTCATAAAATTGAACATATTGGTAATAAGAAATATCATTTGAAATTTGTGGGATTTGGGTTTGGAAGCCCTATAATTGATTGTGATTTTAAAATTCAAGCGTATTAATTTTTTCAATATGCTTTTATATGGCACAGATGTTCCACATCTGCGAGGCGAGTAAGCGATGACCGCCACTGAAAAGCGAAAAGCGAAAACCGCAAACCTGCGCCTCTTCTTCACCGGCGTGGGCGGCCAGGGGACCCTGCTGGCCAGCCGGGTGCTGGGCGAGGCGGCCCTGGCCGCGGGCCTCGATCCCCTGGTGAGCGAGACCCACGGCATGGCCCAGCGGGGCGGCATCGTCGTCTCCACCGTGGTGTTGGGGAACCTGAAAAGCCCCATCATCTCCCTGGGGGAGGCCGACATCGTCCTGGGCTTCGAGGCCCTGGAGACCTTCCGGGCCCTGGACCGCTGCCATGCCGGCACCCTGGTGATCGCCAACCGCGCCACCATCGTCCCCTACCCGGTGGCCATCGGCCAGGCGCAGTATCCCCCGGTGGACCAGATGTTTAAGCTGATGGCGGCCCAGGTGGGGAGCCTGCTGGCCTTCGACGCCGGAAGCTGCGCCCGGGAGGCCGGCAGCCCCCTGGCGGTGAACATGGTCCTGCTGGGGGCCCTGGCGGCCACCGCGCGCCTGCCGGTTTCAGCGGCGGAAGTGCTGGCGGTGATCCGCTCCCGCACCAACCCCAAGTTCCTGGAGTCCAACCTCAAGGCCTTCGCCTTGGGAGAGGCCGCGGCCCGGGACGCCGGCAACTGGCTGCGGCGCTGAGCAGGGCCGCAATAATAGCCCTGTAGGGGCGCACCTGCGGGTGCGCCCTGATAAGGGGCGGACACTTGGGTCCGCCCCTACGAAAAGATGAACTGCGGGGTTGCATTACCCTGTAAAATTCTTAAGTTAAAGCGATGAAACCGGAGGTTTCCGCCCGGCGCCGCCCTGCCAAGTATCGGCAACTGCCCCATACCGCCGATCTGGCCTGGCGCATCCGGGGCGGCAGCCTGCCGGAGCTCTTTGAAAATGCCGCCGGGGCCCTGGTAGCCACCATGACCGACCGGCGCTACATCAGGCGTTTGGAAAAGCGGGCAATTGCCGTGGAATCGCCCGACCGGGAGGCCCTGCTGGTTGACTGGCTCAACCGCCTGCTTTATCTTTTTGATGTGGCGGGCTTTTTGGGCCGGGAGTTTCACGTCACCGCCCTGACGGACCGGCGTCTCCAGGCCACGGCCTGGGGCGAGGTCTTCGACCCGGAGCGCCACCCGGAAAAGACGGCAATCAAGGCCGCCACCTACCACCACCTGGAGATCGTGCCCCGGGGGGACGGCTGGCAGGCTACGGTGATTCTGGATTTGTAGGGGCGAACCTGGTGTTCGCCCTGGATAGCGGGCGAACACGAAGAGGGCGAACACCAGGTTCGCCCCTACGGCAATGACTTATGGTCAAATTGCGGCAGATCGACGAGTACCGCTGGGAGATTCCCCGGGAGGGCAAGATGCGCACCCGGGGGCTGATCTTCGCCTCCAAAGAGATGATCCCCAAGATCATGGGGGATAAGAGCCTGGAGCAGGTGGCCAACGTCGCCACCCTGCCGGGGATCGTCGGCCCTTCCATGGCTATGCCGGACATCCATTGGGGCTACGGCTTCCCCATCGGCGGGGTGGCGGCCTTCAACCTGGAGGACGGCGTGGTCTCGCCCGGCGGGGTGGGCTACGACATCAACTGCGGGGTGCGGCTCTTGCGCACCAACCTCCAGCGGGGCGAGGTCACGGGCTGTATGGAGGAGTTGGTCAACACCCTGTTTCGCAACATTCCTGCGGGGGTGGGCTCCCGGCGGCAAGATTTGAAGCTGAGTATGCCCACCCTGAAAGAGGTGATGCGCCAGGGGGCCGGTTGGGCGGTGAAAAACGGCTTCGGCAGCCAGCAGGACCTGGACCACATCGAGGCCCACGGCAAGATTGACGGGGCCGACCCGGACCGGGTCAGCCAGTTCGCCATGGACCGGGGCAAGGACCAGTTGGGCACGCTCGGCTCCGGCAACCACTTCGTCGAAGTGGGCTATGTCCTGGAGATTTTTGATGAGAAGCTGGCCGCGGCCCTGGGGCTCTTCAAGGATCAGGTGACGGCCATTGTCC
>JBIOJX010000353.1:0-2379 GCA_044451265.1 Desulfobaccales bacterium
ATGATCCGGTCCGGCCGCATTCGCAGGGCATTTTTGACCAGGTCCCGCTGGGTGACCTCGCCGAAACCCTCCAGGTTGGCAGGCCGGGTCTCCAGGCGCACCACATGTTCCTGCTGCATCTGGAGTTCGGCCGAGTCTTCAATGGTGATGATGCGTTCGTCGTTGGGGATGAAGCTGGAAAGGACGTTAAGGAAGACGGTCTTGCCCGAACCGGTCCCTCCGGAGATCAGGATATTGAGCCGGGCCTTCACCATGGCGGCCAAGACCTGGGCGATCTCAGGGGTAATGCTGCCGAAATTAATCAGATCCTGGACTTTAATGGGAATCCTGGAGAATTTCCGGACCGAGAGGGAGGGGCCGTCCAGGGCCAGGGGTGGAATGATGGCGTTGACCCGGGAGCCGTCCGGCAACCGGGCGTCCACCATGGGAGAGGACTCGTCGACGCGGCGGCCCACCCCGGTGGCGATCTTCTCGATGATCTTCAGCAAGTGGGCGTTGTCGATGAAGCGGACGGCCGAACGTTCCAGTTTCCCCCCGCGCTCGACGAAGACTTGATCGAAGCGGTTTACCAGGATGTCGGTAATACCGGGGTCGGCGAGCAGAGGTTCCAGGGGGCCGTATCCCAGCAATTCATGCCGAATCTCTCTACATAACCGATCCTTATCCGGCAGGGTTAATGCCAGCTTTTCCTCCGCCAGGATCATCTCGATGCCCCGGCGCAAGTCTTCCATGAGGGAATTTTCGGGCGCCTCCGCCAGGCGGGTCAGGTCCAGGAGATGGATGATCCGGGCGTGAATCTGAGACTTCAAGTCATTGAAGGCAATCTCTTTTTTCAAATCTTTGAGATCACGGGGGGCCTCGGCGCGGGGCGCGAGAGGCGCCGGCGGCAACTGCTCCGTTACCGGGGACCGACCTTTCTCTTTCAGGCGGGACAAAAGGCTCATGGCTAGGACTTCACTCCCAGGCGTTTCAGCCAACCCCAACCGGAGGAAGAGACCTCTTCAGTTATCTCCAGGCCAACGATCCCGGCGCCCAAGGAGCGAATCGCCTGACACACCGGATGGCGGGGGGCGGTTTCTGCCAGGGGCTGCCCGTGGTTGATGCTCCGGTTGACCGCTTCCGGATCGGACGGGATGGTGCCGCGCACTTCCATTCCCAGATAATCGGCCGCCTCCGCCAGAGTGAGATCGGCGGCCTGGTCCCAGGCGTTGAGCCAGATTTCTATGGGAAGCTTTAATTCTAAGAGTTGCAGCAACTCCAGCCACTTCCTGGTATTGGCCAGGGCCGGGATGGACGGGGCGGTCACCAGCACCAGGCTATCCGAATGTTCCAGGGCCCTCAGGGTGATCTCGTCCATGCGGTGGCCCGCGTCCAGCAGAATCCAGCTGAAAGTCGGCATATTTTTCAAATAAGACAGGACCTTCCCCAAATTGTCCGGCGTGACGGTCTCGGCCTCTTCCAGGCGGGCCGGAGCCGGCAATAAGGAAAGAAATTTGTTGTAGGGATAAAGCAAGTTTTGCAGAAAAGCATGATCAAGCTCATTGAGATGGGTGACGGCCTCGTTGAGGGAATGTCGGGTTTTGATATCGAAGAAATAGACCATTTGGGCATATTGCAGATCCAGGTCCACCAGCAAGACCTGGCCCTGGTGTTCTCGGGATAGGAGGTAGGCCAGATTGCAGGCCAGAAAAGTGGCGCCGAGCCCCCCCTTGCATCCCAGTAAGGCAATCATTTTGGATTTGGGGGAGATCTTCTCCGGGGTCTTGGGAGTGGTCCGGACCAGCAGCCGGTTCACTGCCTCCTGGAACTCTTGGGGCTGCACGGGCAGGGTAAGGCATTCCTTCACTCCCAAATGGAGGGCCTTCCATAGCTGGATGGTGGAGATTTCCGGGAAGACCAGAAACACCGCGGGATTATTGGGGTCAGACACAGTGGCTTCGATCCATTGATCGAGCTGGGGGTTGTCTTCCTGGTATTCCAGCAAGAAGACATCGGCGCCATTCCGGCTGGCCATCGGCAGATGGGACAGGTCATCGACCTCCACCAGCTGACCCGAGCCGGAGGAATCGATTACCTGGCGGAGATGGTCGCCGTGCTCCTGGGAGTGGTAAAAAATTTTGAAATGTAAGGCCATCGCCGTCACTCAGCCGAATAGATGCCGGGGGCCATCAAAAGTTCACCGGCTCGCGCTGCAGTCCCCTGATGATTTCGGAGATGCGGCCAGGAGGGACGGGTTGTTTCGGCTCAGCCGCGGCCGGTGGAACAGTGGTGGTCGAACCGAACAGATTGCCGGCGCTTACCCCTTGGGTGATGACCTGTTGACTGTCATCCTGCCCCCGCAACACCAGCGAAATGCGCCCTGCCTGGGCGGCCAGGGCC
>JBIOJX010000354.1:0-2356 GCA_044451265.1 Desulfobaccales bacterium
ACCCAATTTGACGGCCACCCGGGCCGCCGAGTCGCTGCGGACTCAGGCCAGGCCCGCTCAGTAAAAGACCACCAACCGGTCTTTGTCCGGTCCCAGCAAGGTCGCCAGGCGGCCCTGGGCCCTGAACCTGCCCCACCAGGTGGGATCGATGGGAAAATTTACCGCGGCGGCCAGATGGCCGCTGCGATATTCCCAATCCTGCCGGGTGTCCACCAGGAGGAAATTGGCGGGCGGCTGTTGATAAAGCTGCGCCAACGCCGCGGTGTCGATCAGGCGATAGCCGCCCCGGGCGGCCTCGGCCCGGACCTGCGCCAGGGTGGCTTCCGGCACGACCATCGGACGATTAACATACCAGAGCGCCCCCAAGGTCAGGGCAACGGCCACCAGGGCGAGGACAGAGGTACTGCGGTTTTCCATAACGACCTCAAGGGCGCTTGGACAATTTCCCTGCGTTTTGCAGCTTGGAGATGAGGAAGGTGGCGCCCCGGTGGGACAGGCCGAGCTGCTGCGCCAGGTCCCGGGGAGTCAGCGTTCCCTGTTTCGGGGCCAGGGAGATGACTTCGGCCTCCAATTCATCCAGCCAGTCCTCGAACAGGACCAGCAGGTCCGGGTCGGATACGGCCAGGAGTTGCTTGGAGCGGGCCACCCGTTCCACCAGGGACTGACACATATGCGTTGGATCGACACCTTCGTCCAGGCATTCCGCCAGTCAGAGGTGCACCAGGCTGGCCACCTTGTCGTCACCGGCGCCCCCGGCGATTTGCTTCACAAATTCGAGACGCCCTTCCTCCGAGATTGCGGGTAACAGCTTGGTTAGCGCCGCGGCGATCTCCATCAGGGCCGTTTCCGGCGGCAGGCGGTCCAACAGTTCCTGAATCCTGGGCATAATGCTTCGATCACCTCCATTAAAGCTCTCAGCGGTCAGCTCTCAGCCCTCAGCTTAACAACCAGCCAAACCGGGTTCTTCTCACTGTTTTTGCTGATAGCCGAATGCTCATATCAAAAGCTCGTCCGCGCCGCCAGCAGGTCGGTGGCCAGGTCTTGCAACGCCGCCAGGATGTTCAGGATCCTGGGGTCGGCCAGTTCGTAATACACGAAGGGGCCGCTGCGCTCCACCCGGACCAGCAAGGCCCGGCGCAGTTCCTTCAGGTGGTGGGACACCAGCGGCTGCGACAGATGTAGGGCCTCGACAATGCCGGAGACGGACTTTTTGCCGGCATGGACGCACAGCAGAATCCGCAGGCGATTTTCATCCGCCAGGGTCCTGGCCACAAAGGCCACCGTTTCCAGGGAATTCTCCAGGGGCATCCCTGCCTCAAGATTCCCCGAGGCGCCAGAGATCTGCATGGGGACCGGCGTCTTGATAATCCTGCTCCTCATCCTTGGGGACGCGGGTCAATCTGGCACTTTTTCATTTCGACCTCGAGGGCCGCGGCCAGGGCCGCGGTGCAGCCGTCTGCGGCGGCGATGACGATTTGCTTGGCAAATTTCTGTCGCAGGTCGCCGATGGCGAAGATTCTTGAAATATTGGTCTCGCAACGCTCATCGGTCATCACGTAGCCGTCATGATCCAGACGGGTGCCGGCCGGCACCAGTTGGTTGTTGGGGTCAAAGCCGATGAAGATGAAGACGCCGTCTGTGGTCAACTCCCGGGAGGCCCCGGTCTGCGTGTCTTGCAGGTCAACGGCATTAACCCCCTGGGCATTGGACTTCACTGCGGTCACCACGGTGTTCCACAGGACGTCGATTTTGGCCTCGGCCTCAACCCGCTGTTGCAGAATTCGGCTGGCCCGAAAGGCGTCCCGGCGGTGGGTCAGGGAAACCCGCCGGGTGATCTTGGCGAGATAGAGGGCCTCCTCCAGGGCGGTGTCGCCGCCGCCCACCACTACCACGTTCTTATCCCGGAAAAAGAAGCCGTCGCAGGTGGCGCAGTAGGACACCCCCCGGCCGTAATACTCCAGTTCGCCGGGAACCCCAAGCTTGCGAGGGCTGCCGCCCGTGGCCAGGATCACCGCCAGGGTCGCTATGGTTTCGCCATTGGCCAGGCGCACAGTATGGTAGGCCAGACCTGGATCCACTGCCACCACTTCCGCCTGCCGCACCTCCAAACCGTAGGCCTGGGTGTGGAGCAAAAACTTTTGTGACAGGTCGAACCCCATGATATTTTCATAACCGGGATAGTTTTCTACGTCTTTGGTCAGATTGATCTGGCCGCCGGGTAGGCCCTTCTCAATCAATACCGTCTTGAGCGCGGCGCGCATGGCATAAAGCCCGGCCGTCAGACCGCCGGGACCGCCGCCGATAATCACCAGATCGAAGAGTTCACCTTCATCCATCAATAGGGCCTCCTAAATAT
>JBIOJX010000355.1:0-2353 GCA_044451265.1 Desulfobaccales bacterium
CGATGGTGTAGGTGATCCGGGGCACGCCGGGCCGGACCCGCATCCATTGCTCCCCCCGGCGCAATTCCACGGTTTCCCGCACCATGAGATAGGCCCGGGGCCAGGCGAGGTTCCGCAGGCCGGTCCTGCTGATGAGCCGGGCAAAGGGAGCGGCGCTGCCGTCCATGATGGGCAACTCCGGGCCGTGCACCTCAATCAGGGCATTGTCCACCCCCAGCCCCCCCAGGGCCGCCAGCAGGTGCTCCACCGTGGCCAGGGTAGTGCCGTTATCCCCCAAAGAGGTGGCCCGGGTGGTGTCCACCACGCGGGAATAATGCGCCCGTATCTGCGGCCGGTTCGGCAGATCGGTCCGGATAAAACGCAAGCCCTGATTGGCGGAGGCCGGATAGAGGGTGACTTCCACCCTTTTCCCGGAATGCAGGCCGATACCGCTGAAATTTAGAGGCTGCGCCAGGGTCTTTTGCCAGATCATCATTCTCCCCTCGCCCTCTAAAATGCAATCCCCATGCCGGGACGCCGAAGGGCCGGGGCAGGCAAACCTCTCTTTGGCGAAGTCACCGAGATAGTTGCCTTTATCACAGTAAGGCTTGAATCGCTCGCTTTTCCTCAGGCGAAATAGTTGCAAAAAAACCACAGATTCAGCCTCATTGTCGCAAAAGCGCCACAAAAAGCGCGGGGCGGTTCCAGAACCGCCCCGGTAATAGAATCATCTGCAGAACCGCCGCCTGTGGCGGCTCATTAGTGGCACTGGCCTCCGGCCTGTGATGGACCTAGGCCGGAAGCAGGTTCCGCTTCGTGAAAACTTTAAATCCCCCTAAATCCCCTTGGCCAAAGGGGGACTTTAACCCCCCCCCTTGAAAAAGGGAACAGGGGGAATTTTCTTTCCCGACGGGCAGCCGAAATCCAGACTGTAGGGTGTGCAACCTGGCGCCTTGGTAAACAACCTTTACCTCTCGGCCCGAGATTATCTCGCTCCCTGAGGCGCCAGGACCCCTGGAGGCGGCGCCATCTGGCGCCCCCTCCGCCTCACGCCGGCTCTATCGGAGGGTATTGCAGTTTGGCCCACCACTTGGGATCGATGTCCGGAAAGATATCGTCCCGCTCCCGGCAAAATTCCAGAAAATTCCAGTCTTCCGAGGGCAGGTCCCGGTCGGCGGCGTAGCGCCGGACCATGGCGGCCAACCGCTTGAAGTCGTCGTGGTGCACCACCACCCGCAGTTCGGCGTAATCCCGGGCGCTGAAGGTGCTGATCAGGAACTGCCAGTCCGAAGACTCCAGCAGGAACAGCGAGCGGCCGCACTGCTTCAGGAGGTCCTGTAAGCGGGGGTCGGGGTCCTCGGCATAAAGCTGGGCCAGATCTTCCATCTCCTGTTCCGCCGGGTAGATATGCCGCCAGGTCCAGTCGTTATCCTCGTTGAGCCAGATCCAGTGATAGCCCCCTTCCCCCCAGGAGCCCTCCGGCAGTTGGATGACGTGCCGTGGGGCGGCCTCTTTGAGAAGCTGGCTGCCGGGGGTCAGGCTCACCTGGGTGTGGGCCTGAAGCCGGCTCAGCACCTGGTAGACCCATTCCGGCCCCTCGAACCACCAGTGGCCCAGAAGCTCGGTGTCATACGGGGCCACCACCATGCCGGGCCGCCCTTGCTGCTCCCGGAATTCGCTCAGGATGCCCACAATCATCGAGACAAAATGGTCGGCCTGCTCGTTAATCCGGGCGCTGATCCACTCCGGGTGATAGGGCGATTTGTCCGCCAGGTCGGCCTTGGCGCTGGTCACCTGCCAGTAGCGCAGGCCGCCGGGATAGCGTTTTTTGTGAAAATCCAGATAATTGCCGTCGCCGGGGTAGCCCCATTCGCCGCTCCACACCTGGAGACCGGTCTTGGGGTCCCGGGTGAAGGCCGCCACCGGCCGCTTGGCCTCCGGGGCGGAGCTTACCAGATAGACCTGGTAAGGCGACTTGTCCTGCTCCTCCGGCCGCTCCTGGAACTGGGAGGCGAAGCGCTCCCAAAGGCGCTCCAGGGCCTCGAAGCGATCCTTGTAGACCCCGATGGCCCGGCCGCCCTTGAGCAGGTGGGAGTCGATGAAGAAGTAATCGAGGCCGTTTTCCGACAGGAACTCCTCCACCCCTTTGCGCAACACCGGCTCCGTGGCCAGATCGGACAGGGGCGGCACCCACTCGTAGCGCGGCCGGTAAGCGCATTCCGGCAGCCAGAAGCCCTTGGGGTCCCGGCCGAAATGGCGCTTATAGGCGGCCACCCCCTGCTTCACCTGGGCCTGCACGCAGGTGTCCCGCCCCAGCAGGGGCAGGTAGCCGTGGGTGGCGGCGGAGGTGATGACCTCCAACACGCCCTTATCC
>JBIOJX010000356.1:0-2352 GCA_044451265.1 Desulfobaccales bacterium
GGTTATCATCTGAGGTCGATTTGACAGTTGTCAGATTAAATCAGGTTCTTTAGGTCCCCTGGTTTCTTGGCCGAGGAGCACTCAACCGAGCTGCAACGAAGCAACCATCTTCTCCAAAAGCGGCAACTCCCCGGCCCTCGACGCCAGGCGCCTCTTCAGTCCGGCCACCGCCGCGGGGATGTAGCGGGCAAAATTGGCCTTCTGCTTCACCTTCGTGAGGTAGCCGAAGGCCCCTAGTATTTGCAGATTACGGCACAGGGCCAGGTGGTGGTACTGCTCGGTGAAGGCCTCCCGGTCCACCCCGGGCAGCCGCTCCTGCAAGCGCTCGAGGTAGTAGGCCAGCAGCTCGGCCTGCCAATCGGGAGGCAGATTCACGTAGGGATCAATGAGCAGGGCCGCCACGTCGTAGCCCAGGGGCCCCAGACGCCCGCCCTGGAAATCGATGACCCGCAGGCGGCCGTTCTTGATCATCAGGTTGCGGGACTGGAAGTCCCGGTGCAGAAAAAAATTGGTCCCCGGGGGCAGAGCCCGGGTCAGGAGCCGTTCAAAATCCGGGGCCAGATCCTCCACCTCCACCTTCAGCCCCAAATAACCCTGCAAAAAAGCCCGGACGAAATAACCTAACTCCCGCTCCCATAAAAAAGGCCGGTGCACCACCGGGGTGTCGAAACACCAGGCCGGATCGAAGCCTTCCTTGCCGCGCAGTTGCAGGTTTATCAGGATCTCCAGGGCCTGCCGGTAACGGAAGCGCTTCTGATCCTCCCGCCCCTCCCGCTTGAGGGCCGACTCCAGGTTGATATCTCCCAGGTCCTCCAGCAGCAGCCAACCCTCTTCCCGGCAATAGTGATAAATCTCCGGCACCGGCGCCTCTTGGGCCAGCAGGTGCCGGCCCAGGTGGAAGTAGGAGTCGTTCTCATTCACCCCCAGACCCGGGGCCTTGGGATGGTGCAGCAAAACTACCGTGGGCGAGCCCAGCAGGCGGAAGAAACGGCGGTCGGAGCCGTCTCCGGCCAGGGGCTGGGCCCCATTGAGGGAGGCGCCCAACTGCTCTACCGCGGCTTGCAGCCGCGGGGTCCAGGGAATTTCCGGCGGCATCGACTATCTCCGGAGACTAAGGCGTCTCATAATCCACGGTGACCACCGACTGGCGCACCCCCTGGAGGTATTTTACCACCTCCACATAAGCGGGATGGCGCTGGTAGGCCTCCAAATCTTCTAGAGAATCGAATCTGGCCATCAGGGCCAGATCGTAAGAGCGGTAGGATTCGAAAATATTGGCACCCACTTCAAAATGGCGCGATTGCGGGATCTTCCCAGCCAGCCCGGCCAGCACCTTTCTGGCCTCTTCGATGGTTTCCTTGTTGGCGTGCACCAGCTTAAACAGAGCAATATGCGTGATCATAAAGAAACCGTCTCCTTCTGGAAAATTATCCCGGCAAACCGGCAACAAGAAGTTCAACGCAGTTCTTTGGAAAACTCTTTTCTCTATAACTGGAAACTGATACCGCCTCTATACCAGCACCTCTCCCCGGGCGCTGCGCTGCACTCGCACCCCGGAGGCCACGATGCAATCTTCCAGCGCCACTCCAGGCTCAACCGTGGCCTCATCCCAGACCACCGTCTGCCGCAAAACCGCGCCGGCCCCTATCTTAACCCGGTCTCCCAGACAGACGCCACCCCCAAATTGCGCTCCTGTCGAAATCACGTCGCCGACCCCCAACCACGGATCGGTTAATTTGGCGAAATAGCGGCTCAATTTCGGGGCTTCCCCCCGGAGGAGCCGGCGGTGGACCGCCAGATAAGCCGCCGGAGTGCCCAGGTCCTGCCAGAACGGGGCCGCCACCAGGGCCGCCAACCTTGCCCCGGCGGCCAGGGCCTGCCGCCAGGCGGTGACCAAATCGTAGGGCTGGCCGGCCGGCAGATACTCCAGCATCCCGGAACCCACCACCTGCACCCCGGTATAGGCCAGGGGCGGCCCGGCCGCCTCTGGCGGCGGCTCCCCGATACCGACCACCCGGCCCTCGGCTACCCAGACCTTATTGTAAGGCGGGCAGTCGTGCAACACCAAAGTAGCCACCGCGTCCGCCCGATGGGAGCGATACGCCGCCGCCAGGTCCAGGTCGGTCAAAATATCGCCGTTAACCGCCAGAAATGGCCCGCCCCGCAGCATTTCCCCCAATCCCCTCAGGCCGCCGCCGGTGCCCAAAATCTCCGGCTCCGGGCTGACGCTGAGGTTGAAGCCCCAGGGCTGGCCGGCCAGGAATTGTTGCACCTGCGCCGCCAGATGGTGGGTGTTCACCGCCACCTGCAGAAACCCGGCATCCTCCACCTGCGCCAGCAGCAGCCCCAACA
>JBIOJX010000357.1:0-2350 GCA_044451265.1 Desulfobaccales bacterium
CTTCACCCACGACGCCCTGTGCAAGGGCTCGGTGAACACGGCCTTCCGCAGCCTGACCGGCTACACCGACGCCCAGGTGGGGGTGGACTACGCCAACACCCGCTATATCGTGCTCTACGGCCGCAACCTCTTCGAATCCCTGGAAATCAAGGCCATCAACAACCTGCTGGGGGCCATGGAAAAGGGGGCCAAGCTCACTTATATCGACCCCCGGGTCAGCATCACCGCCACCAAGGCCGACCGCTACTGGATGATCCGGCCCGCGACTGATCTGGCCCTGAACTACGCCCTGATCCACACCAACATCAAAGAGCGCCTATACGACGCCGACTACGTCAGCCGCTGGGTGAGCGGGTTCCAGGAACTGCAAGCCCTGGTGGAGCCCTATACCCCGGAATGGGCCGAGGCGGAAACCGGGATTCCGGCCGCGGAGATCGTCACCCTGGCCCGGGAAGCCGCGGCTGCCAAGCCGGCGGTGGTCTTCCATTACGGCTACCGGGGGGCGCACCACCCCAACGAGATCCATTTCCGGCGCTCGCTCATCATGCTCAATGCCCTGATGGGCTCCATCGAAGTCAAGGGCGGCCTGTTTTTCAAGAAAGGCCCCAAGGCTGCGGGCCGCGGGGAGATCCGCAAATACGTGGAACAGGAATTTGCCAAGATCACCGCGCCCCGGTTCGACGGCTCCGGGGGCGCCAAATTCCCCTTGGCCGACGCCTCCCACGGCAACGCCCAGATGCTGGCCCCGGCCATCCTGAATGAGGACCCCTATCCCATCAAGGCCGCCATCTTCAACCGCTTCGAGCCGTTGCAGTCCCTGCCCGACGCCGCCGCCACCCGGAAGGCGTTGGATAAGCTGGACCTGATCGTCGCCATCGACGTCAACTTCAGCGAAATCGCCTGGTACGCCGACGTCCTGCTGCCGGAGTCCATCTATCTGGAGCGGGCCGACTCCATCCAGGCGGTCTCCGCCTTGAAACCGCAGCTCTATATGCGGCGGCAGGCGGTATCGCCGCGCTACGATACCCGGCCCGGCTGGCTCATCCTCAAGCAACTGGCCGAGCGCCTGGGTCTGGGCCGGTATTTTCCCTACGAGACCATCGAGGATATCTGGAACTTCCAGCTTCGGGATATGGGGGTGAAGATCGAGGACTTTGACGCCAAGGGCTACGTGGTCCTGACGGATAAGACCCTGCTGTGGGACCGGAATGACCTGAAGTTCAAGACCCCTTCGGGCAAGATCGAGCTGGTGAGCTCCATGATGGAGCAGGCCGGCTTTCCGTCATTGCCGCCTTATACGCCGGTACCCCGCCCCAGCAACGGCACCTTCAAACTGATGGTGGGGCGCACCGCGGCCCATACCCACGTTTCCACCCAGAACAATCTCTATCTTTCCGAACTGGTGCCGGAGAACCTCCTCTGGATCAACGATCAGGCGGCCGGCCGATTGGGGATTAAAGACGGGGAGTACGTGGAGGTGGCTTCGCCTTTAAAGACCACCGGCAAGATCAAGGCCAAGGTGACGGAGCTGATCCATCCCGACGCGGTCTTCATGCTGCACGGCTTCGGCAAGACGGTGCCGGTGCAGACCCGCTGCTGCGGCAAAGGCGCCAGCGACGCCCTGCTGCAGGAGAACATCGCCGATCAGGCCGGCGGCAGCCCGGCCTATGACAACACTATGGTGCAGGTGCGGAAGGTCAGTAGTCAGTAGCCAGTGGCCAGTAACGGTGGATTACCGGTTATTGAGCACTGTTGAATTGGAGATAGGGAATGAGTCAATATTATCTGCTGCAAGACCAGAAAAAGTGTATCGGCTGTCTGAGCTGTGAAGTCCATTGCAAGAGCAACAAGGGCCTGCCCCCGGGCCCACGCCTGGGCCAGATCATCCCGGTGGGACCCAAGATGGTGGGGGCGGTCCCCCGGGCCGGTTTTGTCTTCATGCCCTGCTTCCATTGCTCCGAGCCCTGGTGCGTGCCGGTGTGCCCCACCGGGGCCATGCGCAAGCGGCCCAAAGACGGCATCGTTTACGTGGAGCAGTCCCTCTGCGTCGGCTGCAAGAGCTGTATCACCGCCTGCCCCTGGGGGGCGCCCCAATGGCACCCGCAACTGGGCAAGGCGGTGAAATGCGACTACTGCATGGACCGCATCGACCAAGGCCTGAAGCCGGCCTGCGTCAGCAAGTGCGTCACCCATTGCCTCAGCTTCGGCGACGCCGAGCAATTGGATACCAGCCGGCGGGAACGACTGGCCCGGGCGGTGGCCTTCGAGCTGGATGCCGTGGTCAGCGCCCGATGAAGTTAGCAGTTAGCAGAAAAAACAGTTTGTCTGTCCTGCTCACTGCTCACTGCTC
>JBIOJX010000358.1:0-2338 GCA_044451265.1 Desulfobaccales bacterium
CTATTGGTCAGGACATCCGTCACCCGCTTGCCATTCATAAAGACCTTGGGTTTCAACTGCTTCAGGCTGGCTTCGAATTGCTCCGGCGTCATCAGGGCCATTACACGTGCCTCCTCCATCGGCATTAGCCGAGGAAAATTCCTGTAGGGGCGCACCTGCGGGTGTGCCCTCAATCAGGGCGGACACCTAGGTCCGCCCCCACAAAGATTCGGACTCTCCTGCCGTAAGCGGGTCTAGCGTTCCACCCGCATCTTCTCGCCGCGGATGATGATGCCCGAGGGGTCGATGTGTTCCCGGAGGAGGTGCAGCTCACCCCCCTTGGGGGGTTCAAGCTCCTTAAGTTGCGCGGCGATATGGGGCTCGAAGCCCATGCCCTGAATGACCTCCGCCGGGTCCAGGCCCTTGAGGACCCCGATGAGCCGCAGCCTTTTGGTGTCCTCGTGGAAATCGAACAGGGCCTTGGAGGTCACCACCCGCCAGGGCCCGGTTCCCCGGGGCAGCCCGACCCGCTCCCTGGCCCCCGGCCCATCGAGAAAGCCGGGGGAAGTGAGAAAGTCCACCTTCTCGACAAAGCGCCGGGCCTCGTGCTTCAGGACGACGATGGTCTTCCAGACAAAGGAGGCGGCTTCGTTGCCGCCGCCGCTGCCCGGAAAGCGCCGCCCCGGCCGCTCGTAGGTCCCGCCCAGTTGGGTGGAGTTGAGGTTGCCGTACTGGTCCACCTGCGCCGCGCCGAGCATGCCGTAATCGATATAGCCGGTGGCCGCGTAGGAGAAGGCCCAGTTCATGTTGATCCACTGCAGGGACCGGTAGATGTTGCTGGGGCCGCCCATGGTCCCCCGGATGAAGGGGGTGAGGGATTGGGGCCCCACGGCCCCGAACTCGAAGAGCTGCACCAGGTGCGGGGTGTAGAGCCTTTCCGCCAGGATGGCCACCACCTGGGGCATGCCCCAGCCGACGAAGACGGTCTTCCTATCCTCCAGGAGCCGGGCCGCCTAGCTTATAATGATTTCCGTATCGTTAATTTCTACTACCGCCTTGTCGTTACCCCTTATATCGTTTCAGGTCCCTTTTTGGGCCAATACCGGAAATCGACTCTCAAGCAGGGCGGTTCGAGAACCGCCCCTACGTCGGCTCTCATTGATAGCCTTCTTTGATGGAGGCCTTCCGGGCCAGGTCCTTGAGCTTCGGCCAGCCCACGTGTTTCTCCAGAAATTCGCAATGATCCTGGACGCCGTAAATGTAGCGCTCCAGGTGCTCCTGCATCTGGGCCTCCGTCTGGATGGCGTTTAAGCGGTCCACATGCTCCAGGTCCAGCTCATAGCGGCCCGGCATGGCGCCGGGGTAGGCGCCGTAGGGCAGGTGCACCACCGCATCCACCAGAAAGAAGGGGAGGGTGGTCCGCCCCGGATCCTTGCGGAACTCCAGGGGTTCGATGATTTCCTCGGCGGAGACGATCACCCTTTTGGAGGCCATGGCCGCCTCCAGGGCGAAGAGGTTGGTCCCGAAGATGCGGGCGTTGCCGTAGACGTCGGCCTGGTGCACGTGGATCATGAAGACGTCGGGGTTGAGGGCCGGCACCAGGCAGACCGGATCATTGGTGAAGGGGTCGTTGATCACCTTGGCCCCGGAGTGTTTTAAGCCGTCCGTGCCCAGGAAATTGCGCAGCGGCAGGAAGGGGACGCCCCGGGCCCCGGCCAGAATCCGGGCGGCCAGCACCCCGTTGGTATTGTCGAAGACCTTCACCCGGCCCTCGCAGACGGCGCGGCCGATGTAGCTGCCGTAGCCCAGGAAACCCACGTCGATGCGGGTGCAGCAGCCGCCTCCGACCAACAGCGGGGAATCGTGCAGGGTGAATTCGGCGCAGATCCAGAGGTCCCGTTTGCGCTGCCGGATGATCTCCCGGATCAGGGCCTGGGGCCCTCGGGTCAGGGAGGAAAAATCGTAGGCCAGATAGGCCCCGTCCGGGACGAAGCGGGAGACCGCCTCCTGCTCCGTCATGACTTTCTCCACCGTATCCCTTGATTTGTTCTCCCTCACCCACTGGCGGAAATCGTCAGGATGGGTGAAGTGCAGTTCCACCTGTTCTGGCAAATCGACCTCCTTGTGCGGCAGGCTTCAGCCGGCATAAGCTGAAGGTTTTATGGCCAATTTTGAGCCACCACCAGAAATCAGAGTTCTTGCAAGGGCGGTTCGAGAACCGCCCCTATAAGGACCTGGCATGCTAAACGTTCATGGGCCACAATCGTCTCACCCACAGTGGCTGAGAAATCCCCCCTACCCCCCTTTTCCAAAAGGGGGGTTTTAAAGTCCCCCTTTGAAAAAGGGGGATTTAGGGGGA
>JBIOJX010000359.1:0-2338 GCA_044451265.1 Desulfobaccales bacterium
GATTGAAGAGGCCGCAGGCCTTGAGGTCGATCAATCTCCGGGCTTCGGCTTCAGTACACAAGGACTCATCCGCAATGACCGGCAGACCGGTGGCGGCGCCTACCTCTTTCAAACCCTCAAAATCCTCCTTGGCCACCGGCTGCTCCACCGCACTGAGGCGGTATGGCGCCAGCTCCCGGAGGCGGCGAATGGCTTCAGTGGCGGTCCAGGCGCAGTTGGCGTCCACCCGAATATCCACTTTCCAACCCAGGGTCTCCCGGGCCAGCTTCAGGACCTCCAGGTCGTCGGCCCCTCCCACCTTCAGCTTCAGAAAAGGCATGGCCATCGTCTTCACCAGGCCGAGCAGCCGGGCCATTTGCTCCCGGGACGCCATGGGAATCACCGCACTGTAAATCAGGACGCCGCCGCGATGGGGACCGAAAAACTCGTATAGCGGCAGGTCCCAGGCTCGGCCGGCGGCATCCAGCAAGGCGGTCTCCAAGGCGCAAAAAGCCGCGGGATGCCGCTCCCCGTCGGTTTGCCGAAACAGATCATTCAAGGCTTCCCGGAGTTGAGGCGGAGAGGAAAATTCCAGGTCCCAGAGGGTGGGGATCAGGGTTTCCAGCAGGAAGGCCAGGCTGCCCGAGAGGGTTTCCCCGGTGACGAATTCCCGGGGCACTCCTTCGCCGTACCCCGGCCGGGGGGTGTCGGCGGTCACTTTGACTACCAGGTTTGCCGAGCTGGTATGCGTGGCTAAGTTATGCTTGATCGGGGAGAGAAATGGCAGGTTCAGGTGCCAGATATCCACCTTCCTGATGATCATACCCGACCTCTCGGTAAGTTTTGATCATCTTACCAAATTCCTTCCATTGATACCACTGCTCCGGGTGGGCCTGCACCGCATTTTCCAGAATCTCGAGACACCGATCACTAATGGGGAGATTTACCGGAGCGGCCTCTCCCACCGAGGTGAGCTGGCAAGTATAGCGCCGGTGGCCGTCTCGCTGCAACAGCGCGGTGACCACCGGAGCGCCGGAGCGTCGGTGTAAAAGCTCCAGGGTCCGGTCCTGGGGGAGCCGGTGCCGAAGAAAGTGCACCACCCGCCGCGAGTCCGGCCGCCAGCTCTCGAATTCATCGCATTCGATGATGAGAATCCGCCCCGCCTTGAGAGCCTGCAGCGCCGCCCAAAGGCCCTGGCCCCGGTCCGACTCGATCAGGTCCAGGCCGATCCACTGGGAGTGGCGGCCTTGGGCCTCCCGGAGCCGCGTGCTCTGGAACCGGCAGATCATGGAAGTGGGAAAGCCGTTCACGGTCAGGGCTCCCGGCAGAAATTCCACCGCCCCGAAGTGTCCGGTTACCAGAATGACGCCCCGACCCGCCGACAGGGCCGCCTGCAGCTTTTCCAGGCCCTGAAAACTTACCTGCTTCCTTAAAAAATCCTTTAGCTTAGTGAAGTTGCTATATCCCACGAAAAGTTTTTCGTGATAATGATCAAAGATGCCCTGGAAGGCGGCTCGGATTTTGCTTCGGACCTGCCCGGCGGCAATTTTGCCTCGAAAAACCAGACTGATCGTCTCTTGGATCAGGGCCTGCTCTCGCCGATTTACCAGATAGTAAAGACGGCCCAAGGTCCTGATAACCCATTGGGAAACGCCGAAGGGCAGAAACCGGAAAATCCACGGGTTCCAGTTCATCTGGAGAAATTTGCTCAGGCTCATCTGCGAGTTCCAGGGGAACGAGAACCGGGGAGACATGCGTCTTTCCTTGGCCTTTAGAACTAATTTCATCCGGCAGTATATTTTATCATTAAAGCCCAGCGCAATTCTTTATTATTTTGCAAGTATATTAAAAATCTATTTAAAATTAATCAATACCGGGTTTCCCTGATTTTAAGGCGGGAAACCCCTGAAAATTTTGCGCGGCCCCATGACCGGCGCCGTCACGTGAACCTTCCCAGAGCTGACCGGAAAGGCAGTTTCTTTAAAAAATAACCGCCGGCCACCAGCCGCATCCGGACGCAGCAGGGTGGTCTCGGTAAGAGCGTCAGAAAGCGCCCGAGGCGGATCGACTCACCGACCGGCCCGCGGACGGCGGCTGGCAGCGGATCAGCCGCGAGCCGGGGTTCTACACCAGCTGCCAGCCTGAAGCTCCATGACCAAAATTTTGCTCAGGGGGGCAGGGACGGACAAGGGGAGAGGCTAATAGAGATTTAAATTATCCCAATTTCCCTTTCTTTCCGGTGCTGTTCCTCACCTCCTTCCTAAAACAAAAATAGCCGCGTTGCCCTTTGATCTTTCCAATCAACCCGGCTATCTCATGCGGCTTTACCGAGACCCGTGGCTTTCCGTCCCCGCCTCAC
>JBIOJX010000360.1:0-2324 GCA_044451265.1 Desulfobaccales bacterium
ACTCAAAACCGATCCACGACAGGGTGGCGGCGCAGGTGGCCAAATGGGTGGCGGTGAAGGCGGAGCTGGCGAGGGCGTTGGCGCCCAGGGCGCTGCCGGCGTTGAAACCGAACCAGCCGAACCACAGCAGGCCCGCGCCCAGGATGGTCATGGGCAGATTATGGGGAATGAAGGCTTCCCCATTGCCATGGCCACCGTAACCCTTCCGGGGACCCATCACCAAAGCGGCGGCGAGGGCGGCGACGCCGGCGTTGATGTGCACCACGGTGCCGCCGGCGAAGTCCAGGGCGCCCAGGTTCTTCAACCAGCCGCCGTCACCCCAGACCCAGTGGGCCACGGGATTATAAACTATGGTGGACCAGATGACCATGAAGACTAAAAAAGTGCTGAATTTCATGCGCTCGGCAAAGGCGCCGGTGATCAGGGCCGGGGTGATAATGGCGAACATGGCCTGATAGATCATGTAGGTCTGATGCGGGATGGTTTCAGAGTAAGCCTTGAAGGGCTCAAAGCCCACGCCGTTTAAACCCAGGTAGGACAGGTCGCCGATAAAATGCCCCACGTCCGGGCCGAAGGCCAGGCTATAACCATATATGGCCCAGAGGACGCCCACAACCGCCAGCATGATAAAATTTTGCATAATGGTGCCCAGGACGTTTTTGCTGCGCACCATGCCGCCATAAAACAGGGCCAGCCCCGGGGTCATGAGCATCACCAAGGCGGCGGATATCAGGACAAAGGCAGTGTCAGCTCCATTCATATATCAAAATCCTCCTTATGGGGTCGAAATCATAGATAGTAAAGCAAAGGGCGTGCCATTTACAAACCTACTAATATCGGTAGCTTAGCCGCGGAGATGGATTGGTTCACTAACAAAAATGTCTATTTTTGATAATTTTGACTACAGATATGTCTATTAAAATGCTTGTAACAACTCGAAATTCGTTTTGGCTAGCACAATTTTGTTAACTAAAATGAAACCAATGAGACTGCCGGACTTCACCAGCAAGAGGGACGCGGGAAGGGACGCAGGAGGGCTGGAGCCTAGGACCATTAGGGCGTAGTTTGCGCCGCTACGGGCTGACTGCCGGCCGGCAAGTTTTTTTCCATTTTTCGCACTAGGTAAGTTTTTTTTATGAAAAGTCAATGCCGAAAAAAGAGTTGCATGGGTGGTCAACCTGGGAGAACTCTTGATTTTTGTCCCTCTCCGCGGCATCTTGTGGTATGAATAGACTGATGGCGGCGGGGCCTAGCCTCCGGCCCGCCAATTAAACAGGTTGCCGGGAGACCGGAGACCATCAGGAGACCGGACATGGCTTGGGGGAGATTGAGAGCATCCTCGTATGTGGCAAAGCTAACCGCGTTACTCAGCCTAATCCTGGCGGCGGCTCTGCTCAGCGCCCCCTCCTGCAATCCCAAACCTCCGCCGACCCCCATTGTCAAGACCCCCAGCAAGGTGATCACCGAGGCAGGCATCGAGTTCTACGTCTATAGGCTGAAGCTGCCCGGCTCCAGCCAGGAGCTGAAGCTTAAGCAGGCCGGGAGCATGACCTGGGTGCCCATCTCCGTCATTCAAGTCGTCACCTTCTCCGGCCCCGAGACGGACCGGTATCGCTCGGCCGACATCTGGCTCACCTCCGGGGAGAGGCTCCAGGGCGACCTGTTTGTGGACCTGATCATTGAGGGCAGCACCGATCTGGGCTACTGGAACATGTCTTTGGCAAAGGTCAGACAAATTGGCCTGGGAGAGGAGTGAGCCGCGCCTAATGGCGTCCAGGGGCGACTTTCGGGACCAGAGGTCCGGGGCTCCGGCCGCGTCGGGCCCAAGGCCCTGAGATGGGCAACTCTTTTGTCTTCCTGGTGGGGCTGGCCCTGGGGAGCTTTCTCAATGTGGTGGCCACCCGACTGCCGGCCGGGGAGCAGTTTTGGGCCGGCGGGTCCCACTGTCCCCACTGCCGCACGACGCTCGCCTGGCACGACAACCTGCCAGTGCTCAGCTTCCTTTACCTCCGAGGCCGGTGCCGCTTTTGCGGGACCGCCATCTCCTGGCGCTATCCCTTGCTGGAGCTGGCCGGGGGCCTGCTTTTCCTGGCCCTGTGGCACCAGTATCCCTGGAGCCTCCGGCTCATCGCCTATGGGCCCTTCGGCGCCGCCCTCCTGGTTCTGACTGCCATCGATCTGGAGCACCGCCTGCTGCCTGACGCCATCACCTACCCCGGCATCGTGGCCGGCCTGGGGCTGGCGCTGTTTCTGCCGTCCCCTGGTTTTTGGGAGGCGCTGTTGGGTGTGTTGCTGGGGGGTGGGTTTTTCTTGGTGGTCGGGTG
>JBIOJX010000361.1:0-2321 GCA_044451265.1 Desulfobaccales bacterium
ACATATAACTATGCATATGAAAAGGCTGGCTGCATGAGGACTACCCTGAACATCGAAGACGATTTGCTGAACAAAGCCGCAGAGTTGACCGGGATTAAGGAAAAAACCTCACTGGTCAGGCTCGGCCTGGAGGCCCTGATTGCCCGGGAAAGCGCCAAGCGGCTCGCCGCTTTGGGGGGAACCGAAAAGAATCTGGCAATGATCCCGCGCCGCCGGGCGGACGAGCGCCGTGGTCCTGGTTGATACCTCCGTGTGGGTGGAGCACCTGCGCCAGGGGACCGTTGGGCTCGATGACTTGTTGTTGGCAGGCCGGGTGGTGTGCCATCCCTTCATCGTCGGTGAGTTGGCTTGCGGCAATCTTAAAAACCGGTCGGAAATTCTGGCGCTGATGCAAGAACTGCCCCGGGCCGTCGAGGCTGAACATCAGGAAGTAACGAATTTTATAGAAAATAATGGGCTCATGGGCAAGGGCCTGGGATTCATTGATCTGCATTTACTGGCTTCGGCCAGGTTAACCGGGATTCCTTTATGGACTCTTGATAAAAGGCTCAAAAGAGAGGCCACCAATCTGCGGTTAATCTCTTGAGCATTTATGGAGGAATTTACCGCCCACCTCCACTTCTCGCGCCGCATTGACTGGACCGGCCGATTCCAATAGAATGAGGGCATGCCTTTCCAGAATCCTGCCCTAAAGCTGATTCCGGCAATTTTCCTTTGTTTTTACCTGGTTATGCCGGCCCTTCCGGCCACGGCTGCCGCCCCCCCTACCCCGCCGCCGCCCCAGATTCTCGAGGCCGCCCAGGCCCGCCAGGCCGCCTCAATTCTGCGTCAGGTGGCCCTGAGCTACGCCCCTCAAATGTCTGCGGCCGAGCGCGACCGGGACTGTCTCCAGAAAATCGCCCTGGCCAAGCGGTTGCTGGAAGTGCGGCGGTTGGTGGAACTGCGCCGGGAGACCCTGGCCCTGATGCCTCCGGGAATCGAAGTCAACTGGGAGTACCTGCGCACGCAACGCTTCGCCAATGGCGACCGGGTGGGCGTCACCCTGACTGTGCCGGTTTGGGTGCCGGCCCGGGCCCAGAAGCTCCAGACCTATTGCGCCTTTGAGAAGAAATGGCAGACCGTGGCCCAAACCGCGCCCCGGAAATCGGGTTGCGTCTGGTTTGACCCCTCGATGGCCGACATCAACAATAAGGCCGCTTACCGGGCCGAGACCACTCAGTTCGAGATCAACAGCAAGTTCGCCCCCCTGGTGGGCCTGCTTCTGGAGTACGCCTTCCGGGAGGGCTACTACGACCCCGCCAGGCGCCTGCCGCTGATGTCGGTGCGGGGCGGCGAAGACACCTACGCGGTGAGCGACCGCAGCGCCCCAATTGTGGCGGAGTGCCTCAGTTTCCCGGACCGCGAGGGCGATTCCCTGGCGGCCACCGTGGCCTTGTGCCATTATGATAACCTGGCGCAGATCTTCCACGGCCACCACGCCCCGGCCTCCAACCACCGCCTGGGCCTGGCCCTGGACCTCAACGACTCCAACTACCCCGGGGTAGTGGACGGCGTCCCCAACCCCATCAGCCGCTCTATCCGGCAGTACAACCGGGATGCCATGCACAAACTCGACGCCCGGCAAATGCCCGCCTGGGTCTACCGGACCGCCAAATGGCTGGGCATGCGCCTCCCCCAGGAATGGACCTACGTCGGCTACAACACCGACTGGGAGCACGTGGACGTGGGGACTAAATGATAGTGGTCAGTGGTCAGTAGTCAGTTCTTAGTTTCGAGTTTTTTGTTTTTAGTTTCGATTCTAATGGTGGGGCGGGCGTCCCCGCCCGCCGTCCTTAAAGATTTTTGGTAGCCGCAGGCTTTAGCCTGCGCTGCACAGGCGAGACGCCTGTGCCACCAGGTTTTTTCTCTCGTTCCCAAGCTGCGCTGGGGAACGCTAATGAGGCCCCAGGTTAAACTTAGCATCCAGGGCGGCCCGTGGCCGCCATCGGCGGACACGAACACCCCTAAAATTGCGCATTTGCGGCGCAGGCTAAAGGCTGCGGCTACCAAGCCCCCATGAATATGCTGCAAGACTTCATCAACCAACTGAAAGCCTCTGCTGACCATCGGGATATTGTCAGTCATTACCGCTATTTGCCCGAGAAGGTGGCGGCATATGGCCCGGATGATCTCGGTCTGCCGTTGTCCTTGACCGCGGCCCTGGAGCACCTGGGGATTTCCCGGCTCTATAGCCATCAGGCCGAGGCGTTGAGGCACATCCGGGCCGGCAAAAACCTGCTGGTGGCCACGCCCACCGCCAGCGGCAAGACCCTGATTTATAA
>JBIOJX010000362.1:0-2313 GCA_044451265.1 Desulfobaccales bacterium
ACTTTGTTTGGTGTTAAGCAGCCTGATAATACAGCCAATGGCACCATGCTCCTGTGCAAGCCTTGGTTTAATGCCGCGCCAGCTGCCACCGTATTTCGCAATCACTATTTTCCCTTTTACACTGATGCCCATGCGGTCAAGCTCTTCGTAATCGGGCTGCGGCGAGTAGAAGATGATTTGGCTGCCGCTCGTGTCGAAGCGGAACGGGACCCAGAGCAGGCTGCGCAGCCGTTCCCGGACTTACCTCGAGCAAATCTTCCGGCTGATGGAGCGTTTCCGGCCCGACGTGACCATGAGCGACTACGAGTATTTCGTACCCCTGGCCGCCCGCCGGGCCGGCCTGCCCTGCCTGTCGGTGGACCACCAGCACGTCATCACCGCCTGCCTCCATCCGGTCCCCTGGGCCCAATACCCCGCCTATCTCTCCACCGCCTGGGCGGTGCAGACCTTTTTCAGCCGGGCCAGCGACCACCTGGTGATCTCCTTTTTCCGGCCGCAGGTCCAGCCGGGGGTCAGGGCCAGGGTCCTGCCGCCCCTGCTGCGGGAGACGGTGCTCCAACGCCGCCCCTCGGCGGGGGACCACGTCGTGGCCTACCAGGGATATGCCACCTTCAAGCGCTTTTTACCATTCCTCCGGGCCATCCCCTCCAGGGTCATGGTCTATGGCTTCGATACCGCCGGCGCCGACGGCAACCTGCGCTTCCAGAAAACTTCCGAAACCGGCTTTCTGGACGATCTCGCCTCCTGCCGTTACGTGGTCTGCGGCGGCAGCCACACCCTCCTCTCCGAGGCCCTCTACTATGGCAAGCCGGTGATCTCCTTCCCCATCCAGGGCGCCTTCGAGCAGTTCCTCAACGCCTTTTACCTGGAACGCCTGGGCTACGGCCGCTACTTCACCGGACTTAACCCCAACCCCCAGATCATCCCCGCCTTTGAAGCCAGTCTTTCGGATTATCAAAGGAACCTCGGCCAGGAAACCTTCTGCGGCAACCAGGAAATCTTCGCTCTGGTGGAGCAATTCATCCGGGAGAAAAGGCTGACTTATAGTGAGCAGTAAATACTTAAACCCATGTCATCCTGACCTTTACTTAATGGTCCGAAAAGTTTTCCGTTGGTAGCACAGGCTTTCCAGCCTGTGCTCAGATGCGGCGGGCACGGAGGCCCGCCCTACCGAGATTTTCACGGTTCGAGTCGAAGATTCATCTTCGACTGCTCACTGCTTACTGCTCACTCTCTGTTTCCGGCCAATCCCTCAAACAAGGCCTTCAATCGACCGTAATTCCTTACTGAATCGAACTCCCGGGCCACCAGCTCCCGCCCCGCCAGGGCCCGGCGTCGGGCCTCGGCCTGGTCAGCGCAGGCCTCCCGCACCACCCGGGCCAGCGCTTCCGGGTCCGCGGGCGGCGCCAACCAACCGGTCTCCGGCGGGCGAATGACCTCCGGCAGGCCCGAAACTTCGGTGGCCACCACCGGCACTTCCTGGCTCAGGGCCTCCAGGACTACGTTGGGGATGCCGTCCCGGTCTCCGGAAGGGGTGATGAGGCTGGGCATGAGGAACAGGTCGGCTCCCTGGAGCAACCGGGGCACCTCCCGATGGGGCACGAAGCCGGGCAGGGTTACCTTCTCCTGTAAGCTGTATTGTTCAATTAATTGTTGCAGCTTGTGGCGCTCAGGGCCGTCGCCCGCCAGGGTGAGGTGAAAAGCGAAGCCCTCCTGGTCCAGCCGGCGGCAGGCCGCCAGGAGCAGGTCGTAACCCTTCTTGGGCACCAGGCGGCCCAGGGCCAGAAGCCGGAAGGGCGGCCGCCAGGTCCGCTCCGGGGCGGGCTGCGGCGCCAGGGAGACGCCGTTGTAAATATTGACGATCTTGCCCGCCTCCCGCGGCGCCAGTCCCCTCAAATAGCCTTCATTGGTGCGGGTATTGGTGCGCACCAGGCTGGCCGCGGCCAGCTTCGTAAGCAAGGCCCCGTCCGGGGGATGCAGGTCCCGGGCCCGGGCGCTGAAGCTGAACGGGATGCCGCTGAGGCGCGAGGCCACCCAGGCCGCGGTGGCCGGGCCGTCGGCCCAGGGGGCATGAATATGCCGGATGCCCTCGGCTTGAAACCGCCCGGCTAAATGCACCCCCGCCAGCGCGGCCCAACAGGCCTCCCCAGCGGTTTCCAGGCTGCGCCAACGGCGGCAGAGCACCTGCCGTAGAAATCGCCCGGTTTCGGGACCCCAGTCCCGTTCCAGACGTATTAAGTCTTTGATCAGCCTGCCTGCGGCCGGCAGGCCGAGATGACTGACCGGGGCCAAAACCTGGGCCATTCCGGCGAT
>JBIOJX010000363.1:0-2312 GCA_044451265.1 Desulfobaccales bacterium
CTGGCTGATTTGTCCGGGGTCGGCCTCCGCGGCCCAGAGGCCATCCGGAAAGCTAAATTCACATCTGACCGGGGAGCCGATGGCGGCAAAAGAGGCTGATTCGGTGATGAGTCTCTCGAAAGAGATCAGCTCTTTAATCGGGGCGCCGCCCTTGGCGAAGGTCAGCAGTTGCCGGGCCAGGTTCTGGGCTTGGAGACAAGCCTTTTCCGCCGCGGTCAATCTCTCCCGGCTGGGGCTCTTCTCCTGCTGATCCAGCATCGCCAGGCTGATGTTGCCTATGATGGCAGTGAGGATGTTATTAAAGTCATGGGCGATGCCGCCGGCCAGCGTGCCGATGGCTTCCATCTTCTGGGCCTGAACCAGTTGGACCTCCAATCTGGCCTTCTCCTCCTCGGCCCGCTTGCGCTCGGTGATGTCCCGCACGAACACCAACTCTCGGACCTGATTCCCGTAAAGGAGATCGGCCGCAGTGCATTCCACATCAACCAGGGAGCCATCCTTCTGACGATAGCGGTGACACGAGGTCGGGTTCAGACCCACTGAACACTGCCAGCGGCCGTCCCCATTCAAAGACTCCGCAGCCAGGAGTTGATCGATCTTCAGATTGAGGAGTTCTTCCGGACTGTAGCCCAACCACCGAGCCATAAAGGGATTGGCGTCCAGAATCTTACGGGTGTTAATGTCGAAGACAAACACCGCCTCGGGCGCCGCCACAAACATGGCTCGGAAACGAGCCTCGGAAGCGACGATGCGATTGGCTCCTTCCCGGATGGACAGGTTGCTGCCGGCCGCCAGCAGGGTAAATATCACCAGGAAAAAGGTCGCGGCGATGCCCAGCAGGCGATAGAACACCACCAGGTTGTAAGGAGCCAGCAAGACCAGGGACCAGCCGGGCACTGCCAAGTTGCGGAGGTATTGGCGATAAAATAAATAGGTCTTTCCCTCCATATCCACCCGGGCCCCGTCAGTCAGGGCTCGGGTGAAAATCGGTTTAAGCCGGTCGGCGCCGAACTGCGATTTCTCCAACTCATTCAAAGGCCGCACGGGCCATAGACTTTGATTGCCAGGGCCGGAGCGGCTGCTCAGGAAGACCACGCCGTCGGGATCGATGAGAAAGGCGGGATCGCTCTCTCGCAACCCCTGTTGAAATAGAGTCAGCGTATTCTTGATGATCGCGACTCCCGCAATCTTTCCCGCCGGGTCATACACCGGAAAGGCGGCAAAAAATCCTTGTTGTTTTGAGAGCAGTCCCAGGGCGAAATAGCGGCCCGGCAGGCCTTGCATGGCCTCTTTAAAATAGGGTCGTATGCCAAAATTATGACCCACAAAACTCCCCGGGGTATCCCGGTTGGAAGCCGCGATGGTGTTCCCAGTCCGGTCCATGAGATAGGCCGGCGAGGCGTTGAATCTCATCTGGTAGCGGTCCAACACCGAGTTGGCCTGGGCCAGGGTCTGGGGGGACTGCGACCAGAGGGCCGGGCCGAGCCAGGGAGACCCGGACATGGCCCTGGCCGCGGCCTCGGCAGCTTCCAGTTCGAAGTTGAGGCGCTGAACGATCAGGTTGCCGCGGCTGACGGTATCCTTTTGGATATGCTCATGGGCCAAGTTGCCCAAGAATTGGGTCAGAATCCAACCGGCGGTCAGGATGACCAGCAGAGCGGCGCCCGTGCCATATAGGAAGTTGCTTCGATGCCGGCGGCTCTCGGGAGATTCCTCCGGCCACGTGGTCCGGAGATACCCCAGGCTCAGGGCGACGAGCACCACCGCCAGCAAGGCGCGCGGCAACACCACCGGCAGGCCGGTGAGGTTGATGAATGTCTGGGAATTAAGCGCCGAGGCCGGAAAGAAGGCAGCCGGGGGCACCACCAGGCCGGTGGCCAGAGCATAAAGGATAAAGGTGGCGCCTGCGGCTGTCAGCCAGGTACGACCGGGAGGATCGTTCCGGCGGCCTTCCCTAACTAGCGCCAACCCCGCCGTCAGGCCGCCGACCAGGCCCAGGGTATACCGGGTGCTTGCGCCCAAGCCGTTCCACCCTGACCAGGCCCCCAGACAGCCAAGCAGGGCCAGGATTCCCAAAAGCCCGCGTCCCGGCCCCCGGCCCCGCTGCCGCACCAGACCAAGCCGCCCAAACTCCGCCAGGAAGAGGAAAGACGCGGCTATGAGCCCCCAGCGGCAAGCCCTGATCCATAAGGCCTCTTGCCAGACCCGGGCCAGGAGGTCCAGCCATTCGTGAAGCCCGTGAGTGCAGCCGAAGAGGGCCAGCCAAATCCAGGCCAGCCGTTGTGTGACGTCTCTGGAAAGGAGGTAAGATA
>JBIOJX010000364.1:0-2294 GCA_044451265.1 Desulfobaccales bacterium
TGCCCCGCTCTTCTCCCGGCCGGAGGGCGAGAGCCGGCGCGTCGGGGAGTAGGGGCGCACCTGCGGGTGCGCCCTGGTGGGCGGACACCTATGTCCGCTCCTACGAATGGGCAGGCGCGGAGGCCTGCCCCACCAGTAATAAAATTGAAATTACCCATTGAAGAAGACTGAGCATATGTCACTAGCAGAAAAAATCGTTCCTGAGGAAGCCTGGTCCGAGGGCCAGCCCTGGCGACCGGTTCCCACCCCGAGCCGGTTCCGCACCCCCTTGAGCAAATTCCGGGTGTGGCGCAACGAATCCGCCTGCATCAAGTGCGGCAAATGTGTGGAGGTCTGCCCTTACGGGGTCCATACCAAGTCCGGCAGCTACCTGCGGCGGCCCAAGAGCTACCGCTGCCTGGGCCTGGCCTGCCAGGACAAGGAATTTTACTGCGTCAACAAGTGCCCGGAGCACGCCCTTCGGGTCAGCATCCAC
Source organism: Desulfobaccales bacterium (assembly GCA_044451265.1). Lineage (GTDB taxonomy): Bacteria > Desulfobacterota > Desulfobaccia > Desulfobaccales > 0-14-0-80-60-11 > JAPLJC01. Next base: position 476 of record JBIOJX010000364.1, read on the forward strand.
CCAGTGTACAGCACCCTGGGGGATAAGCGCTGGCCCGCCGATCTGCTGCTCAGCACCTGGTGGCAGGCGGAATGGGGGAATCTCCCCTACACCGACCTGGAGTACCGCCTGGGCGGCTCCGGCGGCGGCTTCGACAAACTGCGCTTTCTCTTTCCCAAGCACCGGTCGGACTTCAAACTGAGCCACGACGACATCTCCCTGGAAGTAGAGTTCAACAAACGGGGGGACGGCCGTCCTCAGATCAAGATAGGGGTGCCCTGGTACGGCGGCGGCATGTCCTTCGGCTCGGTTTCCCTCAACACCATCCTGTCCCGCATCCGGGCGGCGGTCCGCTTCAACACCATGGTATCCACCGGCGAGGGTGGCTTCCACGAAGACCTCTATCCTTATTCCGACAACATCGTCACCCAGGTGGCCACCGGCCTCTTCGGGGTCCGGGAGGACACCCTTCAGCGGGTGCGCATGGTGGAGTTCAAGTACGCCCAGGGGGCCAAACCCGGCCTGGGCGGCCACCTGCTGGGCGACAAGGTGACCGCGGCGGTGGCCCGCATGCGGGAATCGGTGCCCGGTAGTTCCCTGTTTTCGCCCTTCCCGTTCCACAGCGTCTATTCAGTGGAAGACCACAAGAAGCACCTCGACTGGATCAAGGAGATCAACCCCCGGGCCCTGGTATCGGTGAAGGTCTCCACCCCCACCGACGTGGATATGGTGGCGGTGGGCAGCTTTTACGCCGGCGCCCACGTGGTGCAGTTGGACGGCAGCTACGGCGGCACCGGGGCGGCCCCGGACATCGCCAAGAAGAATATCGCCATGCCGGTGGAGTACGCCATCCCCAAGGTGCACCAGTTTTTGAAGGCCGAGGGCATCCGGGACCAGGTGACCCTGGTGGCCTCCGGCGGCATCCGCAGCGCCTATGACCTGGCCAAGGCCATCGCTTTGGGGGCCGACGCGGTGCAGATCGGCACTGCCGACCTGGTGGCGTTGGAGTGCCTGCGCTGCCACAACTGCGAGTCCGGCCGCGGCTGCGCCCGGGGCATCGCCACCACCGACCCGGAGCTGGTGGACCTGATGACCATCGAGTGGGGCACCGACCGGATCAGCAATATGTACTACTCCTGGAGCTACATCCTGAAGGAGATCTTGCGGCGCCTGGGTATGAGGTCCATCCGGGAATTGGTGGGCCGCACCGACGTACTGGCGCATTTGGATTACTTTGATGGGCCGGTGGATGACGATTTGAGAAGATAGCTGTCAGCGGTCAGCTTTCGGCTTTAAAGCCGGCTCGGAGCCCTCAGGGACGGACACGCAGGTCCGCCCCTACAGAAGAACGCAGGCTAAAGCCTGCGGCTACAAACTTAAATGATTTTAGATGGTTTTTAGCTGACTGCTGAAAGCTGATAGCTGATAGCTAAAAGAGGGAATCAATGAAGTCTAATCGCAACTTGCATACTCACCCCGGCCTGGCCCTCCTCGATACCCGCCGCGCCTTCACCTCGCCCTATCCGACGGGGCGCCTCCAGAAGGCCGCGGACGAAGGCGGCTGCGGGGTTACGGGCTTTGCCGCCAGCGTGCCGGTGGCCGGCCGCCACATCGTCTCCCCCTCGGTCCAGATGCACAACCGGGGCAACGGCAAGGGCGGCGGTATCGCCGCGGTGGGCCTGGACGCGGCCACCCTGGGGGTCTCCCAGGAGATCCTGGATGACGATTATCTGATCCAGGTTGCTTACCTGGATACCGAGGCCCGCGCCAAGGTGGAGTCCCAGTTCATCACCCCGGTGTTTCGGGTGGACCACGCCCGGCGCCAGCCCACGGTGGACAA
>JBIOJX010000365.1:0-2291 GCA_044451265.1 Desulfobaccales bacterium
CATCGGCGCCGACCCGGCCACCGACCTGGCGGTGATCCGGGTGAACGCCGCGGGCTTGCCCTTCGCCAGCCTGGGAGATTCCGCGGGCCTGCGGGTGGGCCAGCTGGTCATCGCCATCGGCAACCCCTTCGGCTTCCAATCCACTGTGTCCACCGGGGTGGTGAGCGCCCTGGGCCGGGCCCTGCGGAGCCGCTCCGGCCGCCTCATCGAGAACATTATCCAGCACTCGGCGCCCCTCAACCCGGGGAACTCCGGCGGGCCGCTGGTGGACTCCCGGGGCCGGGTGGTGGGGATCAACACCGCCATTATCATGATGGCCCAGGGCATCGGTTTCGCCATCCCGGCCAACACCGCCAAGTGGGTGGTTTCCCAGTTGCTCACCCATGGCCGGGTGCGCCGGGGCTACCTGGGTCTGGCCGGCCGGCAACGGCCCCTGGAGCGCCGCCTGGTGCGCTTCCATCACCTGAGCCATGAATATGCGGTGGCGGCCATCTCGGTGGACCCCAAGGGACCGGCGGCCCAGGCCGGATTGCAGGAAGGCGACCTGATCGTCGCCATCAGCGGCCAGCCTTTGAGCAGTGTCGATGACCTGCACCGCTTCCTGGCCGAATGGCCCATCGGCGAGCCGGTGGCCCTAACCATCATCCGCGGCCTGGAGCGCCTGAACCTGGAAGTGAAGCCCGGGGAGGCCAGTGCCTAAGGGGATGGAGAACAGCCGCCCTCGGCTGTTTTTAGGCGGGCGAGGGCGCCCGCTCTCCATTTTCCTTTTCCCATTGTCTTTTCGCCCTGAGTTCAAGTAAGCTTCCTATGCAGGTTCCCCATTTAAACCCTTACGGCTTGATAAAGGACTACTTCTAAAATGTCCCGGCCCGGAAAATCCGTCTTCATCTGCCAGAGCTGCGGTTACCAGGCGGCCAAGTGGCTGGGGCGCTGCCCGGAGTGCGGCGCCTGGAGCTCCATGGCCGAGGAGATGGTGGCCCCGGTGGCTCCCGGCGTGGGGCAACTGCCGCCTCGGCGAAGCCAGCCCCAACCCTTGCTGCACCTGCAGGCCCCCCCGGAGGTCCGCCGGGTCTCCGGTATCGGCGAGTTCGACCGCACCCTCGGGGGCGCCGTGGTCCAGGGCTCCGTGGTCCTGGTGGGCGGCGATCCGGGCATCGGCAAATCCACCCTGGTCCTCCAGGTCCTGGACCGCCTCTGCCGGGGAAAGCTCCGGGGGCTTTACATCTCCGGGGAAGAGTCCGAAGTTCAGCTCAAACTCCGGGCCGACCGTCTGGGGCTGCAGTCCCCCGAACTGCTGGTGGCCACCGAGACCTGCCTGGAAAACATCCTCAAGATGGTGGAAGAGGTCCAACCGGCCTTCCTGGCCCTGGATTCCATCCAGACCATCTATACCGCCACCATCCCGGCGGCCCCCGGTTCCCTGAACCAGGTGCGGGAGACTGCCTTCCGCCTGGTGCAGCACGCCAAACTCACCGGCACCGCCATCTTTATCATCGGCCACGTCACCAAGGAGGGCGCCATTGCCGGGCCCATGACCCTGGAGCATCTGGTGGACACAGTCCTCTACCTGGAGGGCGACCGGAGCCACAGCTTCCGCCTGCTGCGCACCGTCAAGAACCGCTTCGGCCCGACCCAGGAGTTGGGGGTCTTCGAGATGCAGGAGGCGGGCTTGATGGAGGTGGACAACCCCTCGGGCCTGTTCATGGCGGAGCGCTCCCTCGAGGTCCCCGGCGCCGCGGTGGTCCCCAGCCTGGAGGGCTCCCGCCCCATCCTGGTGGAGGTCCAGGCCCTGGTGTCGCCGTCGTCGCTTGCCCTGCCCCGGCGCCAGAGCATGGGGGTCGACCCGGGCCGGGTGTCGCTCCTGGTGGCCATCCTGGAAAAGCGGGTGGGCCTGGCCATGGGCGGCCAGGATCTTTTCGTCAATGTGGCCGGGGGCGTGCGCCTGACCGAGCCGGCCGCCGACCTGGGGATTTCCCTGGCCGTGGCTTCTTCTTTTCTGGATCGGCCGGTGCCCGCGGATACCCTGATCTTCGGAGAGGTGGGCCTCACCGGCGAAGTCCGGGCGGTGAGTGCCCCGGAATTGCGCCTCAAGGAGGGGGCTAAGCTGGGGTTTAAGCGGGCCTTGCTGGCCCTGCGCCAGAAAGAGCGCCTGGGCGACTACCCCGGCCTGGAACTCCTGGGCGTCGAGACCCTGGCCGCGGCCATCCGCAGCCTGTTTCCGAAATGATGGAATGATGGGAAGAAAGTCTTGGGGGGAGGAAAGGGATTTCATCCCTTCCCTCCCCCCAAAC
>JBIOJX010000366.1:0-2279 GCA_044451265.1 Desulfobaccales bacterium
AAGTCGGCGGCGCCGCAAGCGCATTTCGTCCCCGGCGGCAGCAAGGCCGCAGCCGGTTCGGCAAACCAGAAGTCCGCGCCTTCCCGCCGGGCCCGCGCGATGATACCCGCCATGATCTCCCGGGTGAGTAGCACCTGGCCGCACTGCTCGCAGTGGAAGGCGACGATGGGCACGCCCCAGGAGCGCTGCCGGGAGATGCACCAGTCGGGGCGGCGCTCCACCATCTGGTAGATGCGCTCCCGGCCCCAGCGGGGAATCCAGGTGACCTGATCGATGGCGGCCAGGGCCTTTTGCCTCAGGCCGTTTTTCTCCATGGAGATGAACCACTGCTCCGTGGCCCGGAAGATGATGGGCTGCTTGCAGCGCCAGCAGTGGGGATAGCTGTGGCTGGTCTCCTCCACCTTCAGGAGCTTGCCTTTTTGGCGCAGTAGTTCGATGATGCCGGGGTTGGCCGCTTCCACCTTTTGCCCGGCGAATTCCGGCACCTCGTCGGTGAACCGGCCGCCGTCGTCCACCGGCGAGTAAGGCGGCAAACCGTAGCGGCTGCCGAAGACGTAGTCTTCCTGGCCGTGCCCCGGGGCGATGTGCACCAGGCCGGTGCCGGCCTCCAGGGTGACGTAGTCCGCTAGAATTACCTGGGAGTCCCTGGCCAGCCAGGGGTGGCGGCAAATCAGGCCTTCCAGTTTACGGCCCCGGAGGGTGTGGTGCACTTCCCCCGAAAGATTCATCTGCGTCAGGAAGCCTGCCGCCAGGTCGGCGGCCACCACCAGGAATTCCTCTCCCACCCGGACCATGGCATAGTCCAAATCCGGATGCACCGCAATGGCCAGGTTGGCCGGTAGGGTCCAGGGCGTGGTGGTCCAGATGACCAGGTGGGTGGGCAGGTCGCCGACGTCCAGGACCTCCCGGCCTTGGGCGTCCTGCAGCAGGAATTTCACGTAGATGGACGGGGCCTTATGCTCCTCGTACTCCACCTCGGCCTCGGCCAGGGCGGTGCGGCAGGTGGCGCACCAGTGGACGGGCTTCTTGTTGCGTTCGATGGCGCCGCTGAAATAGAACTCGCCGTATTCCTCCAGGATTTCCGCCACATAGGCAGGTTTCATGGTCAGATACGGGTTATCCCAATCCCCCAGCACCCCCAGACGCTTAAACTCGGCCCGCTGAATGTCGATGAATTTTTTAGCATATTCCCGGCAGCGTTGCCGCACTTCCACCTGGGATAACCGGAGCTTTTTGGCCTTCAGCTCCTTGTCCACCTGGTGCTCGATGGGCAGGCCGTGGCAGTCCCAGCCGGGCACGTACGGGCAGTCGCAGCCGGTCATCTGCCGGGACTTAATGATGATGTCCTTGAGGATCTTGTTGAGGGCGTGGCCCAGATGGATGTGGCCGTTGGCGTAAGGCGGGCCGTCATGTAAAATGAAACGGGACCGGCCGCGGCTGGCCCGGCGAATCTGGCCATAGAGGTCCATGTCGGTCCAGCGCTTCAGCATCGCCGGCTCCCGATGGGGCAGGTCGGCCTTCATGGGAAAATCGGTTTTGGGCAGGTTCAGGGTACTTTTGTAATCCATCCACAGGCCTCCAAAACAATTACATTAACATATCCCATCGCCCCAGAAAATCAAGCAGATGCTCAGAGCAGTGGCACAGGCGTCCCGCCTGTGCGCCAAGTCGGCGGGCACGGAGGCCCGCCCCACCATCTCTTGACCGTCCCGGCGAATTTCGGGTATGATTAAGCATGCGCCAAAAGATTGCCGCTTTTCTCCTGTCGGCCCTGGTCTTTCCGGGGTTGGGGCAGCTTTATAACCGGGACCGCCGCAAAGGGGTCATCCTGGTGTTGGCCGCCAACGGCCTCCTGGGGCTGGTGCTCCTCACCGGCCTCATCCTGTTTTCCCGGGAATACACCCTGGTGTTCTACCCCCGGCCCCTCACCGCCGACATGGTCAAAATGCTGACCATAGACACCCTTACCCACCCGTTCTTCTGGGTGCCCTGCGGACTGCTGCTGGCCTTGTGGGGCTATGGTGTGGTGGACGCGGTCCGCGGCGCCGGGCCGCCGGTGCAGGAATAGCGGTGCTGTTGAGAAGATATCCCACGCCAAGACGTCAAGGCGCCAAGACGCAAAATAAGGGCGAACAGCCGCCGCCGGCTGTTTCCGTAGGGGCACAGCTTGCTGTGCCCTTTGTCGTCATACCTAATTAGAAAGAGAGAAACATGCGACAGTATATGCTGGACGAAATCGCCCGGAACGACCTCCCCCGGGTGCGGGAATACCTGAACGA
>JBIOJX010000367.1:0-2273 GCA_044451265.1 Desulfobaccales bacterium
CACCTGGGCCAGGCGATAGACGTTGGCCTCCCGGGCCCGGAAGTCGCCGCCCTTGATGGTGTCGTAAAACAGGCGCCATATGCTGTCGCTGTCATTGGGATAATTCTTGGCGGCGTTGATGCCCCCCTGGGCCGCGATGCTGTGGGCCCGCCGGGGGCTGTCCTGGATGCAGAAGGTCTTGACGTTGTAGCCCAATTCCGCCAGGGAGGCCGAGGCGGAGCCGCCGGCCAGGCCGGTGCCCACCACGATGATCTCGAATTTTCTCTTGTTGGACGGGTTGACCAGCTTCAAGTCGAAACGATGTCGATCCCACTTCGTTTCCAGGGGTCCGCCCGGAATCTTGGCATCAAGTAGCATCTACAGACCTCCCTGGTGCATCGCCAGAATGACGAGTGGCAGCGACCCGAAGCCGAGCGCCACGATCACGGCAAAGACAATGCTCAGCTTCTGAATAAAAGGCATATACTTGGGATGATTGGCCCCCACCGTCTGAAAGGCGCTCCAGAGACCATGCCGGACATGAAAGGCGACCACGAGTACGCCGATTAGATAAGCGGCCAGGAAAACCTTGTGCGAGAAGACGTCGGCGGCAATTTGAAAGATGTTCCGGGTAGTCTGGTCGACGATATGATGGGAAAAAGTGGCCAGGTGCACCCCGATGAACCCCAGGACCAGCAGGCCGGTATAGGGCATGGCCTGGGAGCTGAAGGTGCGGCCGCCGCCGCTCTTGTCCACGGCGTACTTGACCGGCCGGGCGCTGCGGTTCTGGAAGAACAGTACCACCGCGGTACAGACGTGGATGATTAAGGCCACGGCCATAATCACCTCCGCGGCCACCAGCAGGTTCCCCAAGGCGTGCAGGTGCTCGGCGTAGGCCACGAACGAGGCGCCGCCACCATAAACGCTCAGGTTGCCCAATAGATGCGTGGCCAGAAAGAGCAGAAACAGCAGGCCGGTTACGGCTATCAACTGTTTCTTGCCCACCGACGTACTTAGGGTGCGGAAAAGCCAATTCATGATTCTACCTTCTTATCTGGGCTTGCTTGATTTTGCCATGAGGAGCAGGACGGATCTGATTATTCCCTGGATAGACGGTATCAGCCCGACTATCCCTTGAAAATCATACAATTTCTGATTCTTTTGTCAAAATTTTTTCGACAAAATAGGGCTGGTGGGGCGGCCGTCCCCGGCCGCCCGCCCTCTTCAAAATCCTACATCTTCAGCTCATCCCGGGTCTTGGCCACTGCCGCCGCCGACTTCTGCAGCATGGCCTCTTCTTCCTTGGAGAGCTTCAGGGTGATGATCTTCTCGATGCCGCCCGCCCCCAGGATTACCGGCACGCCGAAATAAATATCGTTCACGCCGTATTCCCCGGTGAGGTAGGCCGACACCGGCACCACCCGCCGCTGGTTCTTCAAGATGGCCTCGGCCATCTGCACCGCGGCCGCGGCCGGGGCATAATAGGCCGAACCGGTCTTTAACAGGGCCACGATCTCGCCGCCGCCCTTACGGGTGCGGTCCACCAGGGCCTGGATGCGCTTCTTGGCGAGCAGGCTGGTCAGGGGGACGCCGGAGACGTTGGTGGCGCTGACCACCGGCACCATGTCGTCGCCGTGGCCGCCCAGGACCATGGCCTGGATCTCCTCCACCGCGACCTTCAGTTCCATAGCGATGAAGCAGCGGAACCGCGCCGTGTCCAGGATGCCGGCCATGCCCATGACCCGCTTGCTGGGGAAGCCGCTCACCTTCAGGGCCACGTAGGACATGGCGTCCAGGGGATTGGCCACCACAATGATAAAGGCATTGGGCGAACGCTTCGCCACTTCTTTGGTCACCGAGGCTACGATGTTTTTGTTGGTGTTGATCAGGTCTTCCCGGCTCATCCCGGGCTTCCTGGCGATGCCGGCGGTGATGATCACCACTTGGGAACCCTTGGTGGCCTCGTAGTCGTTGGCGCCCACCACGTTGACGTTGAAACCGAAGATGGGCCGGGCCTGCATCAGGTCCAGGGCCTTGCCCTGGGGGGCATGCCCTCCAACACGTCCACCAGCACTACGTCAGCCAGTTCCCGGGCCGCGGCCCAATGGGCGCAGGTGGCCCCCACGTTGCCGGCCCCCACCACGGTTATCTTCGGGCGAGCCATGATCGATTCCTCCTTAAATGATTGTGCCCGTTCAGGCACTCAAAAGTGACGCTGCGATAATCTAATATCATCTCCCTAAATCATTTTTTAGGCAAGAGGGACTTGAATCGGAAATCGAACTTACTAATAG
>JBIOJX010000368.1:0-2267 GCA_044451265.1 Desulfobaccales bacterium
AAACCCCAAATCCCCCTAAATCCCCCTTTTCCAAAGGGGAACTTTAAAACCCCCCTTTGAAAAAGGGGGGCAGGGGGGATTTTCATTCTTGTGGGTGAGACAACCATGGTTCATGAACGTTTAGCCTATGCCAAGTTATCATTATTATACCAGGAAAGTCTCAAAAATCCCGGTGGGGCGGGCCTCCGTGCCCGCCGTTTTGACGTTGAGAGAGTAATGCATTAAAATAGTGTTCATGAAAAAGGTGACTATTTACCTGGACGATCAATTAGCCCAATGGACCAGGATTCGGGCCGCGGGGCGCCATACCAGCGTCTCCGGTCTGGTAGGTGAGCTGCTCAAGGAAAGGATGCGGGAAGAGGATGACTACCGCCTGGCCATGGAGCAGTTTCTGGCCCAGGAGCCCCGGGTGCTGAGAGAGCCCGGGACCCGCTATCCGAAGCGCGAGGAACTGTATGACCGCTAAGGTCTTTGTGGATTCCAACGTTCTGGTGTATTGGCAGGACGTCTCGGAGCCGGACAGGTAGAGGTGAAGCAAAAACGGAACCGCCGAGGCCCGCCGTTGGACGTTATCGGCGGGCCTCGGCGGTTTTATTGACCTAGAGTTCGTACCGCGCTTCCACGATGCGTTCCACTTCTTCCTCGGTGGGCATGGTGTCCCGGTAGCCGGCCATGTACTGGTTCCGCAGCCAGCGGAAGAGACTGACGGTCTCGTTGATCCGGACGATCTCCGGGATATCGCCGCCCTTCACCGCCTTGATGTGGGCATTGTATTGCCCCAGCATGCTGACCACGTCGTAGAAGGTGGCGGCGTCCCGCTTCACCCCCCGCTTGAAGGATTTGCCTTCCTTGGGGTAGATCTCGTCCGGGGAGGGGTTGCCGGAGATGTCGATGCGCTGGAAGGGCCGGCGCACCGCCACCTGCCATTTGCGGGACTCCACCATCATCCGGGAGATCAGCGGCCCGGCCCAGTCGTGGGTGACGTGCCCGGTGGGACAGGTGGAGAAGAACTCCACCAGGGAGGGGCCGTTGTAGGCGATGGCCTCCTTGAGGATCTTGATGGCGTAAAAGGGGTTGTCGATGGCCAGCTTGGCCGCATAGACGTGGGAAATGGCCATGGCCTGGCTGATGATCCGGCGGTGCAGGGTGGTCTTGCCGGCGTACTTCTTGCCGATGGGGGAGGTGGAGCGGTCGCTGCCGAAGCGGGTGGCCCCGGATTTCTGCATGCCGGTGTTCATGTAGCCTTCATTGTTGAAGACCACCCAGGTGATGTCGTAGTTTTCCCCTAGGGCGTGGTTGAAGGGGCCGTTGCCGATGTCGTAGATGGCCCCGTCCCCGGCGAAGACCACGAGCTTGGTCAAGACGCTGTTAAAGCGGTTCTGATGGGCCTGGTCCAGGCTGAACTTGGCCCCCAGGGCCGCGGCCGAGGCGGTGCCGAAGCCGTAGTGGCCCGCCGGGTACATCCGGGTATTGAAGGGATTGACCAGTTCCGAAACCTGGTCGCAGCCCGTGGCGTTGATGGCGTAGATGTTGAAGCCGTGGTCCAGCATGTGATCGATGGTCCGCTTGTTCCTATCCGAGAGGATCTTGATGCCCTGATAGAAGGTGGCTATCCCCTGGGGATGGTTGCGCAGGGATTCGGCGGCGAAGAAGGTCAGCAGGTTGATGATCCCCTCGCTGCAACCCGGACACAGGGTGTGTTTGCCCGGATAGAGCTTGGATAAGACGAAGAGCACCTGGTGATTGAGAGCCATCTGTCCGATAAAAGGGGCGGCGCCGGCGGTGTTGTCCCAGGCCCGGCAGGCCTCCGGCAGGAAGTCCTCGGCCTGCACCTCTTGCTTGGACACCATCTTCAGGGCGTCGGTGGGACAGACCTGGGCGCAGACGCCGCAGCCCTTGCAGGCGGCGGGATCGGCATTGAGGTTCAGGGCGAAGCGTTCCCAGGGGATGCCCTTGGGCGGGTTCTCGAATTTCTTGAAGTAGCGCGCCGCCTCGTCCACCGGCCGATCGGTGACGGTGGAGATCAGGGCCGAATCCGGGCAGGAGGCGGTGCACAGGCCGCAGGCGATGCACTTGGAGGCGTCGTAGACCGGCAGTTGGGCGCCGATGTAGCTCAGGTCCCGGAAGCGGCTGGTGCCCGCCGGGACGATGGGCAGGAAGTGGTCCCAGGGGACCTTCCGGCCTTCCAGGGTGGGTTTGACCATGTTCTCATAAAAGACTTTCTGGTAATCGGGTATCAGGTTCACCGGCTTGATGCTGCCAAGATT
>JBIOJX010000369.1:0-2264 GCA_044451265.1 Desulfobaccales bacterium
TTAAGGGCCTGGTGGTCAAGCCGCCGGACGTCTGGCAATATTTCGTGCGGGTCAAGCCCGAGGTTTTGCAGCTCTTCATCCAGCAGCACAAGCTTTACGGCCTGGCCTGGCGCAAGGTGGAAGACGAGTATGTGGCCCAGAACTGCTACAAGCTGAACGAGGCCTATTACGCCTCCCTGGGCGAGAAGAAGGCCTTCGTCATGTCCCAGGGCCGCAACATGCTGATCCTGAAGATCGTGGGCTATGCCGAGGAGGCCGCCTACTATTACCAGTTGCTGGACTTCAAGGCCCATGTCTGGATCGCCCACCAGCGCTATCCTACCCGGGGCCGGGTGTGGCACCCCGGCGGCGCCCACCCCTTCGCGGCGCTCAACACCGCCCTGGTGCACAACGGCGACTTTGCGAATTACTTCTCGGTAAGCGAATACCTGAGCCAGCGTCATTTCTATCCGCAGTTCCTGACGGACACGGAAGTGGCGGTGCTCACCTTCGACCTGTGGCACCGGCTCTACGGCTATCCCCTGGAATACGTCATCGAGTCCATGGCCCCCACTACGGAGCGGGACTTCGACCTGCTGCCCCCGGAGCGGCAGCACGTCTACCGGCAACTCCAGGCCGCCAACATCCACGGCTCGCCCGACGGTCCCTGGTTCTTCATCATTGCCCGGAACGACCCGGAGCGGAAGAGCTTCGACCTCATCGGCATCACCGACACCTCCATGCTGCGGCCCCAGGTCTTCGCCCTGCATGACGGCGAGGTGCAGATCGGCCTGGTCTGCTCGGAAAAGCAGGCCATCGACGCCACCCTGGCCAGTCTGGCGGCGGAAGACCCCCGGGTCTGTCCGGTGGCCGACCTCTACTGGAACGCCCGGGGCGGCAGCGCCACCGACGGCGGTTCCTTCATCTTCTCGCTGGAGCCCAAAAACGGCGGCCGGGTGCTCTCCTGCCACGACAAGTTCGGCAAGCCCAAGACCGTGCCCTGGCATCAGCGCCCCTGGAACGGCACGGTGCTGGAGATCAGCCTCGAAGCGGATTCCGAGGTGGTGCGCCTGGTGAGCGCCTATCTTACGGATCAGACCGGGGAGCAACTCTACCGGGCGATCCGGGATCGGGCCGCCGCCATCTCCTACGCCACCTTCCGGGAGTTCCTGGAGGCCGTCAGCGACCAGGCCGCCAGGAGCGACGCCCTCAAGGCCGCGGCCATCAACGGTCTGACCCTGCTGTTGGACCGCCGTTACGACCCGGGCGACAAGAAGCGCAGCAACCTTCTGCATCTCATCATGGAGACCTTGACCCGGATCCTCAAAGATACCCCGGCAGTGGGCGAAAATCAGGTTAGCCGCTACCGCCGGATTGATTGGGACAACCGGGAGCAACTGGTGGCGCCCCAGCAGGCCGACGCCATCCTGATCCTGGATGCCGCCGGCTTCCCGCCGGAAGGGGACGACTGTGACGCCCGGCTGCTGTGCCGGGCCTTTGAGCTGGGCTGGAAGCAATTCCTCACTTACGGCTACAAAGGGCAGCGCTTCCTGGGCTGCGGCTTCGGGCTCAACACCGATGGGGTAGTGATCGACGCCTACGGCAGCACCGGCGACTACCTGGCTTCCGGCATCGACGGCATGACCATTCAGATCCACGGCAACGCTCAGGACCAGTTGGGCCAGATCATGAAGCGGGGCAAGCTGGTGGTGCACGGCGACGTGGGCCAGACCTTCATGTACGGCGCCAAGGGCGGCGACGTCTACATTATGGGCAACGCCGCCGGCCGGCCCCTGATCAACGCCGTGGGCCGCCCCCGGGTGGTGATCAACGGCACCGCCTTGGACTTCCTGGCGGAATCCTTCATGGCCGGTAATGTCTTCAAAGACGGCGGCTTCGTCATCGTCAACGGCCTGGAGTACGACCCCCGGGGACGCCTCAGGCCGCAGCGCACCCCGTACCCCGGCTCCAACCTCTTCTCCCTGGCCTCCGGCGGCGCCCTCTATATTCGCGACCCCCACCAGCAGGTGGTGGACGAGCAGTTGAACGGCGGCGAGATCGTCGAGCTCAGTGCGGCGGACTGGGACCTGATCCTGCCTTACCTCCAGGAAAACGAACGCCTCTTCGGCATCTCGGTGGAGCACGAACTGCTCCAGGTGGACGGCCACCCGCGCCAGCCGGATCAGGTCTATCGCAAGATCCAGCCGGGGAAACTGGCGGTGCTCACCAAGGTGGAGGATTCCTGGGAATAAAGGCAAATCTCACGCCAAGGCGCCAAGCCGCAA
>JBIOJX010000370.1:0-2261 GCA_044451265.1 Desulfobaccales bacterium
GGCCAAGAAGAAGCCGGAGGAGGTCAAACCGCCCAAGCCGGCCAAACCGAAGCCTGAAGGAGAGGGCGAGCCGGCCCCCAAACCGGAAAAACCGGCCAAGAAGGAACCAAAGCCGGCGCCCAAGGAAGAGAAGCCGGCCCCCACGCCGGAGCCGGCCCCCGAGCCCGGCGGCAAAATCAGGATTATGTGAGAGCAGTGGCCAGTAGTCAGTTAAAGAAAAAAACAATGGGCACGGAATATCCGTGCCCATAAATATTTGCAGCCAAACTTAGGGCTTCAATTTTTTACTGGCTACTGGCTACTGACTACTCCTCTTCTCTCCCCATTGCAGCAAAGCCGCGGCCCAGGTGGCCCCGGCACCGAAGCTGATCAGCATCACCCGGTCCCCATCCTTGATCTTGCCTTCCGCCTGGGCCTCGTCCAGGGCGATGGGCACCGAAGCCGCCGATGGATTGCCGTATTTGTGGATATTGGAAAACACCTTTTCCATGGGGACCTTGGCGAACCTGGCCCCGGCCTCCAGGATGCGGTAGTTGCCCTGGTGAATGATCAGGTAGTCCAGGTCATCCCGCTCCAGACCGGCCTTCTCCAGGATGCGGGGGATGGATTCCCGCACCGCGTTGACCGCGAACTTGAAGATCTCCGGCCCGTCCATATGCAGATAATGCTTTTTGGTGTGGGTCGGCAGCGGCAGAAAAGGGCTCACTTCCGCGTTATACTCCGTTTCGCAATAGAGCCTTTTGTTGAGGCTGGAGGCGATGAACGACGTCAGGATGCGGTTGCGGTGGCTGGGACCGATCACCACCGCCCCGGCCCCGTCCCCGAAGAGGAGACAGGTAGACCGGTCGGTCCAGTCGATAAAGCGGGAGCAGACATCCGAGCCGATGACCAGGGCATATTTGCCCTCCGGGGCCACCAGGCGTTCGGCCACATATAGGGCGTAATTGAAGCCGCTGCAACCGGCCTGGACGTCGAAGCCCGCGGCCTTGCCGCTCAACCCCAGTTCGTCCTGGACCCGGATGGCGCTGGCCGGGAAAAAATAGGCCGAGGTGTTGGTCCCCATGACGATGTAACTTAACTGCTCCGGCTTGATGCCGGAGGCCGCCAGGGCCTGGCGGGCCGCGATCACCCCCATGCTGACACAATCTTCGTCCGGAGCCGCGATCCGGCGCTCGTGAATGCCGCTGCGCTCCACGATCCATTCATCGTTGGTATTCACCAGCTTTTCCAGGTCCTTGTTGGTCAGGACCGCTTTCGGCAGATAGCTCCCGGTGCCCAGGATGCCGATCTTATGCTTGCTCAAGGTTTCTCCTGGTTTTTCAAGGGTATTAACGGAATTTATACCCCAGCCGCGGCGAAAAGGCAACTGAATTGACCGGACGGGACTTGGGGACCGGAAGAGGTTAGCGGCGCCTGGCCCCTTTCGACCAGCTTCTATTTCTGAGATAATTAACATTATTGAAAGGATTCATTGCACGGATGGAGCAAATATTAGAAAAAATGAGCTTTAATTAGGTTAATTTAAATTACAACCCGGGGCGCTCAGTTCGGACGCCAACAAATGCGTCCCGCCCTTTTCCCAGACCCCCAGATCTGGCCTGATTTCCCTTGACGAAATCTCAAGATGTAGTATCTTATAGTCAGCAAAAATACAACATATTGAAATTATAGCCCAAATTGGCAACCAGCTGATTCAAGGAGGAAATGATGCTGCAGGGGGAAGCCAGGGAAATCGCCGGGGAGCTGCCTTTATCCGCCAACGCCGTGGTAGTCCTGAAAAAGCGCTACCTGAAGAAGGACGAAAAGGGCGAGCCCTTGGAGGCGGCCCAGGAGATGTTCCGCCGGGTGGCGGACACCATCGCCGCCATCGACCGGGATTACGACCCCGAAGCCGATGTCGAGGCCACGGCCAAAAAGTTTTATGAAATGATGGCCAGCCTGAGCTTCATGCCCAACTCGCCGACCCTGATGAACGCCGGCCGCGAGCTGGGCCAGCTCTCCGCCTGCTTCGTCTTGCCGGTGGAGGACGACATCGGGTCCATCTTCGACGCGGTGAAGCAAACCGCCCTGATCCACAAGTCCGGCGGCGGCACCGGCTTCTCCTTCTCCCGCATCCGGCCGGTCAACGACCCGGTGATGTCCACCAAGGGCGTGGCCTCGGGGCCCATTTCCTTCATGAACATCTTCGACGTGGCCACCGAAACCATCAAGCAGGGCGGCACCCGCCGCGGCGCCAACATGGGCATCCTGCGGGTGGACCA
>JBIOJX010000371.1:0-2259 GCA_044451265.1 Desulfobaccales bacterium
ACATCGACGTGGAGCTGCCCCGGAACCGCTTCATCGTCATCACCGGCGTCAGCGGCTCCGGCAAGTCCACCCTGGCCTTCGACATCCTGTACGCCGAGGGCCAGCGGCGCTACGTCGAATCCCTCTCGGCCTACGCCCGGCAGTTCCTGGAACTCATGGACAAGCCGGACGTGGAGTACATCGAGGGCCTCTCGCCTGCCATCGCCATCGAGCAGCGCAGCGCCTCCCGCAACCCCCGCTCCACCGTAGCCACCTCCACTGAAATCTACGACTACCTCCGGGTCCTGTTTGCCCGGGTGGGCACCCCCTACTGCTATCGCTGCGGCCGGCCCATCTCTTCCTTGAGCGTCCCCCAGATGGTCGACCAGATTATGGGCCTGCCGGAAGGCAGCCGCATCACCCTCCTGGCCCCGGTGGTGGTGAACCGCAAGGGCGAGCACCACAAGCTCCTGGAGCGTCTGCGCCACGAGGGCTACAGCCGGGTGCGGATCAACGGCGAGGTTCTGGAACTGGAGGAATTGCCACCTCTGGACAAGAACCGCCGCAACAGCATCGAGGCCGTGGTGGACCGGCTGGTGATCAAGCCCGACCTGGGGGCCCGTCTCACCGACTCCCTGGAACTGGCCCTGAAGCTGGCCGACGGCCTGGTGCGCGTCCTGGTGCAGGGCGGCGAGGAACTGCTCTTCTCCGAGCGCTTCGCCTGCGACCACTGCGGCGTCTCCCTGCCGGAGCTCACCCCCCGGCTCTTCTCCTTCAACAGTCCCCAGGGCGCCTGCCCGGCCTGCTCCGGCCTGGGCACCCGCCTGATCATCGACCCCGACCTGGTGATCCCCAACCCCAACCTGAGCCTCCGGGAGGGCGCGGTGCGGCCCTGGTCCACGCGCCATTCCCTGCGGCATCAGCAGGTGTTGGAGGCCCTGGAGCAGCACTATCATTTCTCCATCCACACGCCCTTCAAGGATCTGCCCCAGGAGACCCAGGAGGCCATTCTCTACGGCTCCAAAGGGACTCCCATCAGCTTTTTCCAGGAGCAGGGCGGCCGCCGCTTCTACGAGCCCCGGCCCTTTCCCGGCATCATCCCCATCCTCCAGGAGCGCTACAAAGAGACCGACTCTCCCCTGGTGCGGGAGGAGATCGAGCAGTACATGGGGGTGCGCCCCTGCCCGGACTGCGGTGGGGCCCGCCTGCGCCGGGAGGCCCTGGCGGTGCGCCTGGACGGCGCCAACCTCAGCGAAGTCACCGGCTTCACCGTGGCCCGGGCCCTGCGCTGGTTCGTCAGTCTCGACCTGTCCCCCCGCCAGGCCGAGATCGCCCGGCGCATCCTCAAGGAGATCACCGAGCGCCTCGGCTTCCTGGAGGAAGTGGGGCTGGACTATCTCACGCTGGACCGGGCCACCGGCACCCTGGCCGGCGGCGAGGCCCAGCGCATCCGCCTGGCCACCCAGATCGGCTCCAAGCTCAGCGGCGTCCTCTATATCCTGGATGAGCCCAGCATCGGCCTGCACCCCCGGGATACCCAGAAGCTCCTCAAGACCCTGAAGGCCCTCCGGGACCTGGGCAACACCGTGGTGGTGGTGGAACACGACCCCGAGACCATCCTCCAGGCCGACTACGTGGTGGACATGGGGCCGGGGGCCGGCAGGGAAGGAGGCCTGGTGGTCTTTGAGGGCACTCCGGAGCAACTCCTGAAAAACAGCCGCTCCCTGACCGGCCTCTTTCTCTCGGGCCAACGCCAGATTCATCAGCCCCGCGGCCGGCGTCTGCCCCAGAATTTCCTGAGCCTCCAGGGCGCCGCCGGCCACAATCTCAAAAACCTGGACCTGGATATCCCCCTGGGGGTCTTCCTCTGCGTTACCGGGGTCTCCGGCTCCGGCAAGTCCACCCTGATCATGGACACCCTCTACCAGGCCCTGCGCCAGAAGCTCTACGGCGCCAAAATCGCCGCCGCACCCTATACCGACTTACAGGGCATCGAACATCTGGACAAGGTCATTAACATCGACCAGAGCCCCATCGGCCGCACTCCCCGGTCCAATCCGGCCACCTACTCGGGGCTCTTCACCATCGTCCGGGAGCTCTTCGCCCAGGTGCCGGAGTCGCGTCTTCGGGGCTACCGGCCCGGCCGCTTCAGCTTCAACGTCAAGGGCGGCCGCTGCGAGGAGTGTCAGGGCGAGGGCGTGATCACCACGCAACTCTACTTCATGCCCGACGTGGGGGTAAACAACGGCGCGGGGCACGGGGCGCGCCCCCGGGTTACAC
>JBIOJX010000372.1:0-2252 GCA_044451265.1 Desulfobaccales bacterium
GGCTACAACCTGGAGGATGCCAGGTTTGCCGACCGCCGGGTGCGCCAGGCCCTGACCTATGCCATCAACAAGAAGGAACTCATCGACGGGGTGCTCATGGGCCTGGGGGAAGAGGCCTACGGCCCCTACAAGCCCGGCACCTGGTACTACAACCCCGAGGTCCCCAAGTTCTCGTATGATCCGGAGAAGGCCAGGGCCCTGCTGGCCGAGGCCGGCTGGCGGCCGGACGCCAACGGCAGCCTCACCAAGGACGGCCGGCCCTTTGAGTTCACCATCCTGACCAATCAAGGCAACGACACCCGGGTGCGGACCGCCGAGATCATCCAAAGCCGCCTCCGGGAGGTGGGCATCAGCGTGAAGATCCGCCAGGTGGAATGGGCCGCCTTCCTCAAGGAGTTCATCGAGAAAGGCAACTACGAGGCGGTGCTCCTGGGCTGGAACACCGGCCTGGACCCGGACCAGTACGACATCTGGCACTCCTCCAAGACCAAGCCCGGGGAGCTGAATTTTAACCATTATAAAAATGCGGAGGTCGACCGGCTGCTGGATGAAGGCCGCCACACCTTCGACCGGGAGAAACGTCGCCAGATCTATTTCAAGTTCCAGGAAATCCTGGCCGAAGACCAGCCTTACACCTTCCTCTTCGTGCCCGACGCCCTGCCCGCCATCTCCAAGCGCATCCGGGGCATCAAACCGGCCGCGGCGGGTATCGACTACAACTTCATCAAATGGTACGTGCCGCTGAACGAACAGAAATACACCGTGTCGCCGTATTGAACCAGGTAACGTAAGCTGGTAAAATCTACCAAATTTAAGGGAAGCTTCGACGGAGGTCGCCATGAAGCCCCAGCGTCCGCAATATGTCGTTGATCGCCACGGCAAGAAAACCGCAGTAATCTTGCCGGTAAAACAATATGAGCAAATTTTGGAAGATTTACACGACTTAGCCGTGGTGGCCGAACGCCGCGCGGAAGAACCGGTGGAGTGGGAAAAGGTGAAACGGCGGCTTCAAGACGATGGCCTTATATAAGATTGACTTCAAACCCTAACCAAAAACCGGATCACTGCTACACTGCCAAGTTGCCCTGCCTCATTATTCTTCTTCCTGCCTTTTCGGGGATACCCAGGTCCCGATCTTGGTATAATTTGTAGTTACGGCCTTGAGTTCCTGCCGGCGGCTCAGAAACTGGTCCTTCATGCCCCTGAGCCAGTCGGCATGGCGCCTGGCCTCGGCGTAGCTCAGGAAGAAGGCATGTTTGCCCGGCTTCGTCTCCATTTGGAGCCGGCCTGCTTGCCAGACATAGGCACCGGAATTACTGCACAACATGCAGCGCACCTGACCTTCGGGCAGAAACCGAAAGGTGTCTCCGCCGCAAATCGGACAGGTGGGAGTGGCGGGATTCACTTTCTCCTTACCCTCGGTGAGCGCCGCGGCCAGCCGCCTGGCCGTCTCTTTGCCTCCCGGCCGCAGGAAGATCTCCCCGGGAAGGGCGCCGTAGACCACGTCAGAGCCTCTGAGATCGCCCAGGGCTAACTTAATGAAGCTCTCCACGTTCAATTTGGTGCAACCTTCCATGCCTTCAATGCCGGCAATGGCCACGCCGACGGCGGGTTTGCCCCACAGCCGGTCAAGCTGGGCGTAGAAACTCAGGCCCCGATCCAAAAACCGTTTCAGACTCGCATTGGCTCCCAGCAAATAGGTGGGTGCGGCCACCACCAAAGCGTCAGACTGGGCCAAGGTCTCCAGCACCAGGGCAAAATCGTCCTGCTGCGGACATTTCTCCTCGCCGAACAGGCACTGGTAGCAGGCCTTGCAGGGGCGAATATCCATTTCCGGGAGCCGGATGAGTTTGAGTTCCCAGTTTCCGGAGAGTTGCAGGTAGAGCTCCTTGATAAACAGCTCCGAATTGCCGAACTTCCGGGGGGATGCCACAATACCGAGTAAGGTTTTCGCCATTTTGTTGCCCCCTTTAACTTCTACCCCTAGCTCGCAGTGCCTGCTTCTCAAGTCCTTAAGGCCAAATCCTCCACCAGCCGGTCGGCATAGCCCAGGATGAAGTCCCGCTGCTGGCGGGTGGCGTAACCGATGCAGGCGCAGCGCATGGTCTGTTCGCTGCGGATGAGCAACTCGAAGCGCACGAAGCAATCGCCCACCACCGGCTCCCCCAGTTCCACGGCAAAACGGAAGGGCCGGCAGTTCTGGTGCTCAAACTGCTCCGGGCTAAGCAAATCCTCCGGCAGATCCACCCACC
>JBIOJX010000373.1:0-2247 GCA_044451265.1 Desulfobaccales bacterium
GGTGGTCGACGCGGGCGGCGGCAGCTCCGAGTTCGCCCTGGCGCGGCCGGGGCGGGAATCGCAGTTCGCCAGCCTGCCCCTGGGGGTCCTCACCCTGACCCAGGCCCGGCCCCTGGGTGATCCGCCGGCGCCGGAAAGAGTCGCCGCCCTGCACGCCGACCTTGCCGGGAAATTGCGGCGCTTCTGGGACCAAACCTTCCCGACGGACCTCCGCCAGACCCCGCGTCTGGTGGGCACCGCCGGCGCGGTCACCACCCTGGCCGCCATGCATTTAAGGCTCACGGCATACGATGCGCTTAAGATCAACAATCTGGTGATGACCAAGGAGCAGGTGGCGGAACTGGCCGGGCTCATCTCCAGCCTGCCCGAGGCCGAACGGGCCCGGCTGCCGGGGATCGAGCCCGCCAAGGCCGGGGTCATGGTGGCCGGAGCTTTGATTATCCAGACCATCCTGGAGGTCTTTGGCCGGGACTCCCTGGTGGTTGTCGACGCCGGGCTGATTGAAGGCGTTTTAGCGAGTTTTGGATGTTTTGTATAGGTTTCGGGTTTCGGGTTTCGAGTTTTGGGTTAAAATCTCAAGTTTCGAGTTCCAACTTTCAAGTTTCGAGTTAAAATAATTGAATATCTTGATTTGGGATTTGCAGGAGTTAGCTTCTATTTTTAGAGCAATCGCTTATTAAAAACCAAGCTCCGGAAACCCTTAGGAAAAAACTAAAACTAAAAACTCGAAACTCAAGGATGCACCATGACCCAAGACGCCATTCACTACGCCTATACCTTCGATGATGTCCTGCTCCTGCCCGGGGCTTCGGCGGTCCTGCCTAGCGAGGTGGACCTCAGCACCCGCCTCACCCGGCGCATCAGCCTCAATATTCCGCTGCTCAGTTCTGCCATGGACACGGTTACCACGGCGGACACCGCCATTTCTCTGGCCCGCCAGGGCGGCATCGGCATCCTCCACCGTAATATGACTCCGGCGGCCCAAGCCCTGGAAGTCGAAAAGGTGAAGAAATCGGAGTCCGGGATGATCATCGACCCGGTGACCATTGGCCCTGAAGCCCGCATCGCCGACGTCCTGCAGTTGATGCAGCGCTACCGCATCTCCGGGATCCCGGTGGTGGATGGGCGCAAACTGGTGGGCATCGTCACCAACCGGGACCTGCGCTTCGAAACCAACCTGAATAATAAGGTCAAAGAGGTCATGACCAAGGACCGCCTGGTCACCGCCAAGGTGGGCATCACCCTGGAGGAGTCCAAGGCCCTGCTGCATAAATACCGCATCGAAAAGCTCTTGGTGGTGGATGACAAAGGCGAACTGCACGGCCTCATCACCATCAAGGATATCGAGAAGATCCGCAAATATCCCTGGTCCTGCAAGGACGAATTCGGCCGCCTGCGGGTCGGGGCCGCCATAGGGGTAGGCCCGGACCAGGAAGAGCGGGTCAGCGCCCTGCTCGACGCCGGGGTGGACGTCATCGTGATCGACACGGCCCACGGCCATTCCGACCGGGTGGTGGCGGCGGTGGCCCACACCAAGCGCAAGTTTCCCCAAATCGAGCTCATTGCCGGCAACATCGCCACCGCCGAAGGGGCCCGGGACCTGATCAAGGCCGGGGCCGACGCGGTCAAGATCGGGGTGGGACCCGGCTCCATCTGCACTACCCGGGTGATCGCCGGGGTGGGGGTGCCCCAGCTCAGCGCCATCCTGGATTGCGCCAAGGTGGCCCGGGAGGCCGATATCCCGCTGGTGGCCGACGGCGGCATCAAGTATTCCGGGGACGTCACCAAGGCCCTGGCCGCCGGCGCCGACGTGGTGATGATCGGCTCACTCTTCGCCGGCACCGACGAGAGCCCCGGTGAGACGGTGATCTTCCAGGGCCGCAGCTATAAGATCTACCGCGGGATGGGGTCGATGGAGGCCATGAAGACCGGCAGCCGGGACCGGTACTGCCAGGAGGACGTGGACCTGGAATGCAAGCTGGTGCCCGAAGGCATCGTCGGCCGGGTGCCCTCCCGGGGCCGGCTCTCCGACGTCATCTACCAGCTCATGGGCGGTCTGCGCTCCGGCATGGGCTACGTGGGCGCGCAAACCATCCGGGAACTGCAGGAGAAGGCCAAATTTTTGCGCATCAGCCCCGCCGGCCTCAAGGAATCCCACGTCCACGACGTCGTCATCATGAAGGAAGCCCCGAATTATTGGGTGGATTAGGAGGAAGCTGTCAGCAGTCAGCGATCAGCTTTCAGCCA
>JBIOJX010000374.1:0-2237 GCA_044451265.1 Desulfobaccales bacterium
CCTGGGCACCGACACCGGCGGCTCGGTGCGGGTTCCGGCCAGCAACTGCGGCCTCTATGGACTGCGCCCCTCTCACGGTTTCATCTCCACGGCTGGAGTCGTACCTTATGCCCCCAGTATCGACACTGTGGGGGTGCTGGCGGCTTCCGCCGCTATCCTGGTGCGGGCTGCCTCGGTTTTATTGTTTTGCCAGGTTCCGGGCCAGGTAGAGCCAAGCGCGGTCCACTTGCTCAAAGAGGCCTGGGAGATGGCCGACCCCGAGGTGCAATCGGCCCTGGCCCCGGGCCTGGATCGGCTGCGCCGCTTATGGGGGCCAAAGGTTCAGGAGACCTCCGTTCGGCCCATCGACGCCGCCACGCCGGGGAGTGGCTTGCTGAACTGGTATAATACCTTCTGCGTTCTGTCGTGGCGGGAGATTTGGAGTTCCCTGGGCGCCTGGCTCGAGGCGGTCGAACCCGAGATCGGCCCCCGCACCAGGGTTAACGTCGATCTGGTCCGTACAGTGGACCGCAACCAGATAATGCCGGCCGCCCGCCGCCGCGAGGAGTATTTCAGGCGGCTGCAGGATCTTCTGGGCCCGGCTGGCCTGCTCTGTCTGCCCACCACCCCGACCCTGGCCCCTTTCAAGAGGCTCCCCGGCGGAGGCGGCCCTTACCAATCCCGGGCCGGCTACTATCCCCGCACCCTGGCCCTCACGGCCATCGCCGGCCTGGGCAGGCTGCCCCAGGTGACCCTGCCCCTGGGAGAGGTTGGCGGCGTCCCCATCGGCCTCTCCCTGCTGGCGGCCCACGGCAACGACGCCTTGCTGCTCCGGGCGGCGCAGCAGGTGGCCGGGCAACATTAGTTCCGAGCCAAACTACACGGCCACATTTTTTTGCGCCATGGCGTCTTGGCGTGAGATAATTTTATTTCGTCTCTTGCCAGGCCGGTTCGAGAACCGCTTTTATGACCGTCCCCCTTGACAGGTCCATCAATTTAAGCGACCCTTTATCCCTGCCGAAATAATTCCTGCCTATGGCTGGCAAATCCAAAAATCGGTTATAGTTTACAGATATGCCTAAATCTTTACTAATTGTGGAATCACCCACCAAGGCCAAGACCTTGCAGAAATACCTGGGGAACGACTTTGTGGTCCTCTCCAGTAAAGGCCATGTCAAGGACTTGCCGCCCCACGAGTTGGGAGTGGACCTGGAGCATGACTTTCAGCCCAAATACGTCACCATTCTGGGCAAGGCCAAGGTCATCCAGGAACTGAAGAAAATGGCGGCGGGCATTCCAGATATCTACCTGGCTCCAGACCCGGACCGGGAAGGGGAGGCCATCGCCTGGCACATCGCCGAGGCCCTGGGGGAGAAAGACCATAAGTTTCACCGGGTCCTTTTCCTGGAGTTGACCCAAAAGGCCATCAAGGAAGCCCTGGCCCACCCGGTGGCGCTGGATAGGCCCCGCTTCGAGTCCCAACAGGCGCGGCGCGTCCTGGACCGCTTGGTGGGCTATCAGATCAGCCCCCTGCTCTGGCAGAAGGTCAAGACGGGGCTCAGCGCCGGCCGGGTGCAGTCCGTGGCCCTGCGCCTGGTGTGCGACCGGGAGCGGGCCATCATGGCCTTCGTGCCCGATGAGTACTGGTCCCTGGACGCCTGCCTGGCCGGCAAAAAACCGCCGCGGTTCCTGGCCCACCTGCTGAAACATGGCGCCAAGGCCATCAAGCCGGGTAGCGCCGGGCAGGTGGAAAAGATACTGGACGACCTGGAAGCCGCCGAATTCCGGGTGGCCAAGATCGACCAGAAGCCGCAGCGACGTAATCCCTCGCCGCCTTTCATCACCAGCAGCCTGCAGATGGAGGCCAACCGCAAGCTCCGGTTTACTCCCAAGAAAACCATGTCCCTGGCCCAAAGGCTCTATGAAGGCATCGACCTGGGGGACGAAGGGCCGGTGGGCCTCATCACTTATATGCGGACCGACTCCACCCGGATCTCTGGAGAGGCCCTGGAAGCGGTGCGGCAGTTCATCGGCGCCACTTACGGGCCCGACCATCTCCCCAAGACGCCCAATAAGTACAGGAGTCCCAAGGGGGCCCAGGAGGCCCACGAGGCCATCCGGCCCACCGGCGTCAGCCATCGGCCCCAGGATCTGAAGCCGTTCTTAGGGCGGGATGAGCTGGCCCTTTATGACCTCATCTGGCGGCGCTTCGTGGCCTCCCAGATGGCCCCGGCCGTCTATCAACTGACCACCGTGGA
>JBIOJX010000375.1:0-2232 GCA_044451265.1 Desulfobaccales bacterium
ACTTTAACACCCCCCTTTGAAAAAGGGGGGCAGGGGGGATTTCTCTTCGGGTGCGCTATTTTTGTGGTTCATGAATGACTTAACCAAATACTGAAAACTGAAAACCGCCTTTATATCACCCGGGGCACCAGAAAATTCCCCTCTTCCCGGGCCGGGGCGTTCTCCAGGGCCTCCTCCAGGGGCAGGCCGGCTCTGACCTCATCCTCCCGGAAGGCGTTAAATACCGGGATCACGTGGGCCAGGGGCGCGACGCCGCTGGTGTCCAATTCCTGCAACTTCTCCACGTAGGCCAGGATATCATTGAGCTGCCGGGTGAAGAGTTCAACCTCCTCGGACCCGAGACTCAGGCGGGCCAGCTCGGCCACGTGCAGCACTTCTTCACGACTCAGGGCCATCTTATCTCTCCTGTCGGCTCACTGACCGGGACGGTTTTTTCCAAACCCTATTATATACCCTGGACCCGGCGGGGAAGAAAGGATAAATCCATGCTTCGCCCGGTCCAGCGGCCGGGGTTACGGCTGTTTCACCTCTGCGCCGGCGCCGCGCTCCGTGGCCCAATCGAAATAGCGCTTGAACCACAGGAGCTGCTCCCGTCTTTCTCCATAAATATGGGGGATTTCCTGCCGCAAGTGCTGGTCAATATGGTCACTGATGGTGCGGATATGACTCAGCGGCTCCTTCTCGAATTCCGCAGACATCCGTAACACCCGGAGTATGTTCACATAATAAAAGCCATCAGTTTCGTCGTGCCGCACAAACCCTTTGATCATCGCATCTATCGGTGGGGGCGCCGCCAAACCAAACTGGATCACTTCATCTTTCAGGACGACCCGGGGGTACCTGGCCACCCGCTTGGCCAGATTATAGGCCTCATCCAGGCCCGGCCCCAGGATCATCTGACCGCCATGGTACACCAGGCCCCGGGTAATGCCGCCGCGGCAAAACACCGGAGGGCTCAGCCCAATCAGCCGGAAGCCGATCTTCGCCACATGCCGGAGCAGGTGCACCAGCCCGGCCGCCGTCGGGTCGACCGTGATGGCGACCCGGTTGGCAAAGACGTTCATGCGGTGTCCGGATTCGGCAATATCGCCGATCCGGCCGATCATCAGCGGGGTCGATTCCCCCGGCTTGGGAACTTCCAAGGCGTCGATGATCTCCTCCGGCCGCACCGAGGGGCTCGGCTCGGCCGAGCGCCCCAGCAGCTCCTCGAATCCCAAAATTTTGATATTGGCGATGAACCGCTCTCGATAATCCGTCATCTAGCTCCTCGCTGGCTGGTCAGGATCTTGTTGCCATATACATATAATGAAATGCCCGTACCGCGGTCAATTTTTGAGTTCATCGGGAGGATTTTTTTCTGCCCGGTTAATTTCCGCCCCGGCCTATTGGCCATTTTGGCTTTAATTTTGCTCCGGGTGGAAAAAATTTTTGCCAAACGGTTGCAGTTGTGATTTATCTATAACCGGCAGCCTCGAATCATTTCTGAGTCGCCCTGGATCGCCGGCTAGCTGATCCTTATCTCTCATAAAAACCTAAAAGTAATGAAAAATCAAGTAGCTGCTCCCCCAAAGTCCTCCGCCCCAGACCGCGCCCGGCTCGTCGAAATCGCCCGGCAAGTGCGCCTGGACATCGTTGATATGCTTTATCGCTCCGGCTCCGGGCACCTGGGCGGGTCCCTGTCGGCCGCCGACATCCTGGTGGCTCTGTTCTTCGCCGAGATGCGGGTCAGGCCCGGCGAGCCCTGCTGGCCCGACCGGGACCGCTTCATCCTCTCCAAGGGCCACGGCGCCCCGGCCCTTTATGCCGTCCTCTCCCGCCTGGGTTATTTCCCCCGGGAGGAGCTCGCCACCCTGCGCCAGTTCGGCAGCATCCTGCAAGGCCATCCCGACTCCGCCTGCACGCCGGGCGTGGAGATCCCCACCGGCTCCCTGGGTCAGGGCCTGTCCATCGCCAACGGTCTGGCCCTGGCGACTCGCCTCAACGGCAGCGACCGCCGGATCTATATCCTCATGGGCGACGGCGAAATCCAGGAAGGCCAGATCTGGGAAGCGGCCATGAGCGCCGCGCACTACCAGTTGGACAATCTCACGGCCATCGTCGACCGCAACCGCCTCCAGATCGATGGCCGCACCGCTGACGTGATGAGCCTGGAGCCCCTGCCCGAGAAATGGCGGGCCTTCGGCTGGCACACCCTGGAAGTGGACGGCCACGATATCCCGCAGCTCCTGGAGG
>JBIOJX010000376.1:0-2222 GCA_044451265.1 Desulfobaccales bacterium
CAAGGTCACTGAACACATCATGTCCTATGAGAAGCGGCGCCTGCCGGGCCAGGAGCTTTTGGGCGTGGTGACCCTGGAACTGCCGCCCCAGATCTTCGAGACCGTGGGCATGTGGCTGGAGATTCCGGACGCGGTGAAAAACGCCATTTACGCCACCGGCGGCCACTTCATGGGCGGCATCCACGCCCTGGAGCACGTCCTCATCAGCATGTTCCCGCTCTTTGCCCTGGCGGACCGCTACGACATCGGCGGCATCTCCCACCCGGCGCATCCCCAGGTGGGCCGGGCCGCGATCTTCATCTACGACGGCTACCCCGGCGGCGTGGGCCTGTCGGTCCGGGCCTACGATATCCTGGAAGACCTGCTGAACCGCTCCCGGGAGGTCACCGCGGCCTGCCCCTGCGAGGACGGCTGTCCCTCCTGCATCCACTCCCCCAAATGCGGCTCGGGCAACAAGCCCCTGGACAAAGAGGCGGCGGTGAGCATTGCCGCCATGCTCCTGGGGCTGGAGGAGCCTGAAGCCGAACCTGAAGTTCCGTATGTTGAGGCCGCCGCGGCCCCGGCCCTCACGGTGGACGAACCCATCACCGGCGGCACCTGGCTGACGCAGCGCAAAATCGGCGTGCTGGACCTGGAGACCCGTTGTTCCGCGGCCGACGTGGGCGGCTGGGGCCAATGCCACCTCATGGGGGTCTCCCTGGCGGTGCTCCACGAGACCCACACCGGCGTCGCCACCACCTACCGCGAGCACGACCTGGAGCGCCTCGGCCAGCGCCTGACGAAGCTTGACCTGGTGGTGGGCTTCAATATCAAACGCTTCGACTACCGGGTGTTGCAGCCCTACACCAAGGTCAGGCTGGCGGAGGTGCCCACCCTGGACATCCTGGAGGAGGTTTACACCTCCCTGGGGACTCGGCTGTCCCTTAATCACCTGGCGGACAAGACCTTGGGGGAGAAGAAGAGCGGCGACGGTTTGCTGGCCCTGGAACTCTTTGCCGAGGGGAAATGGGAGGAACTGGACTCCTATTGCCGGCAGGACGTCGCCCTCACCCATCGCCTCTTCCAGTACGGGGCGCAACACGGCTACCTCATCTACCAGCACCGCCAGGGCAGCCTGGTGCGGCTGCCGGTGGATTGGCGGGAAGAGCGGTTTTTCCCCAAATAGCTGTCATCAATCAGCTTTCAGCTTTCAGCCAGGACCTGGATTTAGCCTAAAAATTACCTTCAGGGTGGGCACTGCTCACCAGACCTCTTGAAACTAAAAACTCGAAACTCGAAACTCGAAACTAAAAGCCGTCTTTTCCTTGCCGTTTGCCCTTATCTGCATTATTATTAGGCGCAATAATTCGAATAAGGGGGCCACGATGAAACTGACCAAAAAGAGTATAGCTCTGGGATGTTGTCTGGCGCTGGTTCTTTGTTTTTGTGCCGCACCGTTGTTTGCCGAGGCAGAGCCCAAGGTGGGCCAGGTGCTGGGCGCGGTGAAATTTGCCAAACCACTGACCGACGAGGACGCCAAATCCCTCGGCCTGGCGAAGGCGGAAGAATTCACCATTAAGGACGTCAAATCGCCTTACATTTTAATCGAGCAATTCAACAACATGTGTCCGCATTGCATGCATCAGGCCCCGGGTCTGAACGAGCTGTACAATAAGGTGCAGCAGGACGCCGCCCTGAAGGACAAGGTGAAATTTATGTCCGTGGGCCAGGGCAACGATGAAACCCAAGTCAAGATGTGGAAAGCCTTTCAGAAGGTGCCTTTCGCCGTGATCCCCGACCCCAATGCCACCCTGGGCAAGGCTCTGAATTTCAGCCCTTATCCGGTCACCATGGTCGTGGATAAAAGCGGCAAGATCCTTTGGGTCGAGATCGGCGCCTTTGAAAGCGCCGACGAGGCCTTGAAGGGCATCAAGGCCGTGGTGAAGTAAAGAAATTGGGGGAAAAGGGGAAACGGGGAAAGGGGAAAAGGGCCAAAACCCTTTTCGTTGAAGACCTTGGTTTTCCTTTTTCCCCTTTTCCCTTTTCGCTTTTTTCCCCTTCTTTCCCCGCCCCATTTGACGTCCGCGCTGTTCTGCATTAGATTTAATTGACCATTGGAATCAGTCGATCAAGGGGAATCTAATGAACAAAAAGACCGCCCTATGGTCCCCGTTATTGGGGGTGGCTTTGCTTTTGGTCTTCTCCGGGAGTCTGGCTGCGGCCGCGCTGAAAGTCGGCTACCA
>JBIOJX010000377.1:0-2221 GCA_044451265.1 Desulfobaccales bacterium
CCTTTCCGTCCTGACCGCGGACGTCCCGGAGGTGGAGCCCTCCAAACGCCTGGAAGCCCACGGCCTGGGACACGGGGTTTATCGAATCACCGCCAATTACGGTTTCATGGAAACCCCGGATGTCCCGCAAATCCTGGCCCAATCCCGGGCCCACGGGGTGGATATCGACCTGGACAATGTCACCTATTACATGGGCCGGATAACCCTGGTGCCAGCCTGGAAAAGGACGCTGCCTAAGTGGCGGAGATTCTTGTTTACCTTTATGCTCCGGAATGCGGTCAGCCGCGCCACTTATTTGGGCATCCCGCCGTCCAAGGTCATCGAGATCGGCGTCCAGATGGAGTTCTGAGGCTGATCAACCGCGGCTCCGTCAGTCCCATGCCCCAAGGTCATGGGGATACTTGCAAACCCCGCAAAAACCTGCAAAGATTAAGAAGTTAAAGGTTACAGACCACTTCATTCCTGCGGAGCGATAATCGTGGGCCGACGGAATCTATCCAGCCTGATTTGGGCCGTGGTTTTTGCTTTCTGGTTGGTCGGCCCGGCCCCGGCGGCCGAGTTCAGCGCCGTTACGGTCACCAAGATCGGCAATCATGAGCAGCAGGGCAAGCTCTACGTCAAGGGCGACAAGGCCCGGATGGAGGGGGTTACTCCGCTGGGCCCCAGCGTCTCTATTTTGCGGCTCGACCAGCGGGTCATGTGGATACTGCTGCCCGGGCTAAAGACATATATGGAGATGCCCATCGATAAGGCAGCCTTTGACCAGGCCTTGAAGGTTCCTGAAAATCAGGTCACCAAGAAGCTGCTGGGCACCGAGACGCTGCACGGCTGCGAAACGGAGAAATACGAAACCGTGGTAAAAGTCGGAGGCAAGCAGGTAAAGAGCCTGATGTGGATCTCCAAGAAACTGGAGATTCCCGTCAGGATTGAGAGCGCCGATAAATCTTTCTCCCAGGACTATGATATTCAAGAAGGCGGGGTGGATGACACCCTCTTTGAAATGCCCGCCGGCTACCGGAAGATGACCATGCCCGCGGGAATGCCGGAAAGAAGTGATTGAGTCTTTTTGGGGCAGGGGCCAAGGGCCTGCCTCCCCAGCATCAGCACAGTCATCAGGGGCTTTGGCCCACCCGTAAAACATGAAAAGCTTGGTGGGGCGGGCGTCCCCGCCCGCCATCTTCCATATTCTTGCGCCTTTCCTTTGCATCTTTGCGTGAGGCTGGCTTTGAACTTTTCGGAACAGGAGAATTAATATGCACGAACACGCCTCGGCCCGGCAGGCCCTGGAAGCGCTGATCAGGGGCAATGATCTGGAAGGGTTGCTGCGCCAGGCCGAAACCATGCACGGGCACCGCTGCCCGTTTTTGGCCCTCGGAGTGAAAGCGGCCCGTTATGCCATGGACTATCTGGAGCAGGAGAACGCCGGCCTGGAAGAAGTGGTGGCCGTGGTAGAGTGCAACAACTGCTTCGCCGACGGCATCCAAGTGGTCACCGGCTGCACCTTCGGCAACAGCGCCCTGATCTTTAAAGACCTGGGAAAAACCGCGGTGACCGTGGCCCGCCGCCGGGACGGGGCCGCGGTGCGCCTGTGCGTCAAGGCGGATTTTCGAGAAGCCATGTTCGCCCGCTATCCCGCCGTGGGGCCATTATTTGAGAAGGTGGTGCTGCAAGGCCAGGGGACTCACGAGGACCAGCACCGTTTCCAACACCTCTGGCAGGCGGTGGCCCGGCGGGAGTTGCAGGAGGTGCCCCTGGAGGACCAGTTTATCATCAAACCGTTGACCATCACCTTGCCGCCTCTGGCTCGCCGCTTTGCCACCGTGACCTGCAGCCGTTGCGGCGAAGGGGTGATGGAGCCCCGGGTCCGGGTTAAAGACGGGCAAATGGTCTGCCTGGCCTGCGCCGGGGAAGAGTATTATGTCCTCAGCGGCCCGGGGGTCGGCTGCGGCCGGCCGGATTTTTGACCTGCGGAGGCGCCAGGCTAAAATTAGCGTAAATCCGCGATTCGGAGTCTAAATCAGGGAATATGGGAGCTGATGCTCCCCCTGCTTTCGCCATCCCTTGTGATCCTGAGGAGGCCAGGATGAGGTCCGGAAATCCGGCTTTAAAATGGCTTTTTTTCATCCTGCCGCTGCTGTTCCTGCTGGCCGGCGCCGCCGACGCGGCCCAATTCTCCGCCACGATGATGATCAAGGACGGCGAGAAGCTCATGCCCGGGAAG
>JBIOJX010000378.1:0-2210 GCA_044451265.1 Desulfobaccales bacterium
ATCTATCTGGGGGCCATCGGCCACCCGGACGTGGCCCCGGGCATCCTGGAAAAAGGCATCCTGCTCAGGGCCCGCTTTGAACTGGACCAATATATCAATCTGCGGCCGGTGGTGCTCTATCCGGGCGTGGATTGCCCTCTGAAAGGCAAGGGCCCCGAGCAGATCGATTTCGTGGTGGTGCGGGAGAACACCGAAGGCATGTACGTCGGCGCCGGTGGCTTCCACAAGCACGGCACCCCGGATGAGGTGGCGGTGCAGACCTCCATCAACACCCGCAAGGGCGTGGACCGCTGCCTGAAGTACGCCTTTGAGCTGGCCCGGCGGCGCAACCGGGACAAGAAACTCACCCTGGTGGCCAAGACCAACGTCCTCACCTTCGCCTCCAATCTGTGGTTCCGGGCCTTCGAGGCCATGGCGCCCCAGTATCCGGACATCACTACGGACTACGCCCACGTGGATGCCACCTGCATGTGGTTCGTCAAGAACCCGGAGTGGTTCGACGTGGTGGTCACCGACAACCTGTTCGGCGACATCATTACCGACCTGGGGGCCATCATCCAGGGCGGCATGGGCGTGGCCGCGGGCGGCAACATCAACCCCGAAGGCGTCTCCATGTTCGAGCCCATCGGCGGCTCGGCTCCGAAATATACCGGCCTCCAGGTGGTCAACCCCATCGCCGCCATTGCCGCGGCGCAGATGATGCTGGAGACCCTGGGGGAGGCCAAGGCCGCCAAGGCGATAGACGCGGCAATCCGCCGGGCCGCGTCCCAAGATATGAAGAGCATGGCCGCGGGCAAGATGGGTATGTCCACCGGGCAGGTGGGCGACCTGATCGCCAAATATGCGGCGGAGTTGATATAATCAAGCGGTCAGCTATCAGCGGTCAGCTTTCAGCTAAAGATTAAGAGCTCTGCAAAAGGTACCGCTCGCGTCATTCTGAGAGAGCGCCGCACCAGAGAATCTTAAATGCGAGATCCTTCGCTGCGCTCAGGATGACAGAATGGCTTTTTGCAGAATTATCGACCAGATTAATAATTTGTCAGCAGTTGACGTTCAAAGGAAAAGTCTTTAGCTGATGGCTGAACGCTGAAAGCTGATAGCTTTAATCCCAGGAGATTTTCAGACATGGGTGGAACATATACAGTCGCAGTAGTGGGGGCCACCGGCGCCGTGGGGCAGCAGATGGTGGCCTGTCTGGAAGAGCGCCGGTTCCCGGTGCATCGGCTGGTCCCGCTGGCCTCGGAACGGTCCATGGGCCAGAAGGTCACCTTCATGGGCAAAGAGATCCCGGTGGAGGTCCTGACCAAGGACTCGTTTGACGGGGTGGAGATCGCCCTGTTTTCCGCCGGCGGCAGCATCAGCAAGGAATACGGTCCCATCGCCGCGGCGGCCGGGGCGGTGGTGGTGGACAATTCCAGCGCCTGGCGCATGGACCCGGAGGTCCCCCTGGTGGTGCCGGAAGTCAACCCCCAGGACATCGGCCTCTACCCCAAGCGCGGCATCATCGCCAATCCCAACTGCTCCACCATCCAGATGGTGGTGGTGTTAAAGCCCCTGCACGACGCGGCCCGGATCAAGCGGGTGGTGGTTTCCACCTACCAGGCGGTTTCGGGCACCGGCCAGAAGGCGGTGGATGAACTGGCGAACCAGGTGCGCGCCCTGTTATCCTGCCAGGCACCGGAGAATAAGGTCTATCCGCATCGCATCGCCTTCAACTGTCTGCCCCACATCGATGTCTTCCTGGAAAACGGCTACACCAAGGAAGAGATGAAGATGGTCAACGAGACCCAGAAGATCCTGGGCGATTCGACCATCCTGGTGACGGCCACCACGGTGCGGGTGCCGGTGTTTTACGGCCACTCCGAGGCGGTGAATATCGAGACCGAGCGGAAGCTCAGCGTGTATGAGGCCCGGGAACTCCTGGCCGCGGCGCCGGGGGTCAAGGTGGTGGACGATCCGCTGAAGAATCAATACCCGATGCCGATCGACGCCGCCGGCCAGGACCTCACCCTGGTGGGCCGCATCCGGGAGGACTTCAGCATCGACCACGGCCTCAACCTCTGGGTGGTGGCGGACAATATTCGCAAGGGCGCCGCGACCAACGCGGTGCAGATTGCCGAAATCCTGATTCGGGATTATTTGAGGAAGTAGTCAGTAGTCAGTAGTCAGTAGCCAGTTTTGCTTTTCATCAAGGCACCCTGAATATTTGC
>JBIOJX010000379.1:0-2206 GCA_044451265.1 Desulfobaccales bacterium
CCGCCGAATCCAAGGAACTTTTGAGTCGTCAACATTGCCCCTTCATCACTGCCCTGGGACCCAAGGGAGGCTCGGCAGTGGCAGCCGCGGTGATAAATGCCCTGGCCATTATGGCTCTGGAGGAGATACCCTCATGACCCCGAAAATCGGGACCCTTTACGGGATTGGCGTGGGACCGGGTGATCCGGATTTGATCACCCTGAAGGCCGTGCGGGTGCTGAAGCGCGTCCCCCACGTCTTTGCCTCGTGCTCCACCAAGAACAGTTACAGCCTGGCCCTGAACATCGTGCGCGGCCATCTGAACGGCGCCGGTCTGGAACATCTCCCCTTCCCCATGACCAAGGACCCCCGGGTCCTGCAAGCGGCCTGGGAGAAAAACGCCGCCCGGGTGCTGGAAGTCCTGAGGTCCGGGGACGACGCCGCCTTTGTCACCCTGGGCGATCCCCTGACCTACTCCACCTTCGGCTACCTCATGAAGACCCTGAAGCGCCTGAACCCGGAGGTGCGGGTGGTCACCATCCCCGGCATCACCTCGTATGCCGCCGCGGCCGCCCACACCCAGATACCGCTCACCGAAGGCGAGGAATCCTTCGTAGTGGTTTCCGGGGCCCAAGGCGCCGCCCGGCTGCGAGAAGTGGCGGGCCAGAGCGACAACATCGTCATGCTGAAGACCTATCGCAACTTCGAGGAGATTTATCAGGCCCTGGAGGAGCTGGACCTCCTGGACCGGGCCGTCTGCATCAGCCGCTGCGGCCTGGACGGCGAGACGGTGGTGGACAACCTCCGGGACCTGAAGGGGCAGCCTTTGCCCTATCTCTCCATGGTCATCATCAAAAAGAAAGGCAAGGGCTATTGAAGGCGGCAACCAAAACCTCGGGCGGCTGGGGCCGCTGGCTGGTAGTCCTGGTCTTTGGCCTCCTGTTCGCCAGCTACTGGCTGGGTCTTTGGCCTGGAGCGCATCACCTCACGGCCAAAAAGGTCTACCACCAGATGGCCTGGCCGCTGCTGCGGTTGCTGATTTACATGGGCTTAGGCCTGCTGCTGGGACAGGCCATCGAGTCCCTGGGCTGGGCCGCCAAACTGGGAGGCTGGGCCGCGCCGCTACTGCGCTGGGGGCATCTGCACCAGGAGAGCGGGGCCAGCTTCACGGCCGCCTTTTTTTCCGGGATTTTGGCCAACACCATGCTGGTCACCCTCTACCAGGAAGGCAAGATCAGCCGCCGGGAGCTGACCATCACCTATCAGTTCAACAACGGCGTGCCGGTTTATCTGCTGCACCTGCCCACCACTTTTTTTATCATCTTGCCTCTGACCAGGCAGGCCGGCTTGATCTATCTGGGGCTCACCCTGGCCGCGGCCCTGCTCCGGAGCGCGTTTTTACTGGTTTATAGCCGCTGGCGGCTCCCGGCGGATACGGCTGGCGAAGGCGAGGTCGCGGCGCCGGCCCCCAAAAGGAAGGAAGCCTTGGTCCAGGAGATCTGGCAAAAATTCCATCGCCGGTTTTCCCGAGTGGTCTTCTTCACCCTGCCCATCTATTTTTTTATTTTCGTGCTCAATGATTGGGGCTTTTTTAACTGGCTCCGGGATACCTCGGCCTCTCACGTGTCTCTGGGCTTTCTGCCCATGGAGGCGGCCAGCGTCGTGATCTTCAGCGTGGCCACGGAATTCACTTCCGGCATCGCCGCGGCGGGGGCCTTTTTGCAGGCCGGGGCCCTGACGGTGCCCCAAACGGTGCTGGCCCTGGTCCTGGGCAACATCGTGGCTACCCCGGTCCGGGCCTTACGGCACCAGTTACCCACCAATGTGGGGATCTTTTCCCCCAAACTGGGGACCGAACTGCTGCTGTGGAGCCAGGGCCTGCGGCTCCTAAGCCTGCTGCTGGTGGCCGTGCCCTACGCCGTCTGGGGCGCGGGGGCGTAAATTGGTGGCGCGGGCCTCCGTGCCCGCCATGTAGGGTGCGCACTGCGCACCAGGCATTTTGGCGACTTTGCGTGGGATAAAGTTTTGCCGAATGTTCCTTCTTTATCCCCCCTCCCCCCAGCGGGGGGAGAGGGATAGGGTGAGGGGGGATAAGAAAATCCTTTTGAGGCTCTTAAACAAAGCTTTTTTGTCATCTTGAGCGAAGCGAAGGATCTCGTATTTTGGCGAATTTGCATCTTTGCGTGAGATATATCTTTGCAAAACCAGGACCCCGATAATTTAGACC
>JBIOJX010000380.1:0-2182 GCA_044451265.1 Desulfobaccales bacterium
CGCCGGGTCGGCCCCCACCACGATCGGTTTGCCGCGCAATTCCGGCTGGTCCCGCTCTTCCACGGCGGCAAAAAAAGCGTCCATGTCCAGGTGGCCGATGAGGCGCATGATTTTCCATTTTAACCACTGTGCGGAGGAAGGAAAAGGGGCGTGGAAAACGTTGCAGGACGAAACTTTTTTCCAGCCGGGAAAAATTATTGCGCAATTGTCATAAAAATTTGGACATTCGCATTATATGGGTGGAAATATCGTAGTTAATGTTTAATAATTATAGTAACGCCTGGCGGGAAATAATCGCCTCCGTAAGAGCTTCCCGGTTATGAGCAAAGTCATCGATTTCACAAGAACCAAACCGCGTCTGGTCCACAAGATGCGTCTCACCCACCGTCCCTGGTGGCGCCTGTGGTTCTGGCCCCTGGCGACTCCCCCCGAGGACCTGCGGCGCCTCTCGCCGGAGGAACTGCGCCGGGGCGGCGTCTGGGGGCCGGCCGTGGACCGCGGCCGCCAATGCGGCGCCGACCTGAGGTTGATCTAAGTCTCCGAGGCGTTCCGGCAACCCAGCCCCGCTACATGAAAAAGTCCACTGCCAAGAAAAAAAAGCGCCCCAAGCACCGCGTAAGCCCTGGCCCCAAGCAAGCCAATCCCCTCTATGCCTCTATTTCCCAAAAGGAAAAAGAGACGGTCATGGAGATTATCCGGGCGGGCCGGACCGGTGAAAAGGCCCGGGAAGTGGGGCTCAGCGCCCAGATCTGGACCGATCACGCCCTCCGGCAGTTCGAATGGACCAATGATTTGCCCAGGCCCCTCGCCTGCACCCCCGGTTGCGACCACTGCTGTTACAACCAGGTGGAAGTGACTCCGGCGGAGGCCCTGGTCATCGGTCATTTTCTGGAGCGCCAACTGGCCCCGGAGGAGATAGACCGGCTCCTGGCGAAGATTAGCCGATGGCTGGAGGTTGCGGCCGGCAAGGGCAAAGCAGAGATCGCCCGACGCCGCCAGGAACTGCCCTGCCCCCTGTTGCAGGAGCACAGGTGCTCCGCTTATCCGGTCCGCCCCCTGGTCTGCCGGGCCATGCACTCCCTGGATGCCGGGTCCTGTGAAGCCTCACTCCGGGCCGGCGACCTGACCTCCGGAGCCTATTATGCTGAGCGCCATGAACTGGTGCTGGCCATCGTCCAAGGATTGCAGGCCGGCTGCCGGGCCCTGGGCTGCCAGTCGGGGATTTTGGACCTGGCCCAGGCCCTGCAAGACTATTTCCGCCTGCCGGAACCCGGGGAGCGCTGGATCAAAGGCGAAGCGGTCTTCAGCCTTTAAGCGGCGGCAATCTCGGCCCCAAAAGCAAGAGGCCGGCAACGTGGTTGCCGGCCTCGGTTAACTCCGGTTCCAGGCGCGGTCATTTTTCGAACCGCGGCGCCACCAGGAACTCCAAGGCTATCCCAAAATTATCCGTTCCCGCCACTCGTGGTTCGATACGCTTCACCACCGCCCGGGTCTTGATGGGACTATTAACAAACCCGAATTTGGCCGGGTCGGTGGTGAAAGTGAATTCGGCCACATTCCCGCGTTTCAGTTGGGGCGCGGTGCCGCATTCAAAATAGAGGCCACCCTTACTGATATTTTTCAGGGTGGCCCGACTTTCCCAAAACTGATTCGAATCGACTACTTGGACATGAAACTCCATGGGCAGGGAGAGATAGATGCGGGTGTATTGTCTCCTAGACTCCATCTGCCATCCATGGCAACCCGGTTAGCCGAAGAGCGGACCGCTCAGAAACTGTACCGCCACGCCAAAATTAGCCGTTCCCGCTACCCGAGGTTCGATGCGCTTCACCACGGCCTGCGCCTTGATGGGGCTGTTGATAAAGCTATATTTGGGCGGCTCGGTGGTGAAGGTGAACTCGCCGACGTTGCCCCGCTTCAATTGGGGGGCAGTCTCACATTCAAAATAGAGACCGCCCTGGCTGATATTCTTCAGGATGGCCCGGCTTTCCCAGGATTCCTCCGAATCCGCTACCTGGACTTGAAACTCCATAGGTAAAGAGAAATAGAACCGTATGTGTTGCCTTCTTTCCATAGAAAGCTCCAAAAATTATTTTGTATCAAACGATTAACATAGTTTTTTTGAGAAGTAAACATGATTTCTTTCAAAGAACATTATTTTTTTGCATATTTAATTTAAAAA
>JBIOJX010000381.1:0-2166 GCA_044451265.1 Desulfobaccales bacterium
CTCTCAGGACTCGCTCCACTTCCTGAGGCGACGGCCGCGGTCCGCCACAGGCCCCCAGGGCGAGCACCATAAGTCCGAGCAGCCAGATAGAAATAGTTTTGGATAAGTTCATGCCGGTCTCAGCAGAAAAATCAGGCCGATGTTTCCTTCATCCATAGCGCATAACCGAGATTAATGCCAATAATTTCCACAATATGTCCAGGTTTTCCCTCATTTCCGAGAAACTTTTTTACCTCGGACAGCCATTTGGGGCCGCGAGCCTGGATAGCCCCAATTAAATGATTAACATAAGCCGGCTTGATGAGAGTTATTTCCCTTAGTCTTGGCCGCAAGCCATTGCCAGCTCTGACCCGGAACGAAGCTCGGCGTCCCACCGGCGGATCTGGTGGAGGAAGAAGGCTAATCCTGGGTCGACAATGAAAAATTCTTGACAACTTCGGGTATTTATGCGACATACACAACGTTAATTGTCGAAATTTAAGCGCCAAGAGCGTTGGGAGAGGCAGGAGTGGCACGGCGACTGTCGTGAATTTCGAATTTATGTAACTACTTGAAAGCTAACGGCATCCGGGAAAGCGCCACCAGAGCGCCCAGATGCCTTTTTTTTATTGAGGCCAGCATGATCAAGGTGCAACTGGACCAGGGCCCCGCCGTCGAGATGGATGCCGGTGTCACCGTGTTCCAAGCTTTAAAAAACCTGAAAAAAACCGACCAGCGGCTGGCGGCCGCCCGGGTGGACGGTGAGTTGGCGGACCTAACCCGGCCCCTGGACCGGGATTGCAGCATCGCTCCTATCCCCCTGGACTCCACGGAAGGGCTGGAAATCCTGCGCCATTCCGCGGCCCACGTCATGGCTGAAGCGGTGCGGGAACTCTTTCCGGCGGCCAAGGTGGCCATCGGCCCGGCCATCGAAAATGGCTTTTACTACGATTTCGACGTGCCGGAGCCCTTCACCCCGGAAGCCCTGGAAAAGATCGAAGAGCGCATGCGCCTGCTGGTGAAGCAGGATCAGCCCTTCAGCCGGGACGAGGTCGCCAAAGACGAGGCGCTCCAGCTTTTTTCCAGTCGGCACGAGGACTATAAGGTAGAGATCATCGAGGCGTTGCCCGAGGGCCGGGTCAGCCTCTACCGCCAGGGGAATTTCCTGGATCTTTGCCGCGGCCCCCATATCCCTGCCACCGGTTTGCTGAAGGCCTTCAAGCTCACCGCCACCTCCGGGGCCTACTGGCGGGGCGACGAGCACCGGCAGATGCTGCAGCGCATCTACGGCACCGCCTTTGCCACCCCCAAGGAACTCAAACAGTACCTGGAGTTCCTGGAAGAGGCCAAGCGCCGGGACCACCGCCGCCTGGGCCGCGAGCTGGGTCTCTTCAGCATCGAAGAGGAAGCCGGAGCCGGGATGGTCATCTATCATCCCAAAGGGGCCATCCTGAGGAGCCTGATCGAAGATTTCGAGCGCCGGGAGCATTTCAAGCGGGGCTACCAGATGGTCATGGGGCCGCAGATGCTCCGGGCCGACCTGTGGGAACGCTCCGGGCATATGGCCAACTACAAGGACAACATGTATTTCTCCGAAGTGGAAGGCCAGATGTACGGCATCAAGCCCATGAACTGCGTGGCCCACATGCTCATCTACCGCTCCCGGATCCGCAGCTATCGGGAGTTGCCGATACGCTACTTCGAGCTGGGCACGGTGCTGCGCCACGAGCGCTCCGGGGTGCTGCACGGCCTCACCCGGGTGCGCCAGTTCACCCAGGACGATGCCCATATCATCTGCACCCCGGAGCAGGTGGAGAGCGAAATCGTCGGGGTCCTGGACTTCGTCTTTCAGGTCATGGCCGTCTTCGGGTTCGAGTACGAGGTGGAACTCTCCACCCGGCCGGAGAAATCCATCGGCAGCGACACGGAGTGGGACCTGGCCACCAACGCCCTGGTGGGGGCACTCCAGACTTGGGGTTTGCCCTATGGCACCTGCGCCGGGGAAGGGGCCTTCTATGGGCCCAAAATCGACATCAAGCTCAAGGACGCCCTGCAGCGGCGCTGGCAATGCGCCACGATTCAGTGTGATTTCACCCTGCCGGAGCGCTTCGACCTCGCTTATATCGGCCCGGACGGGGAACGCCACCGCCCGGTGATGTTGCACCGGGTGATCCTGGGCTCCCTGGA
>JBIOJX010000382.1:0-2155 GCA_044451265.1 Desulfobaccales bacterium
CATCATATGTAGCGCCGGCGCCCTCGCCGGCGTGGAAACCGCCGGGGGCGGCGGTTCTTCATTTAATCTTCAACCCCTGCCAAATACTCGTCCGAGACGATCATCTCCACCATGGCCTCGTACTGCTTCAAGGTCCAGCCCTGGAGGTTGATGGCGTTTTCCGGACAGACCGCCACGCAGGCGCCGCAGCCGAGGCACAGGGCCGGATTGACCCGGGCGCGCCACACCTTCCCGCCCGCCACCTCCACGTCCGCCAGGGCCAGCGCTCCTGCCGCCAGGCAGGCCTCGACGCAGGCGCCGGTGCCCACGCACTTGCTGAGATCCACCTCCGCCACAAAGGGGTCCAGCTCCACATACCCCCGGGTCAGAATCGCTGCGGCCTTGACCGCCGCAGCCCCGGCGGCCGCACAGGTTTCGCCCACGTCAAAGGGGGCCTGGCAGGCGCCGGCCAGCAGAATGCCGGCCACGGATACTTCCACGGGGCGCAGCTTAGGGTGGACTTCCTGGAGGAAACGGTCGGCGCCCACGGGAATCTTCAGCTTCTCCACCAGGTCGGCGAGGTCATTGGGCTCCTGGCCCACCGCCAGCACCACCAGGTCTACCGGCACCTCTAATTCTTCGCCGAAGGTCAACACATCCTTCACCTGAATCAACAGCGGCGGCCCTTGGGGGTCGGGATTCCTCAGAACCGGCTCCTCCCCGGCCTCGAAGCGAAAGAACAGCGTGCCGTTTTGGGCCGCCTCGGTATAGAGCTCCTCCTGCCCCCGGCCATAGGTGCGAATGTCCCGGTAAAAATCGAATACCCGCGTTTTGGGGTAGTGCTCCCGAATCTGGTTGGCGGCGTAGAGTGTGGCGCTACAGCAGGTGCGGGAGCAATACTCGTTCAGGTAGCCGCCTTCATTCTCTGCATGGATGCCCGGGATCTGGCGGCTGCCCACGCAGTGGAGCAGGGCGGCCCGGCGGATGGGCCGGCCGTTGAGCGCCAGGGTGTCGCCAGCCTCGGCCTCGGCCTCGGCCACCAGGCGGATGAACTCCGGCAGGGTCACCACCTCCGGAAAGTCGCCATAGCCGTATTCCCCCCGCCGGGGCCGATAGGGCCGGAAACCCGTGGCCACGACGATAACCCCGGCCGCCAGGTCAAACTCCTCGGGGACTTTTGGAATCGCCGTCGGCATGACCCCTACAAAGGGCACATATTCCCCGAGTCCCCGGCCGGACTGACTCAGCCTGGCCCAGCGCTCGGCATAGTCCTCGCCTGCCGGTGTCTGCCTGACCACCTTGAGCTTGAAATTGCCGATATAGCCCCCGAACTCTTCCACCCGGGCGCAGGTGAGCACCGTAATGGCCGGATGCCGCAGGACTGCGCCGGCCAGTTCGCCGATGACTGCCGCGGCGGTTTCGCCATCAGGCGCCAGCCGCGCTAACTGCGCCACCTGTCCCCCCAGGAAGGGGCTCTTCTCCACCAGGGTCACCGGCAGGCCGCGCTCGGCCAGTTCCAGGGCGCTCTTGAGCCCGGCTACGCCGCCCCCGAGCACCACCGCCCGGCGCTCGACCTCGACCCGGATGGGATCCAGGGGCTTGAGCCTCCCGGCCTTGGCCGCGGCTGCGGCCACCAGCCGGGTGGCCTTTTCGGTGGCTTCCGGGCCGTGATGCACCCAACTCACCTGTTCCCGCAGATTGGCCTGTTCGTACACGTAAGGGTTGGCCCCGGCCCGGGCCAGGGCGTGGCGAAACGTGGCCTCATGCAGGCTGGGGGAGCAGGAGGCCACCACCACCCGGTCTACCACACCGCTCTGCAGATCCCCGATAATCAGTTCCTGGCCGGGA
Organism: Desulfobaccales bacterium; assembly: GCA_044451265.1. Lineage (GTDB taxonomy): Bacteria > Desulfobacterota > Desulfobaccia > Desulfobaccales > 0-14-0-80-60-11 > JAPLJC01. The sequence goes on from JBIOJX010000382.1 coordinate 1,828, forward strand.
TCGGAGCACATGAACATATGGTCCCGGGCCACTACCACGCCCGGCACCCGGCGGGCCTGCCGGCAAACCTGGGCCAAGTCCACGGCGTCGGAGATGTTGCCGCCGCAATGGCAGACATAGACCCCGACTTTGCCTTCAGGAGCGGGTTCAGATTTTTTGTTCTCCGCCATCAACCATTCTCTCAGGAATACTTACCAGCGTTCATAAATTCGGCATCGAGAGCGAAAAGTGATTAATTCCCCCTCACCCTAACCCTCTCCCCCATTGGGGGAGAGGGGATAAAGAAAAAGCCTGTTAGTGCTCCTCTCCCCCCGCGGGGGGAGAGGGC
>JBIOJX010000383.1:0-2130 GCA_044451265.1 Desulfobaccales bacterium
ATACTCCCGGCGCCGTCATCCTGGTGGGCAACCAGGGCCGGGTCGTCTATAAGAAGGGGTTTGGGCTGCGGACTTCCGTGCCCCATCCCTCGCCCATGACCACGGATACCGTCTTCGATCTGGCCTCCATGACCAAGGTCGTGGCCACCACCACGGCCGTCATGCAATTGGTGGACGCCGGCCGCCTGCGCCTGGACGATCCCGCGGCCAAATACTGGCCGGAGTTCGGCGCCAACGGCAAGGCTGGCATCACCATCCGGCAGCTCATGATGCACACCTCCGGGCTGCGGGCCGACGTGCATTCCAGTGGCGGCTGGTCGGGGTATGAGGGGGCGATGGCGGCCATCGCCGGCGACCGCCCCATCCATCCGCCGGGGACCTCGTTTAATTACAGCGACGCCAATTTCATTTCCCTGGGCATCATCGTGCACCGGGTCTCGGGCCTGCCGCTGGACTTGTACTGCGCCAAAAATATTTTTGGGCCCATGGGTCTGAAGGACACCTCGTTCCGGCCGCGGTCCGCCCTGCAACTCCGGATAGCCCCCTGTGACATAAGGTGCGGCCAGGTGCAGGATCCCACCGCTTATCGCATGGGCGGGGTGGCCGGGAACGCCGGGGTTTTTGCCACGGCCGACGACCTGGCCGTCTTCGCCCAGATGATCCTCGATGGCGGCACGTGCCGGGGCCGGCGGATTCTCAGTCCGGAGGCGGTGGCGGCCATGACCAAGCCGCAAGGCGTGCCGGGCAGTTCCACCCGCCGCGGCCTGGGCTGGGATATCCGCTCCCCCTATAGCCGCATCTTCAACGCCTCCTTCCCCGCCGGTTCCTTCGGGCACACCGGCTACACCGGCACCTCCATCTGGATCGAGCCGCACTCCAAGACCTACCTGATCATCCTCACCAACCGCCTCTATCCCAACGGCCGGGGCCAGGTCAAGGCCCTGCGGGCCAAGACCGCGGCGGCGGTGGCCGCGGCCGTGCCCATGGGACCGCCGGCTTCGACCGCCGCCCTGAGTGACGCTGACCCCGATCTGATCATGGGGGGCCAGGGCGCCAGCGACACCCCCGACCGGGTGCAGCCGGGCATCGAGGTCCTGGCGGCGGAGGGTTTCGCTTCCCTGCAGGGCAAGAACGTCGGGGTGATCACCAACCCCACCGGCATCGATGCCGCCGGGCGCTCCACCCTGAGCCGGCTGCGCCAGGCCCCCGGCGTCAATGTGCGGGCCATCTTTAGCCCGGAGCACGGGCTGTACGGCAATCTCGATGAAAAGGTGTCCTCCGGCCGAGACCCGGCCAGCGGGCTCCCCGTCTACAGCCTTTACGGCAAGGTGCAAAAGCCCACGGCCCAGATGCTGCGCGGTCTGGACGCCCTGGTCTATGACATCCAGGACGTGGGCTGCCGCTACTATACCTACATCACCACCATGGCCTACGCCATGGAGGCCGCGGCCGCGGCCAACCTCGATTTCTACGTGCTGGACCGGCCCGACCCCATCACGGCGGCCGCGGTGCAGGGGCCGGTGCTGGACCCCGACTTAAAGTCCTTTATCGGCTATTTCCCGTTGCCGCTGCGTTACGGCATGACCGCCGGGGAGCTGGCCCAGCTCTTCAATAAAGAGCGGGGTATCGGCACCCGGCTGCACGTGGTGAAGATGGCGGGCTACCATAGGTCCGCCTGGTTCGACCAGACGGGGCTCCCCTGGGTCAATCCGTCGCCGAACCTGCGCTCCCTGACCCAGGCGATCTTGTATCCAGCCTCCGGCCTGGTGGAGTCGGCCAACCTCAGCGTCGGCCGGGGCACCCCCACCCCTTTCGAAGTTGTGGGCGCTCCCTGGATTTCGGGAGCCCGGCTGGCCGATTATTTGCGCAAACGGCAGCTCCAGGGGATCGCCTTTGAGCCCGTAACCTTCGTGCCTGCGGCCAGCCCCTACCGGGGGCAGTGCTGCCAGGGGGTGCGGCTGCGGGTGGTGGATCGCAATGCCCTGGACAGCCCGGCCCTGGGCCTGGAGCTGGCCTCTGCCCTGACCCACCTCTATCCCGGGCAATTCCATCTCGGGAACACCCTGGGCATGGTGGGCTCGCGGCAGGTGCTCCAGGCCCTCCAGTGCCATGAGGACCCCCGGGAGATTG
>JBIOJX010000384.1:0-2128 GCA_044451265.1 Desulfobaccales bacterium
ATCCTGAGCATCCTCTACAAGGCTACGCCCGAAGAGGTGCGCTTCCTGATGGTCGACCCCAAGCGCATCGAGCTCTCGCTCTACGAAGGCATCCCGCATCTGCTGCATCCGGTGGTCTTCAACCCCAAGGAGGCCACCATTGCCCTGCATTGGGCCGTGGGCGAAATGGAGCGGCGCTATGCCATGCTCTCGGACCTGGCGGCCCGCAACATCGAGGGCTACAACCTGAAGGCCAAGGCCAAAAAGCCCGACCCCCGGGTGGAGGAGGGGATGTTGCCCCGGTCGCTGCCCTACCTGGTGATCGTCATCGACGAACTGGCCGACCTGATGCTGGTCTCCTCCCGGGACACGGAGGAGTACCTGATCCGCCTGGCCCAGAAGGCCCGGGCCGCGGGCATCCACCTGATGGTGGCCACCCAGCGCCCCTCGGTGGACGTCATCACCGGGCTGATCAAGGCCAACTTTCCCACCCGGATCTCCTTTCAGGTTTCGGCCCGGATGGACTCCCGGGTTATCCTGGACGCCATGGGGGCCGAGCGCCTCCTGGGCATGGGCGACATGCTGTTCATGCCGCCGGGCACCTCCCGCCTGAAGCGCCTCCACGGGCCGTTTGTCTCGGAAGAGGAGGTCACCCGGGTGGTGGACTTCCTGAAGGTTCAGGCCGCGCCGCATTATGAGGTGGGCATCACCGAACTCAAAGAGGAGGCCGAGGAGGTGGCGGAAAACGGCGAGAAGGACGAGAAATACGCCGACGCCGTGGAACTGGTGGCCGAAACCCGCAACGCCTCCATCTCCATGATCCAGCGCCGCCTGCGGGTGGGCTACAACCGGGCGGCCCGCATCATCGAGACCATGGAAAAGGAGGGCCTCATCGGGCCGTCGGACGGGATTAAGGCCAGGGAGGTTTATATCCAGAGGCGGTAGGACAGCGCAGAATGTAGCGCCGGCGCCCTCGCCGGCGAATGAACCCCCGGGGGCGGCGGTTCTACATTTCCATGCTTCTTGTGCCCCAAAAGCATTTATAGATTAGCCTTCTTCAAGATTAACCGGGCGGGCCTCACGGCCCGCTTTTTTTATGGTCACAAAATTTTTGACCCGATTTTCATGTTTTGATTGTCAACCTTATTTCTTTTATTGGTTGACAATTAAGCGCGCCTGGGTGATTTTTAGGCGGGGTGGGTCGATGAATTATTCCGAGTGGCAAGAGATTTTTGAGCTGGATTGGCCGGGGTTGTGGCCTTTATTGGGTGAGGCAAGCCGGCTGCGGGAGCGGCAGTTCGGCAAAAGCGTCAGCTTCTGCGTCATTATCAACGCCAAGAGCGGGGCCTGCTCCGAGGACTGCGCCTTCTGCTCGCAGTCAGCCCGAGCGCAGAGCGGCGCGCCCCATTATCCGCTGCTTTCTAAAGAAAAATTGCTGGACGCGGCCCAAGCCGCCGCGGCTGCGGGCGCCGCCCGGTTTTCCCTGGTCACTTCCGGCCGGGGCGTGGTCACTTCCAGGGAGCAAAAGGCCCTCGTGGAGGCGGTGGCCGCCATCCGGGAGGCCGTGCCCACTCTGCGGCTCTGCGGCTCCCTGGGCATTGTGGACCGGGAGTTTCTCCGGGACCTGAAGGCCGCCGGGCTGTTCCGTTTCCATCACAACCTGGAGGCCGCGGCCTCGCATTTTCCGCAAATCTGCTCCACCCACACCTACGCCGAGCGGGTGGCCACCATCGCAGCGGCCCAGGCGGTGGGCCTCAGGGTTTGCGTGGGGGGCATCATGGGGTTGGGTGAGAGCGTGGCCCAACGCTGGGAACTGGCCCAGGCCCTGGATGACCTGGCCGTGGACGCCATTCCTCTGAACTTTCTGCACCCCCTGGCGGGCACGGCCCTGTCGGAGCGGCCCCTGCTGGCCCCTCTGGAGGCCCTCAAGACCGTGGTGGCCTTTCGCCTCCGGCACCCGCAGCGCTCCATCATCATCTGCGGCGGCCGCCAGCCAACCCTGCGGTCCTTGAGCCCTCTGATCTTCGCCGCCGGGGCCGACAGCCTGATGACCGGCGACTACCTCACCTCCCGGGGCCGCCTGCCGGAGGAAGACCGCCAGATGCTGGCGGATTTGGGGTTGGAGTTGGTAGAGGGATAAGGAATTGGG
>JBIOJX010000385.1:0-2128 GCA_044451265.1 Desulfobaccales bacterium
ATTTGGCCGGGGTCTGGCCTCACCCGAATTATTCACAAAACTTTCTTCATCTTGGCTATCTAATTGACCTACCACAAAATATTAAATTGTTTCATAAAGCAGAGTGCTTTTTATGGAAAACAGCCGCCCTCGGCTGTTCTTTTGCAGGCGAGGGCGCCTGCTCTCCATTTTCCGTTTCCTCATTCTGGGTTGATAATTATATGCATTTCCGGGCTAAACGTCTTCATTCCTCGGCCAATTGGTCGTTTATTGAGGCTGAAATAGCCGGGGCGGTTCAAGAACCGCCCCGGCACTCCTCTGATCGCCCGGCCAACGTCGGCGCTATTCGAGCTTGATGAACTCCGCCGCCCGTTTTTCCCGGGCGCAAATGGGGCAGAAGCGGCGCAGCACCTGCTTTTTGATGACGGCATCGCTGTGGGAGGTGACGTAATCCAGGTAGCGCTCCGGTGGCAGGGGACCGCCGCAGCCCTGGCATTTGGGCAACTCCAGCCGGTTCAGCACGGTGCCGCACAGGCGCACCTCCCGGCCTTGCGGGCCTTCCAGATAGTCGATGGCGCCGGTGGGGCAGGCCAGGGCGCAGGCGCCGCAGGCGATGCAGCGCTCGCCGGCGCGGTGATAGTCACTGAGCAGCCGTTCCGTGGCGCTGATCTGGGTGAACTTCAGGGCATAGACCTGCATGGTGTCCCGGCAGACCCGCTCGCAGGCGCCGCAGCGAATACAGATATCGCAACGCAGGCAGCGCCGGGCCTCCCGTTGGGCCTCTTCCGGGGTGTAATCGAGTTCCACCCGCGCGAAGTTATGGCGCCGCTCTTCCTGGTCCAGCAAAGGCGTGGGCACCCGGTGATTGGCGATTTTCTCCTCCGCCGGAGTGGCCAGGAACGGCACCTTGCCGCGCTTCTGGGCCCGGGCTAACGGCGCCGGTCCGGCTTTGCCCGCCAGCAACTGGTGAATGTCCAGGGCGGCCTGCTTCCCCGCGGCGATGGCGTCCACCGCGGTGGCGGGTCCGGTGACCGCGTCGCCCCCGGCGAAGATATCCGGCACACTGGTGCCGGTCCGGCCGGGCGCGGTGACGATGGTGCACCAGGGGCTGGTCTCTACCGGCGGCTCCGGGAAGGGACAGAGGTCCGGCTGCTGGCCGATGGCGGTGATTACTGCCCCCACTTCGATCTTGAAGTTGCTGTCCGGCACCGGCAGGGGGCGGCGCCGGCCGGAGGCGTCCGGCCGGCCCAACTCCGCCTGGAGGCATTCCAGGTACTGCACCCGGCCAGGCTCGCCCCCGATCCTGATGGGCACCGTCAGAAAATGAATCAGCACCCCTTCCTCCAGGGCCTGTTCGATCTCTTCGGGGTGGGCCGGCATCTCATTGCGGGTGCGGCGGTAGGAGACGTGGACCTCACGGCAGCCCAGGCGCACGCAGGTGCGGGCCGCATCCATGGCGGCATTGCCGCCGCCGATGATCACCACCTGATCCGCGGGCTTGACTTTGGCGCCCAGGTTCACCTGGCGCAAAAAGGAAATGACGTCGTGAACCTGGGGAAAATCGTTTTCCCCTTCGATCTTCAACTTGTAGCCCAGGTGCGCCCCGATCCCCAGGAAGAAGGCGGCATAGCCCTGCTGGCGTAACCCATCGAGCGTGACGTCCCGGCCCACCGTGACGCTGGTCTTGATCTCCACCCCCAGGGAGCGGATCAATTCCACTTCATTTCTCACTACCTCCCGGGGCAGGCGGTATTCGGGAATGCCGGCCATGAAGAGGCCGCCGGCCTCCGGCAGGGCCTCGAAGACGGTCACCCCGTAGCCCCGGAGGGCCAGGTAATGGGCGCAGGACAGTCCGGCGGGTCCGGAGCCGATGACGGCCACCTTCCGGCCATTGGGCGCCTCAGGTTTCAAAGGGGCGTATTCCCCGTGCCGGGTGGCATAGTCGGCCACAAAGGCCTTGAGGTACTTAATGTTGAGGGGTTCGTCCAGGTGCCGCCGGACGCAGGCCCGCTCGCACGGATGCGGACAGATGAGGCCGCAGACCCAGGGAAAGGGGTTGTCCTGGCGGATCACCTGCAGGGCTTCCACAAACCGGCCCTGGGCCACCAGGGCCATGTAGCTGGGGATATCGATCCCCGCCGGGCAGGCG
>JBIOJX010000386.1:0-2128 GCA_044451265.1 Desulfobaccales bacterium
AAGGCGCGGCCGGCGCCAGCCGCGCGGTCTTTGACTTTTTGGGTCAGGGGCCGGCTCAGCTGCCAAACTTTGCCCAGGAAGGCGGCGGCCTGGGCCGCGGGCTTCCAGGCGGAGGCGCCTTGCCCCGGTTTCCAGACCTGATAATTTTCGGCCGGCCGGGCGCCGGGCTTCAGCTCCCGCATCTGGCGCAGTTGGGCCAAAAAGGTGGCCACGTCGGGGAAGCGCTCTTCCGGGTCCACCGCCAGGCAGCGGAGCAGCAGGTTCTGCAACGGCAGGGGGATCTCATCCAGGTCCGCCGGCAGGGCCTCCATCCGGTAGGGGAAAGGTTCGTCGAAGGTGAGGGCGTATGGGAGGCTGCCGGCCACCAGGCGGAAGCCCAGGACGCCCAGGGAGAAGACATTGCTGGCGGCGGTGGGGGCGTCGCCATAGATCACTTCCGGGGCGTCATAGGCCTTGAGCTCCAGGGTTCGCACCTGGCCGCCCTCTTCGCCGGGGAAGGCGAAATTGGCCACCCGGACCTCCTCGCCCTTCAGGAGGATATTGAGGGGATTGAGGGCTTGATGGACCGCACCCCGCTGGTGGGCCAAGGCCAGGGCCTGGCTGACCTGCTCCAGCAGGTGCAGGGCCTGGGGCAGGCTGAAGCGCTGCTGCGGGGTGAATTGGGCCAGGAGGCTCTCGCCGTCGAAAGGTTCCTGCACGAGGAACAGGCAGTCTTCGGTGCGCTCCAGCTGAAAAAGTCCCAAGATTTTCGGATGGCGCAGCCGCAAAGCCAGGATGGCCTCCTGGCCGAAATAAGCCTGGGCGGCGGCCCATTCCGGCGCCTGCCGGGGCAGCACCTTGAGTCCCACTTCGGCCCCCAGGAGCAGGTCCCGGGCCAGCCACACCTCGCCCCAGGGTTCTTCCCGGAGGAGGCGGCTGATCTCATAGCGTCCGCCCGGGAGTTGGGGGGCGGGAAGATCCGGCCTGTCGTTCTGCATCTCGGCGCCTGCCTTGCTTTTAGGGGATGGGCCGGTGAGCCCGGCCAGATTCAACATAACATAAAAAAGCCGGGCAAAACAGCCCTTGGGGGCAGCTTTCGGCAGTCAGCCAAGACTAAGCAGGCGCAGGCTTGAAAAATTTTGGCGTCGAGAACCCGGCGCCGCGGCCGCTCACCTATTTTTGAACAAGACCTGGAACGCCTGGTCTAGTGATTTCCTAAGATCAGGTTGTAGGGGCGGTTCTCGAACCGCCCTCTCTTTTGGGCGATTGACAGAACCGGTCTTTTAGAGTAGCAATAGGTGGGGGTAGGTTATGGACGAAGCCGCGCTTATCCGGCAATTGAAGCTGAAGGTGGAGGAGGAACTGCGTCAGCGGGAGCTGGCCCTCCTGGAGTTCTGGCTGCAGGAGTTGAAAACCATCGACGCCAAGCGCCACAAGGAACTGGCGGCCCTGCAAACGGACCTGAGAAATTTCCTCAGCCGGGTGGAGACGCGGGTGCGCACCCTCAAGGCGGCCAGGTGAAAGAATAGTTTTCAATTTTAAATTGACATTGCAAGGGAACCCCGTTCGAGATGTATGAATTAAAGATTATTACCCAGTTTGCCGCGGCGCACCGCCTGGAAAACTTTAACGGCAAATGCGAGGCCCTGCACGGCCATAATTGGAAGGTGGAGGTCTTTCTGGCCGGGGAGCAGCTGGACGAGGCCGGCCTACTCGTGGATTTCGGGGTGATCAAGGCCCGGACCAACGCCCTGCTGGAGGAGATCGACCATAAGTATCTGAACGAGTTGGAGGCCTTCCGGGAGCAGAATCCTTCCTCGGAAAACCTGGCGCGCTACCTGTTTGAGCGGTTGTCGGCCACTATGATCCGCGACGGCGTGCGGGTCTCCCGGGTCAACGTCTGGGAATCGGACACCTCCTGCGCCTCCTACTACCGGGATTGACGGAGACTTGAGCCGCGGACGCCCCCGGGTCCGGTTGGCGGGTATCGCCCTGGCAGCCGCGGGGTTGCTGGGGGCCGTCAGCGGCCCCGCCACCGAGCCTGCCCCCACTAGCCTGCCGGGTTGAGGTCCCATTAACGGGTAGTCAGGCGTATGTTCTTCTATTCTCTTCACTAATCCAGTTTTTTAATGTATTATCCTATCTTGGA
>JBIOJX010000387.1:0-2125 GCA_044451265.1 Desulfobaccales bacterium
AAATCCCCCTAAATCCCCCTTTTCCAAAGGGGGACTTAAAACCACCAGACAAATTGCGGCGGCCACAGGCCGCCCTATGATTTAAACTGGCCCCTGATCCCTGACCCCTGCTTACTTCAACCCCAAGACATCCTGCATGTCATAACAGGCCGGCGGCTGCTTTACCACCCATTGGGCCGCCCGCACCGCGCCTTTGGCAAAATTGTCCCGGCTGTGGGCCCGGTGAATAATCTCCAGCCGCTCGCCGATGCCGCCGAAGAGCACCGTGTGCTCGCCGACGATGTCCCCGGCCCGCACGGTCTGCACGCCAATCTCCTTGTCGGTGCGTTGGCCGATGATGCCGTGACGGGCGTAAACGCCAACTTCATCCAGGTTTCGGTCCAGGGCGTGGGCAATGACCTGGGCCAGCTTCAGGGCGGTGCCGCTGGGCGCGTCCTTTTTCAGGCGGTGGTGGGCCTCGACGATCTCCACGTCATAGCCCTCGGAGAGGACTTTGGCGACGTCGGCCACCACCTTGAACATCAGGTTCACCCCGACGCTCATGTTAGGGGCAAAAACCAGCCGCGTCCGAGCCCCCAGGGCGTGGATCTCGGCCACCTGGGCCGGGGAAAAGCCGGTGGTCCCCAGGACCATGGCCTTGCCCGCCGCGGCCACCTCCCGCAAATGGCTGAGCGAGGGCTCGGGATGGGTGAACTCGATGACCACGTCGCCTGACGCCAGGACTTCGGCCAGGGTGCCGGCCACCTTGAGGCCCTTGACGGGCAGGCCCACCACCTCACCGATATCCTTGCCCACCGCGGCATGATCCGGGCGCTCGAAGGCCCCGGCCAACTCTATCCCCTCCGCGGCCTCGATCATATGAATGATCCGGCCGCCCATGCGCCCCGCCGGGCCGGAAACGATGGCCTTGATCATGGAATCCTCCAGAAAAGCAGGGGGCAGGGGTTAGGGATTAGGGGTCAGTAACCCCTCTCTAATCCCTGACCCCTAACCCCTAATCCCTACTTAATCAACCCGTACTTCTGCATCACCTGCCGCAACTTGTTGGTGTTGGCGTCGGACATGGACCACAGCGGCTGCCGCACCTCGCCGGTGATCTTCCCCAGCAGCTTCACGGCCGTCTTGACCGGCACCGGGTTGGTCTCGTAGAACATGGCCTCTATCAGGGGCCACATCTTGTAGTGCAGTTTCCGGGCGCCTTCCAGGTCGCCTTGGAAGAACGCGGCGCACATGCCCGCCATATCGCCCGGCACCACGTTGGAGACCACCGAGATCACCCCCATGCCGCCCACGCAAAGCAGCGGAAAAGTGGTGAAGTCGTCGCCGGAGAGCACGGTGATCTTATCGCCGCAGAGCTCCAGGGTCTTGGCGCCCTGCTTCAGGTCCCCGGTGGCGTCCTTGAGGCCCACGATATTGGGGAGCTCCGCCAGCCGGGCCATGGTTTCCGGCAACAGGTTAACGCTGGTGCGCCCCGGCACGTTATAGACCACAATGGGAATCTTGGTCTGGGCCGCGATGGCTTTATAATGCTGGAACAGCCCCTCCTGGGTCGGTTTGTTGTAGTAAGGAGTGATTATCAGGGCATAGTCCGCCCCGGCGTCCTGGACGTGCTTGGTCAGTTCCAGGGACTCGGCGGTGCTGTTGGAGCCCGCACCGGCGATTACCGGCACGCGTTTTTTCACCTGGTCGAGACAGATCTCCACCACCCGCTTATGCTCGGCATGGGACAGGGTGGGGGATTCCCCGGTGGTGCCGCAAGGCACGAGGCCGTTAATGCCTCCCTGGATCTGGAACTCGATGAGTTCCCGATAGGCCGCTTCATCCAACTGGCCTTTCTTGAAGGGAGTGACGATGGCGGTGATGGCTCCCTTGAGCATGAGACAACCTCCTTACTTGAGTTCCTCTACCCAGAGTTCGCCCTGATAGACCACCAGGGCGTCGCCCTCCAGGTAGACATCGCTGCAAGCCCCGGCCTGGGGCTTGAAGTACACGTTGAGAATCTCGCCGCCCCGCGTCTGCACGGCCACCGGCGAGTCCAGCTTCCCCAGACAGGCGCCGATGAGGGCGGCGGCCACCGAGCCGGTGCCGCAAGCCAGGGTTTCATCTTCCACGCCGCGCTCATAGG
>JBIOJX010000388.1:0-2111 GCA_044451265.1 Desulfobaccales bacterium
CCCCCACCGTCACCCTGGTGGCGAGCCTGCAAGCCCAGGAGGCCATCCGCCTCCTCCTGGGAAAAGCACCCGCCTACCACGGCGCCCTGGCCCACTTCGACGGCGATACCGGCTGCTTGGAAATACTGCCGCTGGGGTGATGGTCTTGGGGAGGGGGCCAGAGAGTGAGGCTCCCCTCCCCCAACCCGCATAAAAGTTACTTATAAAGCCCTCTTTCTGATGATTTGGGGTAGTTATTTTGGAGCAGATGGAACATTTGATCCTAGGTGATGTTCCACCGAATTTTTTTCTTCCGAAATTTTGCCGCTTTTGTGCCGCTCGCAAACCGCCGGGGTTTGGGTGGCAACCCCCTTTATTTTCGAAACATTCCGGTTTCATAACGCCGCTGTTGCGGAACAGGGACGATGGCCTTGCAAAGGGTAACGCAATTTTTTTTCGGTTCCCGCTGGCGGGCCGGATCGAACGGACGGAGCCAAGGGTATCAGGGAAGGTCAGGGGAAGCCAGCAAAGGAGGAACAGTCGGCACAAATACGGGGAGCACTAAAGCACCGCCGAGGGCGCGGTGCCACATTTCACCCCCCGCCGATGGGTGGAAACAGTCCGAGGCGCTCATTACCTTGCAGAGAAAAATCCGCCTCCCGCCGGCGGCCGTCCACCATGATCAGGGTGACTTCCCGCTCCGGCAGGCCCAATTGCATCAGCACCCGGCCCACCGGCGTACCCGGCGGGATCTCCAAAGAGATGCCCTGGTAAGGGTCATAGCCTGGAACATATGAGCGCAGGGTGGCGTTGAGGAAGATTTGCAGGGGCATGGGGGTTAACCGCAGAGGCACGCAGATGCACGCCGATAAAATCAGCGTTTATCGGCGTTAATCTGCGGTTAGATTTTAGCTTTTGAAACATGAGGGCGGTTCGAGAACCGCCCCTACGAAACTACAAATCCTCCAGCACCTGGTCGATTTCGGCGTCGGTGAAGTCCCAGGTGACGTTATGGGGCTTCAAGTTTTCCTTGAAGAAGCCCGGCAGGCGGTCGTGGGCCTTGGTGAAGCCGGCGTCGTGGTTGAAGCTCAGTTCGTCGTGCAGCACCTGGCGGCCCAGGGTGCCCACGTCGCCGGTGGTCAGGCTCAGGCCGTAGCGGGCGTTGATCATGTCCACGATTAATTGCAGGGCCTCGGGGTTGTCCAGCACCGGGAAGGCCACGAACAGGCAGAGGCCGGTGGAGTCGATGGCCGCCGTGGCGATTTGCAGGTTGCGGGAGAGCTCGATATTGCCCTCCTTCTTTAGAGGGTCGCCCTGGCCGCCGCACTTCAGGAGGTTGGTGGCCACCCCGTAGCCCGCGGTGTGGTCGGCGCCCATGGGGCTGGTGGCGTAAGTGAGACCCACGCCCTTTTCGGCCCGGGGATCGTAAGCCGGCAGCCCCTGGCCCTTGACCGCCGGCACCCTCTCCACCCCCAGGGCCCGGCCGGCGAAGACCGAGCCGTTGCCGATGATCAGGCCCCACGGGTCGTTTTTCCCCACCTTTTTCATCATCTTGATGGCCGCCGGGCCGTCGCCCCAGGGAATGACGCCCCCTTCCATCAGCACCCCGAGGGTGCAGCCCATCTCGATGGTATCCAGGCCGAAGTCGTCACAGAGGCGGTCGATCATGGCGATCTCGTCCAGGTTCCTGATCAGGGTGTTGGCCCCCAGGGCCCAGATGGTCTCGTATTCGAAGCCGGAGGTGAGGTACTTGCCCTTGGCGTCGTGGTAGGTCTGGGAACACTGAATGAGGCAGCCGGGATGGCAGCCCTCTTTGGTCTTGCCGCCCCGGGCCTTGATGAGGTCGACCATGCGCTCGCCGCTGATGTCTTCGGCGTACTCGAAGCGCCCGCCCCGGAAATTCTTAGTGGGCAAGGCCCCGGCCTCATTGACTATGTTGATGAGCACCGCGGTGCCGAAGGCCGGCAGGGCCTGGCCGCTCACCGGATGCTCGACGAGGCACCTGGCCCATTTCCGGGCCGCGGCCTTGAATCTTTCCGGATCAGCCAGGGGGACGCCGCCGGGTGCGCCTTTATCATCCACTACCAGGGCCTTGAGCTTCTTGGAGCCCATCAGGGCCCCCAGGCCGCCCC
>JBIOJX010000389.1:0-2111 GCA_044451265.1 Desulfobaccales bacterium
CCCCTTCCGCCCCGATTTCTAATATACTTAGGTAAAATCCATTTCCACGGAAGCAATCATGATGCTCAAAATTGCGGCAGGCAAGGCCGCCATCGCCGCCTTGCTGCTGTTGACCATCCTCGCCGGGCCGCTCGCGGCCCAGCAGGACCGCTATGAAGAAACGGTCGGGGTCTCGGACAAGGCCAAAGATCTCTTCACTAAGGCCCAGAGGTTGGAGCAGTCCGGGAAAGGCGAAGAGGCCATCAAGGCCTACCGGGAGGCCATCCGCCTGGAGCCGAACTATACCGAGGCCTACACCCAAATGGGCCTGGCTTATGCCAATCTGAACGAATTCGCCGAAGCGGTCAAGGCCTTCCAGGAGGTCGTACGCCTGCAACCCCAATCAGGCCCGGCCCTCGGCAACCTGGGCGCGGCCTATATGAAGCTGGGCCGTTTTTCGGAGGCCCGAGACGCCTTTAGGGAAGGCGTGCGCCGCCACCCCGAGGACGGCGAGGCCCACTACAATCTGGGTCTGGCCCTGGGCAGACTGAAGCGGGACCAGGAGGCCCTGGCCGAATTCGCCCAGGCCGCCAAGTTGCAGCCGGACATGGGCCGGGCCCACCTCAACCTGGGGCTGGCCTATTTTAACCTGAAGCGCCTGGAGGAGGCCCGCAAGGCGCTGCAGGAAGCCGCAGCCCTGGAACCCAAAAATCCCCAGGCCCACTATGCCCTGTGTGTTTACTACGCCAGGGCCGGGGACGCCCAGGCCGCCGACCGGGAATTCAAGATCCTCCAGGGTCTGGATAAAGACCTGGCCCAAAAGCTGGCGGAACCAGTCCGCAAGTAATGGTTCCCCACTTCGCGTATGCTCCCCCAAACCTTCATTGACCAGGTAGCCGCCAATTGTCAGGTGGCCGCGGGCGGTCAGGCCGGCCAGTTCTCCCTGTGCGGCACCCTGCTGCGGCTGCGCCAACTCTACAAGTGGGAGCACGGACTCCCGCCCTGGCGGGAGCCGGAACCTGCCGCGGTGATTGCCTGGATTGAAGGCCGGGAGCGCGCCTGGGAGACCCTGGAGGGAGCGGCCTGGCAGCAGCTCGTCTGGAACGGGCAGACCTTCGACCCCCTGGCGGTGGCAGAGCTCAATGAGCGCCTGATCCCCGCGGGCTTTGCTTACGGCGCCGGCCTGAGCCGGGGCCACGCCCCCACCTGCTTCTTGGGAGAGCTGCAAGAACTCCGGCGCCGGGACGGTTTGACCATCCTCATCCTGGGCAGGGAACTGGCCCGGGATCTGGACGCGGCCCCGGCCCTGCGCCAGGGCTCCCTGATTTACGCCCGCCGGCAGGCCTGGGGCTTTTACCTCTGGGACCGCCTCTCCGACCCCACCATGCAGAACAACGGCTTCATGCAGGCCGCCCTGGAGGATTACGGTTTCGACCTGCCCGGCCTGCTCCGGACCCCGGAAGCTCTTCAGGAAAAATTTGAGGCCTTCCTGACCAGGGAATTGGAGGCCGTCATTCACCACGAAGTGGGGGAGGCCCTGGAGCCCGGCCTGGGACCGGCCTTTGCCCACCTGCTGGACCTGTTCCCCCAGACTCGGGTGGAACTGTGGCTCCGGGCCCTGAAGGACGCCCTGGCCGAGGTCAACGACTGGGGCCGGCTGAACTACCTCATCGAGGGCCGCCGCCTGGCTTCCCTGGCGGTGATGCTGGCCTTGCGCCCGCCGCTCTATGCCATGCTGATGCCGGAATTGGAGCCGGCCTATTGCCGCCTGCAAGATAACGGCGACTGGGGGCCGCTGAACGCAGCCCGGCTCCAGGTCCTGGCCCGCCTGCGCCGCGTCGCCGGGGAACTGCAGGACCTCCTGGCCCGCCCGGAGAGCGCCTCGTCCGATTGGCTGCGGGGCGAAATCCAACAGCGGTATCTCGCACCTTTGGGGCTTTAGGGATGACACCTCCCCTGAGGGGCGGTTCGAGAACCGCCCCTACATTTCACCTTTTCTTCCTCCCTTCAAGTCTATAGAAGCTTTGCTTTTTGTCCGGCAAGCGGCTATAATTAATTTAAAAAATCATTTTAAGGGGTTGGGTGTCGGCTTTGCTCCGGCGCCTCTAATATAATGGTGGGCAGTGCCCACC
>JBIOJX010000390.1:0-2103 GCA_044451265.1 Desulfobaccales bacterium
ATGTATTTCCATGGTATCATGCCCCCATCCCCAGCACGGAGCCGCATGAGCTTGCCCGAGTTCTCACGCCAACTGCCCCTCTTCGGTGTCGATAACCTCCTGGGCGACAGCTTCGCCGCCACCGACCCCTTCCGCCTCTTCGCCGAAAGGGTCTACCCCCTCCTGGCCGGCGCCCGTGAGCAGATGGCCGATGCCTACTGCCTGGACAACGGCCGGCCGGGGACGGAACCGGTGCTGCTGATGGGGGTTTCCATCCTGCAGTTCATGTACCGCCTTCCCGACCGTCAGGCGGCGGAGATGCTCAAGTATCACCTGGGGTGGAAGCTGGCGTTGGGCCAGGAACTGGGCCTGTCGGCCTTTGACCCCAGCACCCTGACCTATTTCCGCCAGCGGTTGCTGGAACATCAGCAGGCCAAGCTGGCGTTTGACACGATCCTGCAAGGGTTGGTCAAGGCCGGGCTGGTGGCCCGGCGCAGCCGCCAGCGGCTGGATTCGACGCATGTGCTGGGACTGGTGGCCCGGGTCAGCGCGGTGGACCGGCTGCGGGAGACGATCCGGCTGGCCCTGGAGGAACTGCAGTCCCGGCCGGGCCGGCCGGAGTTCTGGGGATTGCTGTGGGAACGGTACGTGGAGAACAAGCTGGACTACCGCCTGGAGGAGGCGGCCATGGCGGTGAAGTTCCAGGAGACCGGGGCGGACATGCAGAAGCTGGCCGAGTGGATCAAGGTTCAGGGCGGCGAGGTGGCCGAGGGGCCACAGGCCAAGCTGCTGGCGCGGGTGTTGGAGGAGAACTTCGAGGTCGTTGAGGGACGGCTGGAGAAGCGGAAGCCGCCGTCTGGCGCGGTGCGGAACCCGCATGAGCCCGAGGCGGAACTGGCCGCCAAGGGCAAGAACAAGGTCTGGGTGGGATATAAGGCGCAGGTGGCCGAGACGGTGGGCGAAGAGCCGTTGGAGAAAGGCGAGCCGACGAAGGAGTTTTTGACGGCGGTGGTGACGCAGCCAGCGGCCCAAAGCGACGAGACGGGGATGAAGCAGGTGTTGGTGGAAGAGAAGGAATCGGGGTTGGAGACGCCGGTGGAGATGGTGGTGGACGGGGCGTATGTGTCGGGCGAGTCGCTACAGAAGGCTCAGGAGGCGGGTTATGAGTTGACGGGTCCGGCGCAGGAGCCCGGGGCGAAGAACCCGGGTTTTAAGAGCGATGCGTTCGCGGTGGACGTGGAGAACCGCCGGGCGGTGTGTCCGGCCGGTCTGGAGAACAGCACCTGCACCCGCTCGACAGCAACGGAGACCGGGAAGGTGCTATTCAAGTTTGGCTGGGGCGAGCAGTGTGCCGGTTGCCCGCTGAAGGACCTGTGTCTGGGGAAGAACCAGACGCAGCGGTCGCTGGAGGTGGGCGAGCATCACACGCATTTGCAGCAGAGGAGAAAGGACCAGAAGACGGAGGAGTTCAAAGAGAAGATGCACCGGCGCAGCGCGATTGAAGGGACGCAGAGCGAGATGGTTCGCGGACATGGGATGCGGCAGGCGCGGTACCGTGGCCTGGAGAAGGTGAGGCAGCAGAATTACTTGATCGGAGCCGCGTGCAACGTCAAACGCTGGATCAAGCGGATGGTGTGGGAGATGGACCGGCAGGTAAACTGCGCGCTGGCCCAGGCAACGGGAACGGTTGCGGTGAACTGAAAAGGCCGGAAAGGGCCATGGCGCGCGTTGGGAACGAGAAAAGTGACCGTGCGGAAACAGGAAAGGCGAGTATGATGACGGGATAGTCAAAATCAGACGGATGGCCGCGTGTTGCGGTCGTGGATGATCGCGCCGGAGTTGGCCGGTCGACCCAAACCCACCAATCGCCACGCTGTGGAAAAACGTGGGTTGTTCAGCGGAATCAGGAATGTCTGTCCTACCAAGACGACAGGCAGGAATGCCTGTCCTACCGGTCACGGTGACGGAGCGAGAAGAAAGAGGCAGAATATGAACCAGACCATTTCCCGCCGCGAAGTTCTCGGAACCATGGCCCGCACCGGGTTGTCGGCCGGGGCCCTCAGCCTGCTGGCGCAGTGGACGCTCGGCGCTGAGCCGGAGAAGCGGCCGAACATCCTCTACATC
>JBIOJX010000391.1:0-2102 GCA_044451265.1 Desulfobaccales bacterium
CTCGAGGCGGACGTCTCGCCCGACCTGGCGAAGTCGACGCTGCTGGAACTGGTCGGGAAGGACCTCCATCAGCTGGCTAGGGCCGCCGTCGAGCGTTCTGGGATATTCAAGCGCCGCCTCATCCATGTCGGCAAGAAATGCGGCGCAATCGCCAGAGAAGCCGACTATGCGAGTATCTCCATCTCCGGGCTGATGGAGGCGCTCAGAGGCACCCCGGAGGTGCCCTGGTTCAGGGGCTTCAACCCCCAGAGGGAAGAAGAGGCCGCCATTTACCTCCTGACCATCAAGGACAACCAGGTGCAGATGCTGGCGCCCGGACGTTGAGGAAGGTTCCGCCATGATTACCAAGGTTCCCGGATTCCAGGTGGGCCATGTCAGTGACTTTAAGAACGTCACCGGTTGCAGCGTAGTCCTGTGCCCGCCGGGCACGGTGGGCAGCGTCGATGTCCGGGGCTCCGCGGCGGGCACCCGGCAGATGGACACCCTGGTGAAGTACCATCTGGTCACCGAAGTTCACGGGGTGCTGATCACCGGCGGCAGCGCCTTCGGCCTGGACGCGGCCGGCGGGGTCATGGAATACCTGGAGGAGCAGGGCCGGGGCTTCGACGTGGCGGTCACCCGGGTGCCCATCGTCCCCACCGCGGTGATCTTCGATCTGTCGGTGGGCAACCACAAGGTGCGGCCGGACAAGGCCATGGGTTACGCCGCCTGTCTGGCGGCCAAAGCGGAGCCCCAGGGCGACGGCAGTATCGGAGCCGGCACCGGGGCCACCATCGGCAAGATTCTGGGGATTGCCCAGGCCACCAAGGGCGGCCTGGGCACCGCCTTCGTGACCGGCATCGACGGCTTACTGGTGGGGGCCCTGGTGGTGGTCAACGCCCTGGGTGACGTGGTCAACCCCGAGACCGGCGAAATCCTGGCCGGCGCCCGGAAAACCCCGGAGAGCCGCGAGTTTGCCGACTCCACCCAATTGGTGCGCCAGGGCCTGGTGCGCCGCCAGTTCGGGGAGCCCAACACCACCATCGGGGTGGTGGCCACCAATGCCCGCCTGAACCGGGAACAGGCCAAAAAGATCGCCCAGTTGGGCCACGACGCCCTGGCCCGCTGCATCCGGCCGGTGCACACCCTGTTCGACGGCGACACCATCTTTGCCCTGGGCCAGGGCGAGGTGGAAGCCGATCTGCAAATTATCGGCCTGCTGGCGGAGACCGTCCTCACGCAGGCCATCATCCGGGCGGTGAAGAGCGCCCACAACCTGGGGGTCCTGCCGGCTCACCGGGACCTGCTGCGGGGGCGCCGGGCGCGGTAGGGCAGGAATCAGGAATCAAGATTTTTTTCAGGGGCACTAACACTCTTCGTCCAAATCCATTCCAATTAATTATAGATGACGGAAAATATGGCCGATTCCTTAAAGAAAATCGCCGCGGAGCTCATCGTCTTCGACCTGGATGGCACGTTGGCCGACTCCCTGCCGGACTTGGCCGTCGCCGCCAACTACACCTGCCGCCGTTTGGGTCTGCCGGAACGCCATCCGGCGGCCATCGCCGGGATGATCGGGGGCGGCGAGCGCAAGTTCATGGAACGGCTGGCGGGGCCGGACCACCAGGACCTGGTGGAGGATTGCCTGAAAATCTACCTGGATTACTACTCGGCCCATTGCGGCGACCTGACCCGCCTTTACCCAGGGGTGCAGGAAACCCTGGAGCAGCTGGCCGGCAAAAGACTGGCGGTCCTGTCCAACAAGTTCCAGCCCCTGACCGAGCGGGTTTTGGAGACCCTGGGGATTGCCTATTTTTTCAGCGCCAAGCGGGGTGGCGGCGCCGGCCTGGCCTTGAAGCCGTCGCCGGAGCCCTTAACGGCCATAATCCGGGACCTGGGGGCGGAGTCGAGGCGCACTCTCATGGTAGGCGACAAACCGGCGGACATCAGCACCGGCCGGGGCGCCGGGGCCCGGGTGGCGGTGGTCACCTACGGTTACGGCGACCTGGAATCCCTGCGGGCCGCGGCGCCGGACTTCCTCCTGGCCCGCTTTGACCAATTAATGGATATTGTTGAGTGATTTTATCCAGGAATGGTGAAGGTTTTCCGGCGATATTCTCACC
>JBIOJX010000392.1:0-2089 GCA_044451265.1 Desulfobaccales bacterium
CCCGGAGGGGCATCAGTGCGGCGCTCATGAGGGCGGCGCTGAGGGCCGGCCGGGCCAGCAGCCGGCAGACTCCGGCCAGGCTCAGATAGCGCCGCAGCAGAGTCCTAAACAAGATGATGCTGTAGAGCCCCTGGGTGGCCAGGATCGCCCAGCAGGCCCCCAGGTAAGTGAACCGGGGAATCAACAGCAGGTTGGCGGCCACGTGGATGCCGGCGGTGATCCAGGCCAGCTTCAGCAGAGGCCGTTCCCGGTTCCGGGCCACCAGCACGCTCTCGCTGGCGCAATTCCAGAAGCTGAAAATGAGGGCGCCGCTCAGGATTTGCAGGGCCGGGACCGAGGGCGCAAAGGCCTGCCGGTAGAGAAAGGCGATGATCTGGGGGGCCAGAATGATGGTCAGCACCACCAAGGGCGCCGTGAGGATGAATAAGTATTTGAGGGTGAAGTGCAGGGTGCGCACGAAGCCACCCAGGGTCTGGGCATAGAGCTGGCTCATCAGGGGCAGGAAGGCCCCCATCACCGCGGCGGGAATCAGGGTCAAGGCATCGAAGAGCCGCGCCGCGGCGGCAAAATAACCGACTTCCTCGGACCCCGCCCAAGGGGTCAAAATAATGACGCCGATCTGATTGCTGAAGTAGAGAGCCACCAGGATGCCGGCAAAGGGGGCGGCCGCGGCCAGATATTTGGTCGGGTGCTGCCGGTCCCGGTGGGCTTTGACCGGCGGGGCGATCCGGCGGAGCAGTCCAACCCCTAAAACCACCGCCAGGCCCACACTCAGCAGTTGGGAGGAGACCACTCCGGCCAGCCGCCAGCCGGCGTAGAGGACCATCAGACCAAAGAGCAGGTTGCTCACCGAAAAGAAGCTGCGCACCGCCAACTCCAGCTCCGGCCTCTGATTGGCGCGGAAAAAGGCGTTGACGAATTCCATAAACGAATAAACGAGGGTGAAGCAGGCCACCAGGACCATAACGGTGATCTCGCCGCGGCCGGCGATCTTCAAGGCGGCAACATAAATAACCATAACTACCAGGGAAATCAGGCCCTTGAGCAGGCCAATCCCCTGGAAATAAGCCAGGGTGCCGGCGGGATTCCGCCCCACGTCCCTTTGCACCACGGTCTCGAAGCCGAAGCGGGCGGGAATGACGATGAAGTTGGCCACCGCCGTGGCGAAGGCCAGCAATCCCAGTTCCCTGGCGCCCAAGAACCGCGCCACCAGGGCAAAAAAGACCACTCCGAGGGCCTTGGCCAGCATCTCGATGCCAATCAACAGGAGGCTGTTGCGCACGAATCTCCGGGGGTTCATTTCCTTACCATATTCCCGCCGCCGCCGGCCGGGGGCCGGGTAAAACGTCCCACCACCACCGCCAGGCCCAAAAGGAACCACAGTTGGCGGTTCTGCGTCCAGATGCTGTAGTCCACCTGGGCGTGGACGCAGAACGCCAAAATGCCGAAGAAGATCCCGGCCCCGGTGCAGAGCAGAAATGAGTCCGGAGACCGCAGGGCCGGGTAAACCGCAGTCAGCCCGCTGATCAGAAAGATCAAAAAGCAGGCCAGACCCGGCAGGCCGAGTTCCCCGGCGATAAATAAAAAGAGGTTGTGAACCGGGGAGTTCCAGGCGGCCGTGAGCTGCTCCGGGGTATAGTCGTACTGCCGGGCCGTATGGACGTAGTTATTCAATCCGGCGCCCAGCAGCGGGTGGTGGCGGATCAGGTTAAAGGCCACCGTAATCAGCGGCAGCCGGCCATAGGCGGTTTCATATCCGCTGCGGAACAGACCCTTCTGGATCGGGTTGGGCACCACCAGGAGGACCATGATGAGCAGCATCGCGGCGCAGAGCCCTGAAACGCTGGCCCGCACCAGGCCGATGGCCCGGGTGCGATGGTACACGAACAGGGCGAACAGGGCCAGGAGCGTGGCGGTGAGGCCCCCCCGGGAGTAGGTGGCGCCCAGGGCCAGGAGTTCCAACCCCACCGCCGCCAGCAGGAAGAAGCGCCGCCGTGGGCTCAAGGGATAAAACAGGAAGCTGAAACTCAAGGGCAGCAACAAATCGAAGTACAGGGCCAGAGTGTTGGGATGGCCGACGAGCCCACCC
>JBIOJX010000393.1:0-2086 GCA_044451265.1 Desulfobaccales bacterium
CTATTTTGGCCCCGGCCTCCGGTAAAAATCTTTATTGTCGCCGCCGCGGGAGCTATAATTATACTTGGGACGGAGGGCGCGGGATGAAGTCTGCCACGAGATGGGCCATGGGTCTGGCGGTGCTACTGGCTGCTTTACTGCAGCAGCCTTTGGCCTGGGGACAATTAAGAACTAAATCCGGGGCGGTTAGGAGCGGCATTGAGCACCCTAAGGCGTTGGAGCAGCGAGTCTTTCAGTTTACCAATGAGGCCCGCCGCAAAAATGGTCTACCCCCTTTGGATCAGGATAAGGGGCTGACGACCCTGGCTCGGCAAAAAGGCGACGACCTGATCAAAAACCATCGCTTCGGCCAGACCGATCAGGATCCACTCGCTAAAAGGTCGCTAAAAGATTATGGCAAAGAAGAACCGGCCAAGATTGGCTGGGGGGGAAAGCCCGGCGAGAATATCCATATGGGTTCAAAAGATGATTACTCAGATATTGAGACGGCGGCCCGGCTCATCGTGAACGGCTTTATGGGGAACTCAGGCCTGCGAAGCAATATTCTTAACCCCGCCTTTACCTCCTTGGGTGTAGGTGTCTCGATTCAGGGTAAAGAGAGCTATGTCATCCAGGAATTTGCCAGCAAGGAACGCTAACCAGAGGTCTTGCAAAGGATCAAAGAAGAACAGGGGCGCCGTGAGGCGCCGTAATGGGGTTATACCTGGTGTCGCCCATACTTGATCATTGCCGACTGCAACACTGGTTTTCATTAAATATCCCAACCGGCTAAACCGACCAAATGACCCAAAAAGAAAATCTGTCCATGAAGATGCGCGACAAGATCCTGGCGGAGTGCATCGGGCAGGAGCCGCCTCCCTGCCAGGCCGCCTGTCCGCTGGATATCCGGGTGCGGGAAAAGCTGCGCTACCTGAAGGAAGGCAGGACGGCCGAGGCCCTGGCCGTAGTGCTGGAGCGCTGCCCCTTTCCCGGCATTCTCGGACGCATCTGCGCCCGGCCCTGCGAGGCCGCCTGTACCCGAGGTTCTCTGGGCGGGGCCATTGCCATCGCCGGACTGAAGAGATATTTGTCCGACCTGGACCGGGAAGCCGGGCCGAAAGTTACTCCAGGCCCGGAGAGGCCGGAAGGCGTCGCCGTGGTGGGCGGCGGCCCGGCCGGGCTCATGGCCGCCTATGAGCTCAGGCTCAAAGGCTACCGAGTGACCCTGTTCGAGGCCGAAGCGCATTTAGGCGGCGCCCTGCGCCTCTATGTGCCGGCTTACCGCCTGCCCCGGGAGGTCCTGGACCGGGAGACCGGCCTCCTGAAAAAGCTGGGAGTCGAGGTGCGCCTCCGGACCCGGCTGGGACGGGACGTCCAACTGGAGGAGCTGCGCCGGGACTTCGCCGCGGTCTTCCTGGCGGTGGGCTGCCACAAGAGCCTGCTCCTGGAGGCGGCCGGCGAACAACTTTCCGGAGTCTGGTACGGCCTGGATTTTCTGAAAACCGTCAACTCCGGCAACCCTCCGGAGGTTGGCCCGCGGGTGGCGGTCATCGGCGGGGGTGATACCGCGCTGGACGCGGCCCGCACCGCCCGAAGGCTGGGCGCCAGGGAAGTCCATATCCTGTACCGGCGCACCGCGGCCCTCATGCCGGCCATGGAAGCGGAGGTGACCGCGGCCCAACGGGAGGGGGTGCAATTCCATTTCCTCACCCTGCCGTTCCGCATTTTGGGTGATGGCCGGGTCCGGGGGCTGATGTCCCGAAAAGCCGAACTGGGGGAACCGGATGCCAAAGGGCGGCGCCGCGCCGTTCCGGTAGCAGGATCAGAGCATACCATGGAGGTGGATACGGTCATCATCGCGGTGGGTCAGACCGCGGATTTCCGGTTCTTCGGCCCCGGCCTGGGGTTCGACACTTCCTCCAAGGCGAAGCTGGACACAGACCCGGTGTGCCTGGCCACCCCCATCCCCGGCGTCTTTGCCGGCGGCGACCTGACCACCGGCCCCGGCACCGCGGTGGCCGCCTTTGCCGCGGGCCGCCGGGCCGCCCTGGCCATCGAGGCTTATCTGCAAGGCCGGGAATTGCCGGAGATTCTGCCGCCCCTGACC
>JBIOJX010000394.1:0-2060 GCA_044451265.1 Desulfobaccales bacterium
GAGCGAGAGCAGGGCCAGGGCGATGGTGACGCCGGCGGAGGGGCCTTCCTTGGGGATGGCGCCGGAGGGCAGGTGGATGTGGATGTCGCTGTCGCTGAAGAAGCCGGGGTCGAGGCCGAACTGCTCGGCCCGGCTGCGAACGTAGCTCAGGGCGGTTTGGGCCGACTCCTGCATGACGCTCCCCAAAGAGCCCGTTAAGATCAGCTGCTTATGCCCGCGCATGCGGGTGGCTTCCACGAAGATGATCTCGCCGCCGAACTCGGTCCAGACGAGCCCGGTGGTCACGCCCACCTGGTTGCCGGCCTCGGCCACTTCATGGGTGAACTTGCGGGGGCCCAAGAACTTCTCCACCAGGGCCTCGTCCACGGTGAGGGCGCAGGATTTGCCCATGTCCTGGAGGCAGATGCGGGCCAGCTTGCGGCAGACATTGGCGATTTCCCGCTCCAGGTTCCTGAGGCCCGCCTCCCGGGTGTAATCGCCGATGATTCGGGAGATGCCGGCGTCGGTGAACTCGAGGCCCAGATGGTGCAGGCTGTGCTCCCGCAGCTGCCGGGGAATCAGGTAATTTTTGGCGATGTTGACCTTTTCGGCTTCGGTATAGCCGGGGAAGTAGATGACCTCCAGGCGGTCCAGCAGGGGGCCGGGGAGCTTCTCCACCACGTTGGCGGTGGTGATGAACATGGCGCCGGAGAGGTCGAAGGGCACGTCCAGGTAGTGGTCGACGAAGTTACCGTTCTGCTCCGGGTCGAGGATTTCCAGGAGCACGGAGGCGGGATCGCCCCGGAAGTCCTGGCCGATCTTGTCGATTTCGTCCAGCATGAAGACGGGGTTGCGGACCTCCAGGCGTTTCAGCTCGTTGATGATGCGGCCGGGCATGGCGCCCACGTAAGTCCGCCGGTGGCCGCGCAGTTCGGCTTCGTCCCGGAGGCCGGCGAGCGAGAGGCGCACGAACTTGCGCTCCAAGGCTTCGGCGATGGACCGGCCGATGGAGGTCTTGCCGACGCCCGGGGGGCCGGCGAAACAGAGGATGGGTCCCCGGGACATCTGCAGGTGCCGTTTTTTCTCGACGATCTCCCGCACCGTGGCCCGCAGTTCGTCCAGCTTGATGGGCTTGGAGAGGTAATGGGCCGCGCCCTTCTTCAGGGCGTCCACCGCGGTGCTCACCGTGGCGTAGCCGGTGACCATGATGATTTCGGTGTGGGGGGCGATCTGCTTGACGGACTCGAGGAGCTGGAGACCGTCCATCTTCTCCATCTTCAGGTCGGTGAGGACGACGTCGAACTCCTGGGCCTTGACCTTTTCCAGGGCCTCCAGGCCGTTGGCCGCGGTGGAGACCTGGTGGCCTTCCTTGCGCAGGATATACTCCAGGTTGGTGCGGGCGATCTCCTCGTCGTCCACCACCAGGACCTGGGAGGTCTGGAGGCTGCAGAGGGTGCGGACCGCCAGGTACTCGAGGATGCGTTCCTTGACGTGTTGCAGGCCGTAGTGCTGGACCTCGAGGAGACGTTCGGCCCGTTTCAGGTCCAGGTTGTCTTCAGTGACCCGGTTCCAGGGCAGGGAGATCAGGAAATCCAGGTAATTGAGGCCGATGGTGTACTCCGCCACCGAAGGGTCGGTCTTGTCCAGGCGCTCCAATTCCTTCCGGGCCACCGCGGCCACCGCCTCGGGCAGGCTGGCCCTCAGCACCGCAGCCCGCAGGTCAGCCAACTCCTGGGCCGGCTTGGGGGGTCGCTCCTCTTCAGTTTTGCGGAAAAAGACCATACCTGGAACCTTCCTAGCTTGAAAAGATAGACCTCACGCCAAGGCGCAAAGACGCAAGAATTGGGGGGGAAACGGAGGCCTGCCCTACCCCGCCCTACCGGCCATTAATAATTTCCAAATTTCAGTATAAAGGAAAAGTCAGGGCTAATCAACTTAACCCTGAGCGGCCGAAAATTTTAATTCAATGATTTTCTTAGATAAATTTTTGCGACCCAGGGCCTGCAGTCCTGGTGTTGCGTTTTGCAATCTCAGGGCAACGGTTGTTACACTTTGCACATTCATGATTAACTATCTAATAA
>JBIOJX010000395.1:0-2051 GCA_044451265.1 Desulfobaccales bacterium
ATTCTACGCCGGGCCGGCTACCGGGTCACCACCGCAGCCAGGTTCGACCCGGAACTGGCCAGCGGCGACGAAGCGCCCGGCTGCCAGGTGGCAGTGGTCGATTTCCATCTGCCCGACCTGAACGGCCTGGAAGTGGCGCGGCGCCTCAAAGAGCTGTACCCGGAGTGCCGCATCGTCATGATTTCCTCGGAGCCGCCCGAGTGCGCCGACCTGGCCGGCCGGGACCCCCTGGTGGACCACTTCCTGGCCAAACCTTTCTCCAAGGACGCCATCCTCGAGGTCATCGCCCAACTTTGCCCCACCCCGGCCGCCTGATCCAACCCCTTTTCCAGGCCGATCCCGCTCGGCTGCCCGACTGGGTGCTTGCCTTGGTGCGCCGGGAGGAGCTGTTTCATTCCGGCGACCGCGTCCTGGTGGCGGTGTCCGGCGGCCCCGATTCCGTGGCTTTGCTGCACCTGTTGGCCGGCTGGCGCCGGGAGCTGGGGCTGGAACTGGCGGTGGGCCATTTCGACCATTCGCTCCGGGGCGGGGCTTCGCAGGAAGATGCTGCCTTTGTGGTGGACCTGGCCAAAGCTCTCGGCCTGCCCTGCCACCTGGGCCGCGGCGACGTCAAGGAACTGGCCCGCCGGCAAAAGCTCTCGGTGCAGATGGCAGCCCGCAAATTGCGTCTCGACTTCCTCCGGGAGACCTGCCGGGCCCAGGGCTACGGCAAGCTGGCCCTGGCGCACACCGCCGACGACCAGGTGGAACTCTTCTTTCTCCGCCTGCTCCGGGGCGCCGGCCCTGAAGGGCTGAAAGGCATGTGGCCCGTCACTCCGGGGGGCACGGTGCGACCCCTGCTGGCGGTGGGCAAAGCCGCCCTGTTGGCCTGGCTGGAGCGGCAAAACCTCCCCCACCGCCTCGATCTCAGCAACCTGAGCCGCGCCTACCTGCGTAACCGCATCCGCCTGGACCTGCTGCCGGAATTGCAGCGCCTCTATAACCCCCGGCTGCCGGAGGCCATCTGGCGCACCCAGGCCCTCCTGCAGGAGGAAGAACGGCTCCTGGCCCTGGAAACCGAGCGCCTCCTGGCCCTGGTGGCCCGCTCTCCGGCCCCGGATTTTTTCCTCCTGGACTTGCGCCAGCTCCGCAGCCTGGACCCCGGCTGGCAGTTGCGCCTGCTTAGGGCCACCCTGGGCCGCCTGATTGCCGAGCCGACCCTCTCTGCCGCCCAGACCGCCTCGCTCCTGGACCTGGCCCACGGCGAAAAGAGCGGCGGCCTCATTTCCCTGGGCGAGGTGCAGGTAGCCCGAGCCGGCTCCGAGTTGCACCTCTTCCGCCGACTGCCGCGGCCGCCCGCCGGCGAGGTTACCCTGCTTCCAGGTCCCCCAGGCGCGGTGGACTCGCCGGCGGGTTGGCGCTGGACCTTGAGCACCGGCCGCGGCGGCATTTCTCCGGAGCCTCACGTGGCCGTACTGGATCAGGAAAAACTCACTTTCCCCTTGCAGGTCCGCTATTTTCAAGCCGGCGATCGCTTCTGGCCCCTGGGCGCGGCAGGGCCCAGGAAACTCCAGGACTTCCTGGTGGACGCGAAAATTCCCCGTTGGCTGCGGCCCCATATTCCCCTGGTGGCGAGCGGCGGCCAGATCGTCTGGGTGGCCGGCGTCCGCCCGGCCGAACCGGTGAAGGTGACCGAAGCCAGCCGCACCCTCCTGGCCATCGACCTCAGCCCCACCCGGCCCGAAACCCGGCGCCTCTGGGACCTGCTCCTGGCCTGCTGCTAACGGCCGTAGGGGCGGTTCTCGAACCGCCCAGAATTTACCTAGACTCTTTTCTCTGTGTCCTCTGTGTCTCTGTGGTGAAGGCCTTTAAGAGGTTTTTGTGCGTAGCTCCCGACCATTTTTCCTGCTCATCAACCCCTGGATCTACGACTTCGCGGCCTATGATTATTTCGCCCGGCCCCTGGGGCTGCTCCATCTGGCCGGCTGGCTCCGGGCCAACGGGGCCGAGGTCCACCTCCTGGACTGCCTGAACGTGCCCCACTCCCGGCCCGGCCCCTGCGGCACCGGCCG
>JBIOJX010000396.1:0-2038 GCA_044451265.1 Desulfobaccales bacterium
AGGGTGGTCAGGCCGCAGAGGACGTTGTCCAGAACCGAGAGGCGGGGAAAGAGGCGCAGATTCTGAAAGGTGCGGGTGACCCCCAGGCGAGCGATGCGGTGAGCCAGCAGACCGGCGATATTGACGCCGTCAAAGAGAATTTCACCGCCATCAGGGCGGATAACCCCGGTGAGGCAGTTGATCAGGGTGGTCTTGCCGGCGCCGTTAGGGCCGATGAGGGCCGTAACCTGGCCTTTTGCGGCCTGGAAGCTCACCTCCGAGAGGGCCGGCAGGCCCCCGAAGTGTTTGCTGAGGCGGGTGATCTGCAGGAGGGGGTCCATAATTAGTTAACCACCAAGGCACCAAGGACACCAAGAAAGACCAAGAAGAGAAAAAATAATTGTGCCCTTGGGGCCCAAATATTTTTCTTGGTGCTCTTGGTGTCTTGGTGGTTCAATACATCCTCTATTTATCGGCCGCGCCCGCCAGCCGCCGGCGGGCCAGGCGGAGCTTAGAGTAATCGGCCAGTCCGGTGACCAGGCCCTGGGGCAGAAACAGCAGGATCAACACCAGGATGGCGCCGTGGATAATATCGGAGTAGGTCTCGAAAAAATCCACCAGGTGGGGGAGCACCGTGATGAAGGCCACACCGAAGAGGGTGCCCCAGATGGAGCCCAGGCCGCCTACGACCACCATGATGACCAGGTCCAGGGACTTGAAGATGCTGAAGCCATCGGGATTGACATAGCCGAAGTAGTGGGCGTAGAGGCTGCCGGCCACCGAGGCGAACACCGCCGAAAGCACGAAGACCCCCACCTTGGCCCGGCTGACGTCGACACCCAGGGCCGAGGCGGCCACTTCGTCCTGGGCCAGGGCGGCCAGGCCGCGGCCCACGCCGCTGCGCACCAGGTTGAGGCAAAGGGTCAGGGCCACCAGGGCAAAGGTCCAAACCAGGTAATGGAACTTGACGTCATTATCGAAGACCAACCCGAAGAGGGAGAGGGGAGGGACCCCGGAGAGGCCGCTGGGCCCGCCGGTAACCGCGTCCCACTGTACCAAGATGCTGTGGACCACATAGTTGAAGCCCAGGGTGGCCATGGCCAGATAGTGGCCGGAGAGCCGCAGGGTGGGGACGCCGATGATCAGCGCCACCACCGCGATGGCCGCGGCGGTGAGCAGCATGGCGGGCCAGGGCGAAAGATTATAAGTGGCAGTAAGGATAGCGGAACCGTAAGCCCCCAGGCC
The DNA here is from genome assembly GCA_044451265.1 of Desulfobaccales bacterium. Classification (GTDB taxonomy): domain Bacteria; phylum Desulfobacterota; class Desulfobaccia; order Desulfobaccales; family 0-14-0-80-60-11; genus JAPLJC01. Next base: position 1,225 of record JBIOJX010000396.1, read on the forward strand.
GAAGAAGGCGGCGTGCCCTAAAGAGATCTGGCCGGCGTAGCCGATGAAGAGGTTGAGCCCCAGGACGGCGATCACGTAGACGCCGATGAGGTTGAGAATCCCCAGGCTATAAGGGTTGTTGAGCGCCAGGGGCGTGATCAGCAAGACGGCCGAGAGGCCGCAGACCGTCAACCCGGTGTGGTGGCGGAGGATGTAGGCCCTGGTTTTGCTGCGGAATTTCATCCGGGTTTCCCTGTGCCCTCTGTGCCTCTGTGGTGAAATCTTGGCTTATTCTGCTGCCGCGGCCGCGCCGCGGCGGAGGGCCTGGAGGTTGGTCTCCCGGAAACGGGCCGGGAGCTTATCCATGATGACCTGCTCCAGGAGTTCCACCTCGCAGAAGAGTCCGCCTTTGGCCGCGGCGAAGCCCAGCAGAATAAGGTTGGCGGCCACCGGCACGCCCATCTCTTCCGCCAGCTTGCGGGCCTCCACCCGGAAGTAATCGCCGGGAGCGGCGGAATTGACGAAAACCTGGGCCTCGGGCGCCAGAAAGCCCCGGTGCACCCCCAGGTTTTTCTCCGCCAGAAAGAGCCCCACGTCCGCAGCCCCGGCCGGGATCAAAGGACCCCGAAAGGGCCCCACCTTGACCATGGAAATGACCGTACCGCCCCGCTGGGCCATGCCGTGGGTTTCGGAGGTAATCACCTCCAGGCCCAGGGCCGCGGCGGCTTCGGCTAATAGGCGGGTTACGGTGAGAGCCCCTTGCCCCCCCAAACCGCTGACAATGATCTGCTGCTTCAAGGTTGCTCCTTCTTTGAGGGAAGGGCCGGGGGATCAC
>JBIOJX010000397.1:0-2036 GCA_044451265.1 Desulfobaccales bacterium
ACCGCGTGCCTTCTGACCTAGACCGACTCCGCATCCAGCGCTCCGAGGAAAAATACCAGGCCGGGACCTCCTTCCGGGGCCGCCTCTGGCTGGCCCTGGGCGTCGTCGTTTTGCTTACCTTGCTGGCCCTCTACCTGTGGGGACCGCTTCGCCCGGCCCAGGAAGTGACCGTGGCGGTGGTTTCCCGTCTCTACCCGGCCCAGGCCTTTACGGTTCTCAACGCCAGCGGCTACGTGGTGGCCCAGCGCAAGGCCGCGGTCTCCTCCAAGAGCACCGGCCGCCTGGCCTTCCTGGGGGTGGAGGAGGGCAGCCGCCTGAAGAAAGGCGAGATCCTGGCCTCCCTGGAAAACGAGGACCTGACGGCAGCCAAGAACCAGGCGGCGGCCTCCGTGAAGGAAGCCGATGCCGGCCTGACCACTGCCCAGGCGGAGCTGGTGGACGCCGAACTGCAATATCGGCGCTACAAAACCCTGGTGGAAAAGGACCTGGTGGCCCGCCAGGACTTCGACACCGCCATAGCCCGCTACAAGAAGGCCCAGGCCGGGGTGGCCAGCGCCCAGGCCCACATCCGGGTGGCCCAGGCGGCCGAGGCCAACGCCCAGGCCTCCCTGGAATACAGTTACATCCGCAGCCCCTTCGATGGGGTGGTGACCGCCAAGTACGCCGAAGTGGGGGAAGTGGTGGCGCCTTTCGGCGCCGCGGTCAATGCCCGGGCCGCGGTGGTCACCATGGCCGACCTCAAATCCCTGATGGTGGAGGCCGACGTGGCTGAGTCCAACCTGGACAAGGTTAAGCCGCAGCAGCCCTGCGAAATCAGCCTGGACGCCATTCCCGACCGGCGCTTTGCCGGCGAGGTCCACATGATCGTGCCCACCGCCGACCGCACCAAGGCCACGGTGCTCACCAAGGTGAAGTTCCTGGAGTTCGACGACCGCATCCTGCCGGAGATGAGCGCCAAGGTGGCCTTCCTCTCCCGCCCACTGGAGGCCGGCGAACGCCAGCCCCGCCTGACCCTGCCCCAGGCGGCCCTGGTGACCCGGGAGGGCCGCACCTTTGCCTTCCTGGTGAAGGATAACGAGGCGCGGCTGGTCCCGGTCAGTGTGGGTGAGACCATGGGCGACCTGGTGGAGATCGTCTCAGGCCTGAAGGACGGCGACCGGGTGGTCCTCAAGCCGGCGCCCGCTCTGGCCGACGGCGCCCGGGTCAAGGTCAAGGAATCATGAGCGCCGACCCACCGGCCGCTACCCGCCCGGTAGTGGAGATCGCCCATCTCTATAAATCCTACCGCCGGGGCAGCCAGGTGCTGCCGGTCTTACAGGACATCTCCCAGAACATCGAGGCCGGCGATTTCCTGGCCCTCATGGGCCCTTCCGGCTCCGGCAAGACCACCCTGCTGAACCTCATCGCCGGCCTGGACCGCCCCGACAACGGCATACTACTGGTGCAGGGCATCGAGCTGACCAGGCTCACCGAGGCCCAACTGGCCGACTGGCGGGCCGACAATGTCGGCTTCGTCTTCCAGTTCTACCAACTGATCCCGGTGCTCACTGCCTTTGAAAACGTCGAACTGCCTCTGCTGCTCACCGATTTGTCGCGTAAGGTCCGCCGGGAACACGTGGAACTGGCTCTGGAATTAGTGGGCCTGAGCGACCGCCAGAGCCACTACCCCGCCCAACTCTCCGGCGGCCAACAGCAGCGGGTGGCCATCGCCCGGGCCCTGATCACTGATCCCACCCTGATCGCCGCCGACGAACCCACCGGCGACCTGGACCGGCAGTCCGCCGCCGAGGTTCTGGACCTGCTGAGCCGCCTGAACCGGGAGTTTCACAAGACCATCATCATCGTCACCCACGACCCCGAGGCCGCCGGCCACGCCTCCCATATCCGCAAATTGATCAAAGGGCAGTTGCTGGACAACAATCAGCGCTGATTTAAGGGGGGGGTCGAGATAAGGCTGGCAAATCTCAGATCAGATTAATTCATGGATCTTGCTTTCCCCTCTCCCCCTTTGGGGGGAGAGGGCAGGGTGAGGGGGA
>JBIOJX010000398.1:0-2035 GCA_044451265.1 Desulfobaccales bacterium
CCCCGACCCGCTGCCCGATTTTCCAGCCCATGACCCCCTGCCCCAGCTGATCAATCACCCCGGCGACTTCATGCCCCGGAACCCGGGGATATTGGAGGCCCGGGAAGCTCCCCTCCTTGGTAAGCGAGTCGCTGTGGCAGACGCCGCAGGCCTGCACCTTGATCCGCACCACTCCGGCCCCGGGCGCCGGGATTTCGCGTTCGACGAGTTCGAAAGGTCCATTCGGGTGTGCCACCTGCGCTACACGCATACGATCACTCTTCATACGATTGACCTCCTTTCTTCATGATGGTCAGGGCAGCCAGGCCACCTGGGTGGTCTGGTGCAGCATGGTTTGGATTGGCTGATCCAGCCATTGCAGCACCGGCCCGGGGTGCAGGCCGATGAAGAGCACCGCTAGGGCCAGAACCCCCAGGATGACGACCTCGCGGCCATTGACGTCCCAGAGGACGTGTTCGGCCCGGGGTTCGCCAAAGAGGGCATCCTGCACCATCCGCAGGATGTAGATCACCCCGAAGACAATGCCGACAAAGCCTAAAACTGCCACCAGCCAGTTGGCCTTGAAGGCGCCCACCAGGATGAGCATCTCCCCCACGAAATTATTGAGGCCGGGCAGGCCCAGGGACGACAGGGCAAACAGCAGGAAAAAGGCGCTGAATACCGGCATTTTGCTCCACAGGCCTCCCAGCGCGGCGAATTGCCGGGAATGGAGGCGCTCGTCCAGCATGCCCACCATGATGAACAGGGCCGAAGTGGACAGACCGTGGTTGATCATTTGCAACACGGCGCCGCTCAGGGTCACGGCGTTCCAGATGACGATGCCGATGATAATCATGCCCATGTGGGCGATGCTGGAGTAGGCCACCAGGCGCTTGATGTCGGCCTGGGCCAGGGCTACCCAGCCGGCATAAAACAAGCCGCCCACCCCCAGGATCAACAGGAGCGGCGTCAGGTAATGGGCGCCGTCAGGAAAAAACGGGATGGCAAACCGAAAGATGGCGTAAACCCCAGTCTTCAGGAGCAGCCCGGCCAGGACCACGCTGCCGGCGGTGGGGGCCTCGGTATGGGTGTCGGGCAGCCAGGTATGCACCGGCAGGAGGGGGACCTTGATGCCGAAGGCCAGCAGAAAGGCGGCGAACAGCAGGATTTCGGTGCTGCGCCCCAGGGGTCCATGCTGGGTCAACTGGTAGACCGAGAAGGTGTAAACCCCGGTCTCCTGCCCATGGAGGATATAGAGGATCAGGAGGCCGATGAGCATCACCAGGCTGCCGGCCAGGGTGTACAGCAGGAACTTGATGGCCGCGTGGATGCGGTTCTCGTGCCCCCAGATGCCCACCAGGAAGAACATGGGGATGATCTGGATCTCCCAAAAGAGGTAAAAGAGCAACAGGTCGGCGGCCAGGAAGAGGCCGGCCAGGGTGCCCTCCAGGAACAGGATGAAGAAATAGAAGGAGCCGTGCTTAAAATCGATGGCCCGCCAGGAGACGAGCACGCAGAAGATATTCAGAAAGGCGACCAGCGCCAGGAGCAGGAGGCTGATGCCGTCCAGGCCCAGGCTGTAGCGGGCCCCCAGCCACGGAATCCAGGCATAGTCCTCCAGCAGCAGCCAGGTGCCCTGGGGCGTGGCGTGGGGCTGAAGGTCGAGACCAAAGAGGGCCGCCACCAGGGCCATTTCCACCAGGGTTACGATCAGACTGAGCCCGCGCACCAAGTCAGGCCGCCGATAAACCGCCAGGACGACAAAACTGCCGAAGATCGGCCAGAAGATAATGACGGTAAGTATGGGAAATTGAAGCATATTCATGCCTCCGTTATTACCACAGGTACCAGCTCAGGCCCACCGCGGCAAAAAAGATGGTCAGGCCCAGGAACAACATCTTCAGATAGGTGGACAACCGCCCCGTGGTCCAATACCCCAGGCCGCGGGAGACGGTCACCAGGCCGTCGGCCGCCTTGACCACGCCCGCATCGATGACCAGTTCGTCCACCTTCAGCCAGCAGAATTTCGCCAGGGCCCGGTAAGGCCGAAAGAGGG
>JBIOJX010000399.1:0-2032 GCA_044451265.1 Desulfobaccales bacterium
ATTCACCACAGAGCTCTGTGGTGAATTTTTTTCCTTTTCCCCTGCGCCTTTCCCATTCTCCCCCTTTCCCCCAGGCATCTGAAAACCTGATATAATTTGTTAATGTCAAAATCGCCAAATAATAAGGTGGCGGTCTTATTAGGCCCTACGGCGGTGGGCAAGACCGGGGCGGCGCTGGCGCTGGCCGAGAGGCTCCAGGCGGAAATCGTCAACGCCGACTCCCTCCAGGTCTACCGGGAGTTGGAGATCGGCACCGCCAAGCCCACGCCGGCCGAGAGGGCCCGGACGCCCCACCATTTGATCGACGTGGCCGCGCCCACCGAGCCCTACGACGCCGATCGTTACGGCGTCGAGGGCAGGAATGTGCTGGCCGACCTGCACCGCCGCAAGGTTCCGCCCCTGGTGGTGGGCGGCACCGGCCTCTACCTCAAGGCCCTGCTCCACGGCCTGTTCGAGGAGGGTGCGCCCAACCCTACGATTCGGGCGCGCCTGCGCCGGGATTTGCACGACTTGGGGCTGCCCCGGCTGCACCAGCGCCTGGCCGCCCTGGACCCGGCCACCGCCGGCCGCCTCCACCCCCACGACACCTACCGCATCCTCCGGGCCCTGGAGGTGATGGAGGCCACCGGCCGGCCCCTATCGGAGCTCTTCGCGGCTCACCGTTTCCGGGATTGCCCCTTTCGGGTCCTGAAGCTGGGTTTGGCGCGGCCGAGAGAAGAGTTGACTGAGCGCATCGAGCTGCGAGTGGAGGCCATGTTGGCCGAAGGCTTACTGGCGGAAGTGGAAGGACTGCTCCGGCGCTACCCCCCTGACCTCAAACCCCTGCAATCTCTGGGCTACCGGCACCTGATCAACTTCCTGCAGGGCAGGTGGTCCTGGGAGGAGGCCATCGAGCTTTTCAAGCGGGACACCCGGCGCTACGCCAAACGCCAGCTCACCTGGTTCAAAGCCGACCCTGAGGTCAGGTGGTTTCACCCCGGCCAGATCGATGCCCTGGCCGCGGCCCTGGAGGAGTTCTTTGGAGGCTAGCTTGACGCCGCCGTCAGCAGAGGAGATTGGGCCGACCTTTAACGCTGAAGGTCCGGGCGGCCCGGTTCTTGGATTGCTTCACCCGGCTGCCCAAGTCATCGGCCAGGAGCAGGATCGTCTCGGCCTGGCCTTGCAGGTTCTCCAGCAGGGTTGGCTGGCAAAACCAGAGGCCGGCGGCGCCACGGCAGTTGCGGATGGGCAGCTCAAAGCTGAGACTGATCTCCCCGGCCGCCACCTGGGCCAGTTTAACCGCGGCCCATTGCCGCTTACCGCTTTCCACCAACAATTCGATGAAGTCCCGCCCCAGGACTTCGTGGCGCTGCCAGCCGGTGAGCAGTTCGGCTCCCCGGTTAAATTCCAGGATGGTGCGATCCAGGTCCAAAAGCAGCATCACCTTCCTGGTGCGATGGACCAGGTGGGGCCACAGATTCTCTTCGGGGGTCCGGAATTCCTGGGTTGGCGCCGCCCCGGAGTCGACGCCCCCCAAAGTGCGCGCCACCGCCGGCGCTAAGTGGGAGAGCTGGTTTTTGGGGATCCAATCCGCCGCGCCTTGCTGCAACCCGGCCGCGGCCAGCTCCGGGCTCATGGCCCCGGACACGAAAATGAAGGGAGCTTCCGGGCATTTCTCCTGGGCCAAGGCCAGGGCCGTCAGGCCGTCGAAGGCGGGCAAGCGGTAATCCGCCAGGATCAAACTCGGGCGGAATTCTTCCAGGGCCTGCAAGAACTCCTCCCTGGTCGCCACCAGCCGCAAACTGAGGGGTACTTTTAACTTTTCGAGCTCGTACTCGATGAGCTCTGCGTCGAAATCGGCATCTTCCAGAATGAGAACCTTCATTCCCTGATCCATGATAACCACCCTTCCGGTTACGATGAAGAGATAGCCGTCCTGGCTCAGGCTCATCGACAATCTTCGAGAGGGCCCCGATCCATGCGGGGGGGGGGAGGTTGGACTATAGCCGGTATAATTCTAAAATAAGGCCAATCTTTGCTAAGGCAAGTAAAT
>JBIOJX010000400.1:0-2024 GCA_044451265.1 Desulfobaccales bacterium
GAATGAAAATCCCCCCTACCCCCCTTTTTCAAAGGGGGGTTTTAAAAGTCCCCCTTTAGCAAAGGGGGAGTTAGGGGGATTTTAATTTTCACGGCAAAGCAGCGGCTGCCAAAACAGCCAAACTTCTTAATCGTCTGAGCCGGGCTTTTGCTGAAAGCTGACCGCCGACGGCTGATAGCTCTCCTCATAGATCTCCGGAAACTGATTCTTCCAGCGCCGGTGCAGCCACAACCATTGGGCCGGTTCGGCCCGCACCCAGGCCTCGATGGTCCGGTTCTGGAGCTCCAGGTGCCGTTTGATATCCGCCTGGGCCTCGACGGTCTTTTCAATGGGGAGAGGCGGGAAGATCACCATGAGGTGGCGGCCGCCGGGGAGCCGCCGGGACAGGGTGGGCAGTACCGGTACACCCCGCCGGGCCAGCAGGGCCGCCACCGGGGTGGTGCGGGCCGGATGGCCGAAAAAATCCACCAGCAGCCCTTCCGCCGTGGCGGTGTTTTGGTCGATGACGATCCCCACCGTGTGGTTCTGCTTCAGGTGGCGCAGGATGTCCTTCAGGCCTCGCTGCTTGGAGATCATCTGGTTGCCGGCCCGCTCTCGGAGATACCGGAGCAGGCGCCGGCCCAGGGGGTGGTCCAGGTCCCGGCCCACCACCACCTCCGGCCCATATTGCAGGCCGTAACCCATAACGGTGTATTCCCAGTTGCCGGCGTGGGCGGCGATGGCGATGGCTCCCCTACCCTGGGCCAGGGCGGCGGCCAGGTGCTCCTGTCCCGAAATGATCACTTTGCGGCGAATATAAGACAGGGGGGCCAGGAGCAACTCCAGGGTCTCCCAGCCGAACAGGACAAACTGGCGGAAGACCTCCCGGGCCAGGCGCTCCCGGGCTGCGGCAGTAAGTTCAGGGCCGTAGGCAAACTCCAGGTTCCGCAAGGTGATACGCCGGTGCCGGGCATCCAGGCGGTACCAGAGGCGGGCCAGAAAGCCGGCCAGCCGGTCTAGGAAGCGATCACTGCGGGCCAATTCTCACCCCCGCCGGCCATAGAGTCGCATGGCTTCTTCCCCCACCAGATCGGCGATACGGGCCAGGAGCATCCGCCGCCCCAATTCATAGGCGAACTGCCGGCCCCAGTAAAATGGGCTGCTATAATTAAAGGCCGCCCAACTCCATTTGGCCACCTTGTGCAGCCGGTGGCTCTTGATGAACCGGCTGACGGGATGATCCATCACGGAGTGATACATGTCATAATAGCGGATAATGGTCTGCAACTCCACCTCCTTAAAGGGGCGGACGGGGGCTCTTTCCAGCCAGGCGGCCAGGCGGCAACCCACCCGATTGTGAAAGGCCACCAGGTCCGCCAGGGAGGCCTTGAGCTCCGGCCGCTCTTCTTCAGGATAATAGACCCCGGCAATCTCCCGGATCAATCGCAAAGACAGGTCATTGATGGCACTGAAAGAGAGGGCCGTCTCCGGCCAGCGATTCCACAAATAACCATCCCGGTAGGTCCGGATGAGCTCCCGGGCGATCTCGTCTTCGGGCCGGGGCTCCGGCGGCAGCGGGATCTCCGCCTCGGCCTCCCGGGTCAATAAGGCCCGGAGAACCTGCCGCCTGGTCCACAGGCGCATGGCCACCAGGGAGCCGGCCCAAAAGAGCATCACGGCTGCCAGGCTCAAGAAGAACCTGGGATTATCCAGGGAAAGGGTCATGAGAGTTTCGAGTTTTTGATTTTTGATTTTTCTGACTACTGACCACTGGCTACTGCTCCTCACTGCTCACCGTCTCATACACCGCCTCCACTGCCGCGGCCATTTGCTCGATGGAGAAGCGCTCGGCCACCAATTCCCGGCCCCGGCGCCCCAATTCCCGGCGATGGGCTTCGTCATCCCGCAACAACCGCAAGGCCTGGGTTAGGGCCGCGCCATCCCGGGGCGGCACCAGCAGGCCGGTTTCCCCCTCAATCACCACCTCCGGGATGCCCCCCACCGTGGTCCCCACTACCGCCTGGCCCATGGCCATGGCCTGGAGC
>JBIOJX010000401.1:0-2020 GCA_044451265.1 Desulfobaccales bacterium
GGCAGGGGGGATGGCTGAGGACCCGGTGGTGGCCTTGCGGGAATTGGTCGACGGACTAATGGAGTGGCTCCACTACCAGCGGCGTTTGGGCTGGCGGGGCCTGCCTCCGGAACCGGTTGCCGCGCCCACGCCTGGAAAGGAGTCACAGCCCGAAAAAATTCCCACCCTGGAGGAAATCCGGCAAGAGATGGGACACTGCCAGCGTTGCAAGCTCTATCCCGGCGCCAAAAATCTGGTCTTCGGGGAGGGTTCCCCCAGCGCCCGGCTGATGTTTATCGGCGAGGCCCCGGGGGCGGAGGAGGACCTGCAGGGGCGCCCGTTTGTGGGCGCCGCCGGGCAAGTCCTGAACAACTTGCTGAACAAGCTGGGACTCCGAAGGGAAGAAGTGTACATCACCAACGTGGTCAAGAGCCGGCCCCCGGGTAACCGGGACCCGGAACCCGACGAGATCGAGGCCTGCCTGCCGTATTTGAAAAAGCAGATTGCCGCCATCCGCCCCCGGGTGATCGTCACCCTGGGAAAAATCGCCACCCAGGCCCTGCTGGGCACCAAGGAGCCTATAACCAAGATGCGTGGGCAGTGGCAGCGCTACGAGCACATCCGGGTGATGCCCACCTTCCACCCCTCTTATCTGCTCAGGTTTCCGAAGGAAAGGCAAAAAACCTGGCAGGACATGCAGCAGGTGATGGAGTATCTGGCGGAGGCAGAAGAGTAGCTTTCAGCTAGCAGCAAAGGCCAAAACTGGCGAAGGTCGCCCAGAGACAAGAACATTTTACGAAAATTATGAAACACTTGTTAAGGCTGGTTAGTCTCGTGCTTTTCGCCCTGTCGCTTCAGGCTGGGATGTGCCTGGCGGCAGAACCCCGGGCCGTTTACGTTCTGCCCGCGGTGGGCTCCATCAATCCAGGTCTGGCGGAATTTATGCTCAGCGGCATCCAGGAGGCGGAGAAACAGAAGGCCGAGGCCCTGGTGATCCAGCTGGACACCCCGGGAGGCCTGGACAGCTCCATGCGGCAGATCGTCCAGGCCATCTCCAACGCCCGGGTGCCGGTGATCGTCTATGTCTCCCCCAGCGGCGCCCGAGCCGCATCGGCCGGAGTCTTCATCACCCAGACGGCCCAGGTGGCCGCCATGGCCCCCGGCACCAACATCGGCGCGGCGCACCCCGTGTCCATCGGTATGGGTAAGATGGATAAGACCATGGAAAAGAAGGTGCTCAACGACTTCGTGGCCTACGGGCGGGCCCTGAGCGAGGAGCGGGGCCGGAATCCCGATTGGATGGAGAAGGCCATCCGCCAGAGCGCCTCCATTTCGGCCTCCGAGGCGCTGAAACTCAAGGTCGTGGACCTGCTGGCCGACAACCTGGACGATTTGCTGAGCAAGGTCAACGGCCGACGGGTGCTGGTGCACGGACAGCCCTGGATCCTCAAGACCGCCGGAGCGCCGGTTAAGGAGATCCCCGAGACCCTGCGCACCCGGCTGCTAAAATACCTCGGCGACCCCAACATCGCCTTCATCCTGATGATGATCGGCCTGGCCGGCATCTATTTTGAACTGGCCCACCCCGGGGTGGTGCTGCCCGGAGTGATCGGAGCCATCTGCCTGCTGCTGGCCTTTTTCGCCTTTCAGACCCTGCCCATCAATTATATCGGGGTCCTCCTGATCCTGCTGGCCTTCGTCTTTTTCATCCTGGAATTCAAGATCGCCAGCTACGGGCTGCTTTCCCTGGCCGGGGTGGCGTCACTGTTTCTGGGGGCCATCATGTTGTTCCGGGGGGAAGGCGGCGGCATGGACATCTCGTGGGGCGTGTTGATCCCCACGGTGGCAACGGTTTCCCTCTTTTTCATCGTGGTGGCGGGTATTGTCTTCCGCAGCCATTTGCTGCGCACTATGACCGGGGCCGCGGGTATGGTGGGGGAACGTGGCGTGGCCGTCACCTCCCTTTCTCCGGAAGGCCGGGTCTTCGTCCATGGTGAATACTGGCACGCGGTGAGCGACGAGGCCATCGGGGCCAAAGAAC
>JBIOJX010000402.1:0-2018 GCA_044451265.1 Desulfobaccales bacterium
AGCAGGGCCTCGGTATAGGGGTGCAGGCGCTCCCGGGCGAAGACCGAACGGGGGGCCATCTCCACCAGGCGCCCCAGGTACATGACCGCCACCCGGCTGCTGATCTGGGAGATGACGCTCAGGTCGTGGGAGATGAAGAGGTAGGTGAGGCCGTAGCGCTCCTGTAACTGCGCCAGCAGATTGAGGATTTGGGCCTGGATGGAGACGTCCAGGGCGCTGACCGGCTCGTCGGCCACCATCAGCCGGGGCCTGAGGGCCAGGGCCCGGGCGATTCCCAGGCGCTGGCGCTGGCCGCCGGAAAATTCGTGGGGGTAGCGCTCCAGGTGTTCCTCGGCCAACCCCACTTCCTGCAGTAAGTCCCTCACCCAGGCGCGGCGTTCGGGGCGGGTCCCCAGGCCGTGAATCAGGAAAGGCTCCTCCAGGATTTGGCGCACGGTCATGCGGGGGTTAAGCGACGAATACGGGTCCTGGAAGATGATCTGGAACTGGCGGCGCATGGCCTTGAGGGCCGAGCGATGCATGCCGGTCAGGTCAGCGCCGGTGAACCAGACCCGGCCCGCAGTCGGGGCCAGCAACCCCAGGACCAGGCGGCCCAGGGTAGATTTGCCGCAGCCGGACTCGCCCACCAGCCCCAGGGTCTCGCCGGGAGCCAGGGTAAAGCTCACCCCATCCACCGCCTTGAGCAGCGGCCCCCGGCCCCAGGGACCCTGGAGGCGGAAATGGCAGCAGAGATCTTCGGCTTTCAGGAGTTCAGGCATTGTTAGTAGTCAGTGGTCAGTAGTCAGAAAAAAACCATTATTACAGAGGATAGGTATCAGGCCAAGTAATTTGGTGCTAGATCATAAGACATCTTGCCTTTTAAGAGGGCGGTTCGAGAACCGCCCCTACGAGAAATAGATGAACAAAAAATCTTCAGGCATAATTCCAACACCGCACGAAATGTTCCGAGGCCACCTCCAGCCAGGGGGGCGGCTGGCCGCACTGGCCCCGGGCCTCGGGGCAGCGGTCCTGGAAGAGGCAGCCGGGAGGCGGCTCTTCGGGCAGATGGCCTTGGACCGCCTCCAGGGGCGTGCCGGGAGGACGGCGAAAATCGAGGCGGGGCACCGAGGAGAGCAGGCCGCGGGTGTAGGGGTGGCTCGGCCGGGCAAAGAGTTCGCCGGTGGCGGCCTGTTCCACGATGAGGCCGGCGTACATCACCGCCACCCGGTCGGCGGTCTGGGCCACGATCCCCAGATTGTGGGTGATGAACAGGACCGAGAGGCCCAGCTCGGCCTTGAGCTGCTTCAGGAGCGCCAGGATTTGCGCCTGGATGGTGACATCCAGGGCGGTGGTGGGCTCGTCGGCGATGAGGAGCTGCGGCCCGCAGGCCAGGGCCATGGCCATCAGGACCCGCTGGCGCAGGCCGCCGGAGAGCTGATGCGGGTACTGGCGCAGGCGCTGCCGGGCTTCGGCCAGGCCCACCCGGGAGAGGGCGGCGGCGGCTTGCCTTTCGGCGGCGTCGTTCTTCAGGCCCCGATGGAGGCGCAGGACCTCGGCCACCTGCTCGCCGATGGTAAGCACCGGGTTGAGGGCGGTCATGGGCTCCTGGAAGACCATGGCGATGCGATTGCCGCGGATGCGGCGCATCTGCTCCTCCGGGCAGTTTAACAGGTCCTCCCCGGAGAAATGGACCTGCCCGGCGACCGTGGCCTGGGGGTGGGGCAGGAGGCGCAAGACGGCCATGGCGGTGACGGTCTTGCCGCAGCCCGATTCCCCTACCAGCCCCAAGGTTTCGCCGGCCATGAGGTCGAAGCTCACCCCGGCCAGGGCCCGGACGTGGCCCCGGGAGGTGGCAAAGTTGACCGTCAGGTCCCGCACCTGAAGGAGCGGGGTGGTGTCCGGTCGCAAGGCCGGATTGCCGGTCACGAAAAGCCCCGGATTTTCAGGTCAGATAATTGCACGGCGATAATGAATGTAACATAAAGCCAGGCATTTATGTAGCCGCAGGGTTTACCATAGAACCAAATCCCACTAAATCC
>JBIOJX010000403.1:0-2009 GCA_044451265.1 Desulfobaccales bacterium
ACATATCACCAAGTTACAAATAACTGGCCCAAGGTTGGTGTTTAATAAAGCAAACACCTTTCCTCAAAATGTTTCATTTTGACGGCGGCGGCTGTGAAGCCGGGCGGCAGGTTGAGTCGACGGCCGGGGAATAGCCGTGACAGTTCGGGGATGGTTGTGATAATCTAATGCGTAAGTTATCCCAAGCTGCGGAGTAAATCCCCGGCTGCTCCGGGCGGCAAGCCCGGCCCCCAGCACCAGCTTATGCCTAAATCCGGCCACGAATCTTTAAAAATCCCCACCCTGCGCCTGCTGGCCTGGGAGACTACCCGGCGCTGCAACCTGGCCTGTCTCCATTGCCGGGCCGCGGCGGGGTCCGGGCCTTATCCCGGCGAGCTCACCACCGACGAGGGCCTTACCCTGCTTGACGACCTGGCCACCATGGGCCAGCCGGTGGTGATCCTCACCGGCGGCGAGCCCCTGCTGCGGGAAGACATCTTTGAGCTGGCGGCTCACGGCCACGGCCGGGGCCTGCGCATGGTCATGGCGGTAAACGGCACTTTATTAACCCCGCCAATCGCCACCCGCCTCAAGGAGGTGGGCATCCAGCGGTTGAGCATCTCCATCGACGGGGCCAGCGCGGCCAGCCACGACCAGCTTCGCGCCGTACCCGGCGCTTATGAAGGAGCGCTTACCGGTATTGCCGCCTGCCGGGAAGCGGAGCTGCCCTTCCAGATCAACACCACCGTCACCCGGGCCAACCGCCAGGAGCTGCCGGCGATTCACGAACTGGCCATCCGCCTGGGAGCCGCGGCGCACCATGTTTTCGTGCTGGTGCCCACCGGCCGGGGCGAAAAGCTGGTGGACCAGTTGCTGCACCCGGAGGAATACGAAGAGACCCTGCGCTGGCTGCTGGCGCGGCAGAGGGATGGCCGCCTGTTCATCAAGCCCACCTGCGCCCCCCAGTTCTACCGTCTGTGGCGGCAGGACGCCGCGGCCCGGGGCGAAAAAATCACCCCGGCCACCCACGGGATGGAGGCCATGACCAAGGGCTGCCTGGGCGGCCAGGGCTTCGCCTTTGTCTCCTATAAGGGCGAGGTCCAGCCCTGCGGCTATCTGGAACTGGTGGCCGGGAACGTCCGGGAGACGCGATTTCCTGAAATCTGGGAAAAATCGGCGCTGTTTCAGCAACTGAGAAGGGTGGACGATTACCGGGGCAAATGCCACGACTGCCAGTACCGCAAGGTCTGCGGCGGCTGCCGGGCCCGGGCCTACGCCCTGACCGGCGACGTCCTGGCGGCAGACCCCATCTGTCCGTATGAACCGATAGGATAAAAAGATGAACCACCAAGGACACCAAGAACACCAAGATCTGGTTTATTTTGGCGCTGAAGCGTCAAAATAAAAATCATCCCTTAGTGATCTCTGGGTGCTCTTGGTGTCTTGGTGGAATAAAATGACGACAATGGCATCTCAACAGGCGACTCATCTGGAATTAGACGATCTGGACAAGGCCATCCTCAACGAAATCCAGTCGCATTTTCCCATTGCCTCCCGGCCGTATGAAGAGGTGGGGAGCAGGGTAGGGGCCCCGGAGGCCGAAGTCATGCGGCGGGTGCAGGCCATGATGGATAGCGGCGTCATCCGGCGCATCGGGGCCAATTTCACTTCGCGTAAGCTGGGCTACACCAGCACCCTGTGCGCCGCTCACGTGGCCGAGGAGAGGCTGGCGCGCTTTGTGGAGGTGGTGAACCGCTACCCCGGGGTGACCCACAACTACCTGCGGCGGCACCACTTCAACGTCTGGTTCACCCTGATCGCCGAGTCGGCGGAGCGGCTGGATCAGATCCTGGCAGAAATCTCGGCGGCCTCCGGGGTCGAGGTCCTGAGCCTGCCGGCCCAAGAGGTCTTCAAGATCAAGGTCGATTTCCCGGTTTAGGAAGACCGGAGACAGGGGATTTTCTCCGGTCTCCCGTCCCCCGTCTCCGGTCTTTTCAGCAAACCTGCTAAAACTCCAGACTATCCATGAT
>JBIOJX010000404.1:0-2000 GCA_044451265.1 Desulfobaccales bacterium
CATCAACCTGGCCATGGGGGCCAAGCGCATGGCCCGGGAAAAGGTGATCGTCAAGCGCCTGGCCGCCATCGAAAACTTCGGCTCCATGAACGTGCTGTGCGCCGACAAGACCGGCACCCTTACCGAAGGGGTGGCCGAGGTCCATTCCACCCTGGACCTGACCGGCGATAAATCGGATAAGGTGTCTTATTACGCCTACTTGAATTCTGCTTTCGAGAGCGGTTTCGCCAATCCCATCGACCAGGCGGTGCGCCGTTATTGCTGCCCCGATATCTCCGGCTACCGCAAGCTGGACGAAGTGCCTTACGATTTCATCCGCAAGCGCCTTTCCGTGCTGGTGGCCAAAGAGGGCGAGCCTAACCTGATGGTTACCAAAGGGGCGCTAAGCAATGTCCTGGCGGTCTGTGCCCAGGCCGAGACTGCCGGGGGTCAAAGCCAACCCCTGGAGCAGGTGCGGGACCAGATTCAGCAGAACTTTGCCCAATTCAGCGAGCAGGGGCTGCGCACCTTGGGGGTTGCCTATCGTCGCCTGGAAGCGTCGGCCAAAATCGGCAAGGACGACGAAGCCGGTATGACCTTTCTGGGCTTTCTGCTGGTCTATGATCCGCCCAAGCCGGGGGTGGCCGAAGTCATCCGGCAGATGAAGGAACTCGGGGTTTCCCTGAAGATCATCACCGGCGACAACGCCCTGGTGGCCGCCAACGTCGCCCGCCAGGTGGGCATAATTAATCCCCGCCTGCTCACCGGGCCGGAAATGCGCCAGATGAGCAACGAGGCCCTGCGGCATCAGGTCACCCAGACCCAGATCTTCGCCGAAGTGGAGCCCAACCAGAAGGAGCGCCTCATCTTCGCCCTGCGCCAGGCCGGCAACGTCGTGGGCTTCATGGGCGACGGCATCAACGACGCCTCGGCCCTGCACGCCGCCGACGTGTCGCTCTCGGTGGACAGCGCCGTGGACGTGGCCAAGGAGGCGGCGGATATCGTCCTGCTGGAAAAAGACCTCAAAGTCCTGGTGCAGGGGGTGCAGGAAGGCCGCATGACCTTCGCCAACACCCTGAAGTACGTCTTCATGGCCACCAGCGCCAACTTCGGCAACATGTTCAGCATGGCCGGGGCCTCGCTTTTCCTCTCCTTCCTGCCCATGCTGCCCAAGCAGATCCTGCTCACCAACCTGCTCACCGATTTCCCGGAGATGACCATCGCCACCGACAGCGTTGACCCGGAGATGGTGCAGAAGCCCCGGCGCTGGGACATCAACTTCATCCGCAAGTTCATGCTGACCTTCGGGTTGATCAGCTCGGTCTTCGACTACCTCACCTTCGGGGCCCTGATCTGGATCCTCCACGCCGGCGTTGAGCAGTTCCAGACCGGCTGGTTCCAGGAGTCGGTCATTTCGGCGGCGGGGATCGTCCTGGTGATCCGCAGCCGCCGGCCGTTTTTCAAGAGCCGGCCGGGCAAATATCTGCTGGCGGCCACCGTGCTGGTGGTGGCCCTGACCATGATTTTCCCCTACACCCCGCTGGCCCAATTGTTCGGCTTCCGGCCCCTGACCCTGGAATTCCTGGGGATGATCGGCCTGATCATGGTGCTCTACATCACTTCGGCGGAACTGGCCAAGAGGTTCTTTTACCGGTTCAACCGGCGCTAAAAGAGGATTTGGGTGCGGTCCTGCCAGGGGCGGGTTTCAAACCCGCCCCTATGCTCTCTGCTGACTACTATCATCCCTGCTTTGGGTATTCCCCCCCCCAAAAATCATGGACATACCAGTCTAAGAGAGCTTCGGACAGATCCGTCCCGGTCAAGCGTTGGCAGTATTGCGTGAGCCTCCCCAATTCCTGCAGGCGCTGCGCCATGCCGGCCTGGGGATATTTGGCCAGGCGGGCTCGGATCAGGTCTCCCTGCCGTCGGTGGTGGAAATCCAGGCGGTCCAGGACGGTCTCGACGAACCGGGACAGGGTCTCCTGCGCCTCCCCGGCGGGGCCGCTGCCCCGGAATTGCAG
>JBIOJX010000405.1:0-1986 GCA_044451265.1 Desulfobaccales bacterium
CGCCTCCTGATGCTGGACGAGCCCTCCATGGGTCTCTCTCCCCTGATGGTGACCCAGGTCTACGCTATCCTGACGGAACTCAAACAGGCCGGCACCACCATCCTGCTGGTGGAACAGAATGCCCGGGCCGCCTTGAAGGTGGCCGACCGGGGCTACGTCCTGGAGACCGGCCGCATCATCCTGGACGGCGCCGCCGCCGAACTCCGGGAAGACCCGGAGGTCCAGCGGGCCTATCTGGGAAAGGGTTATCGCGAGGTTTGGGAATAAAGAAAACTGTAGGGGCGAATCTTGTATTCGCCCTGCGGTTAAAATACCAGGGCGAACACAAGGTTCGCCCCTACGGTGGCATTTCTTGGTAACTGGATGAGTCTATTAGCAATTGATAACCTGACTAAGAATTTCGGCGGGGTTCAGGCCGTGAACCGCGTCTCTTTTACCGTGGAGCCGGGGGAGATTCTGGGTCTCATCGGCCCCAACGGCGCCGGCAAGACCACCTGCTTCAATCTGATCAACGGCCTCATCCCGCCCACCGCCGGCAGCATCCGCATGTCCGGCCGGGAACTGGTGGGTCTGCCGCCGTATCGCCGGGCCGCCCGGGGCCTGGGCCGGACCTTCCAGAATATCCAGCTCTTTGGGGGCATGACGGTGCTGGACAATGTCCTCACCGGCAACCACCTGGGCCAGGAGGTAGGTCTTCTGGAGGCCCTTTTGCCTCTGCCTCGGGTGAAGCGGGCCCAGGCCAGGGCCTCGGCCCGCGCCCAGGAATTGCTCCAGCTGGTGGGCTTGACGGGCAAAGGCGCTCTGCCCGCCGAGTCCCTGGCCTACGGCGAACAGCGCCGCCTGGAGATCGGCCGGGCCCTGGCCCTGGGGCCGCAGTTGCTCCTCCTGGACGAGCCCGCGGCCGGCCTCAACCCCCGGGAAACCGAGGACCTCATGGGCCTGATGGAGGAGTTGCGTGGCCTGGGAACCACCCTGCTGGTCATCGAACACGACATGACCCTGGTCATGGGCCTCTGCGACCGCATCGTGGTCCTGGACCACGGCGAAGTCATCGCCAGCGGCCCACCGGCCGAGATTCGCCGGGATCCCCGGGTCATCGAGGCTTATTTGGGCCGGGAGGAAGAATAGAACCCTGGGGGAGGGGGCTAAGGGTCGATGGCCCTTACCCCCTCCCCCAATCCCGTATAATATTATTTTTTGGACCTGGGAAGTCGGGGCCACATCCATGGGTTGGAAAGGGGGTGTGGGAGGAGGGTAGGGATTCTTTCGTAAGGATCCCTGGCCCTCTCCCCAAATACCGCAGCAATCCGGGAGGACAACCATGGCAATCTTCGATCAAGATGCGGAGCAGATGGAGCGCGGGGAATTGGCCCAGTTGCAATTGGAGCGTCTCCAGGCCACCCTTACCCGGGTTTATAAGAACGTCAAGTTCTATAAAAAGAAGTTCGACGAGCTCGGCTTCCTGCCCGAGGATTGCCAGTCCCTGGAGGAGCTGGCCCGGCTCCCCTTCACTACCCGCCACGACCTGGCCCGGGCCTACCCTTACGAGATGTTCGCGGTGCCGCTGCGGGAGGTGGTGCGCATCCACTCCTCCACCGGCAGCCCCGGCAACCCCATCGTCATGGGCTACACCGCCCGGGACCTGCGCCACTGGGCCAGACTGGCGGCCCGGGTCTTGACCGCCGCCGGGGTGGACCGGGATGACGTGGTCCAGGTGACCCTGAGCTACGGCCTCCTCACCAGCGCCTTCGGCCTCCATTACGGCGTCGAACACCTGGGGGCCTCGGTAATCCCCACCGGTCCCGGCGGCACCGCCCGCCAGGTCCAGGTGATGCGGGACTACCGGACCACCGTGTTGATCTCCACCCCGTCCTACGCCCTGGTGCTGGCCGACCAGATGGCGGCCCAGGGGCTGGACCCCAAAGACCTGCACCTGAAGCTGGCCCTCCTGGCCGGGGAGCCCTGGACCGAAGCGGAGCGCGCCGA
>JBIOJX010000406.1:0-1982 GCA_044451265.1 Desulfobaccales bacterium
CCTCTCCCTCATGGCCCTGACCATCGCCACGGGCTTCGTGGTGGACGACGCCATCGTAGTGCTGGAGAATATCACCCGCTATATCGAAAAAGGGGAGAAGCCATTCCGGGCGGCGCTGCTGGGGGCCAAGGAGATCGCCTTCACGGTCATATCCATGAGCACCTCCCTGGTGGCAGTCTTCATTCCCCTGCTGTTGATGGGCGGCATGGTGGGGCGGCTGTTTCGCGAGTTCTCGGTGACCCTTTCGTGCGCCATCCTGATTTCCCTGCTGCTCTCCCTGACCACCACCCCCATGATGTGCGCCATTTTCCTCCGGTCGGAGAAAGGCCAGGCCCACGGGCGCCTTTACCGGGCCAGCGAAGGGGTGTTCGAATTCATGCGCCACACCTATGAACGGACCCTCAGATGGGCTTTGCGACACTCCCTGACGATGCTCTTCCTGACCTTGCTCACCCTGGCGACCAGTATCCTCTTATTTTATTACATCCCCAAGGGATTCTTTCCCGAACAAGACATCGGCCGCCTCACCGGCACGATCCAGGCGGCCCAGGATATCTCGTTTCAGGCCATGCGCGAGAAGCTGAAGGAAGTGGTGGACGTCATCAGGACCGACCCGGACGTGGTCGATGCCGTGGGCTTCAGCGGCGGCCCCGGTGGAGGCGGATCCACCACCAATACGGCGCGCATGTTTATTTCTTTGAAGCCTTTTGAAACCCGAAGGTCCACCGCCCGCCAGGTGATTGCCCGGCTGCGCGGCAAACTCGCCCAGATTTCGGGGGCGCCCACTTACCTGCAGCCGGTTCAAGATTTGCGGATCGGTGGGTTCGCCAGCGCCTCCCTTTACCAGTTCACTCTCCGGGGTGAGAATCTCGAGGAGCTGAACGCCTGGGGCCCGCGGGTCTTGCAGAAGCTGCGCACCCTCCCCCAACTGACGGATGTGAACAGCGATCAGCAGGACAAGGGGTTGCAGGCCTCCCTGGTCATCGACCGCGATACCGCCTCACGGCTCGGCCTGACGGCCCAGCTCATCGACGACACCCTGTACGACGCCTTCGGCCAGCGCCAGGTGGCGATCACCTATACCCCGCTGAATCAGTACCATGTGGTCATGGAGGTGGCTCCACCCTACTGGCAGCGTCCCGCCACGTTACGAGACATCTACGTGCATTCGCCCAACGGCGCCGAAGTGCCGCTGAGCGCCTTCACACATTATGAGCCCACCTCCACCTCCCTGTCGGTCAACCACTTGAGCCAGTTTCCGGCGGTCACCTCCTCCTTCAATCTGGCCGGCGGGGCGTCCCTGGGGGATGCGGTGACGGCCATCGAAGCCGCCACCCGGGAGATGGGGCTGCCGGCCAGCATCCGGGGGAGCTTTCTGGGCACCGCCGAGGCCTTCAAGGCCTCCCTGGCCAACGAACCGTACCTGATCCTGGCGGCGCTCCTGGCGGTTTACATCGTCCTGGGGATCTTGTATGAGAGCTACGTCCACCCCGTCACCATCCTCTCCACCCTGCCGTCGGCCGGGGTGGGCGCACTTATCGCCCTGCTGGTCACCGGCACGGACCTGAGCCTCATAGCGGTCATCGGCATCATCCTGCTGATCGGCATCGTCAAGAAGAACGGGATTATGATGGTGGACTTTGCCTTGGACGTGGAACGGAAAGAAGGCCGGAAGCCGGAAGAGGCGATCTATGAGGCCTGCCTGCTGCGTTTCAGGCCTATTATGATGACCACCATGGCGGCGCTGCTGGGGGCCTTGCCCCTGGCCCTGGGGCGAGGTGTGGGCTCCGAACTGCGCCGCCCCCTGGGCATCTCCATTGTCGGCGGCCTGATCTTCAGCCAGATGATGACCCTTTACACCACCCCGGTAATCTATCTCTATCTGGACCGCTTTCGGCTCTGGTTTAACCGCCTGCGCGGCAAGGCGCAAAATATAGTCAGCAAACGAAATTTCCTCTCCCCGCCGTATGGGGAGGGTTAAG
>JBIOJX010000407.1:0-1982 GCA_044451265.1 Desulfobaccales bacterium
GAACGGGTCCCCCTGAAATCCGGCGGCAGCATCGTCATCAACCCCACCGAGGCCCTGGTGTCCATCGATGTCAACTCCGGCCGCTGCACCGGCCAGAAGGAGCTGGAGGAGACCGCCCTGAAGTCCAACCTGGAGGCCGCCGACGAAGTGGCCCGGCAGCTCCGGCTGCGGGACCTGGGCGGCCTGGTGGTCATCGATTTCATCGACATGAAGGACAAGAAACACCAGAAGCAGGTGGAGGCGGCCCTGAAGCAGAGCCTCAAGAAAGATAAGGCCCGGGTGACCGTGGGACACATCTCCAAGTTCGGCCTGCTGGAACTCTCCCGCCAGCGCCTGCGGCCCACTGCCGAGGCCAGCGCCTACACCCCTTGCCCCGCCTGCCAGGGCCGCGGCCGCCTCAAAACGGTGCCCATACTAGGCCTGAGCCTGCTGCGCCAGATCAGCGCCCAGTTGGTGCAGAACCACGTCCAGGAAGTCCGGGCCGAGGTGCCGGTGGAGGTGAGCAACTTTCTCCTCAACCAGAAACGTCGGGAAATCTCGGCCCTGGAGGAGGAGCATAACCTCCGGATCGTCCTCACCGCCAAGGCGAGTCTGACCCCGGAGGAGATCCACCTGGAATTTGTCAAGCAAGAAGGTGAGGAGCCCAAACGCGAGCCCAAGCCGGAACCGAGACGCGCCCGCGAGGCCAGGCCGGAACCGAGACGCCAGGTCCAACCAGAGACCAAGGCGGAGGATAAACCGGAGGCGCAACCCGAAGCCCAGCCAGAGGCCAAGCCCGAACCTCGGGGAACGAGGCGGGGAACGAGGCGAGGGCCGAGGCGATCGCCGAAACGAGAGCCGAAAGAAGAGTTGAAGAGCGAACCAACCGAGGAGCCTAAGCCGGAGCCGGAACAGGAGCCCAAACGCGAATCCCAGCCGGAGGCTAAACCTGAGGCCAAGCCCGAGGGTCGGCGGCCGCGGCGGGCCCCGCGCCGCGGGCCGCGGCGGCCGCCGAAGCGGCCACCGCAGGGCGAAGCGACCGAGGAGCCCAAGCCGGAACAGCCGCAGGCGGCCCCCGGCGAACCCGTCGCCGCATCAGCCCCGAAACCGCCAACTTCGTCCGAACCCACGGGCTCCGTTGAGCCCGATAATTAAAAACGGACCACTAAGGTACCAAGGACCGCGGCCGGTGTCGAGGCGGCGATTATAGTCTGCTTGAACTGACTGCAGGCAAATGATCACTAGCTTTTCAGGAGTCTTCCATGCGCAGCAATCTGATGAAATTGGGTCTGGAGAAGTACCCGCATCGCTCTCTCTTCAAGGCCATGGGCCTCACCGACCGGGAGATTGACCAGCCCATCATCGGGGTAGCCAATTCCTTCAACGAATTCATTCCCGGCCACATCCACCTGAACCAGGTTACCCAGGCCGCCAAGACCGGGGTGCGCCTGGCCGGCGGCACTCCCCTGGAATTCGGGGTCATCGGCGTCTGCGACGGCCTGGCCATGCATCATCAGGGCATGAAATATTCCCTGCCCTCCCGGGAGCTCATCGCCGACTCCATCGAAATCATGGCCACGGCCCATCCGGTGGACGGCTTGGTCCTGGTGGCCAACTGCGACAAGATCATCCCGGGCATGCTCATGGCGGCCCTGCGCCTCAACATCCCGGCCATCCTAATCTCCGGCGGCCCCATGTTGGCCGGCCGCTTTAAGGGCCGGGAGGTCGACCTGATCACGGTCTTTGAAGGCGTGGGCGCGGTCCGGGCCGGCAAGATCTGCGAAGATGAGCTCAAGGAACTGGCTGAATGCGCCTGCCCCGGCTGCGGCTCCTGCGCCGGCATGTTCACCGCCAACTCCATGAACTGCCTGAGCGAAGCCCTGGGGCTGGCCCTGCCCGGCAACGGCACCATCCCGGCGGTGCACGCCGCCCGCCTCCGCCTGGCCAAGGAAGCCGGCTTCAAGCTCATGGACATGGTCAACCGGCAACTACTGCCCCGGGAC
>JBIOJX010000408.1:0-1972 GCA_044451265.1 Desulfobaccales bacterium
CCGGGGTGGGGGCGGGGGGGCGAGCCGCCCGCCCCACCGGACGCCCGCCCCACCGACGGTGGCCCTACCCTTCCGCGGTCTCCGACTGGCCGGGACGCTCGTAATGGCCGGTCAGGAAACGCTGGGCCAGGACCTCGGGGATGGAGTCGTCGCACATGAGCATGTCCATCTGGCGTACATAGGCCATCAGACGGCCCACGAGGTCCAGGCGCTCCTCGGTTTCCGCCGCCGGACGACGGCGAAAGAGGCCCCGGATGATATCGCCGTGGATCTCCAACTCGAAGCCCAGATGCTCCAAGACTGTCGCGATGAGGCGGATGCGGCGGATACGACGGACATCGTCGGCCGCGCCGCCCTTAAAGGTGAAATGGATGTAGTTGTCCGCCGGCAGGTCGCCTAAGTAGCTGTCCACACTTTGGAAATGATAGCCGAGACGGCAGGCGTAGTTGACGTAGTTGGCGCCGACGATGGCGTAGGTCTTGTCCCAGAACTGTTCCGGCGGCCGGATGGCCGATTGTCCCAAGACTTGCAGAAAGCCCCCCACGTTCACGGGCACCGGCCCGGCCCAGGCGATGCCGGGATGGCTGATGCCCCGCCACAGGGCGCGCATGGGCCGGGAGATAATCTTTTCCGGCGGCACCGGAGTGTCGTAGCCCGCGAGGCCGTCGCCCAGGTCCACCAGGTGGAGGTTGAGGGGCAGGTCGGTCTTCAGCTTCAGGAGTTTGAGGGCCGGCACCCGGCCCTGGGCGACCTCGTCCATGAGGCTGAACATCACCTGGATCGCCTTTTCATGGACAAAGCGGGTGATATCGCGGTAGGTGCGGCAATTCTCCGGGCGGAAGCCGGGGCTGCGACGGTCCTGCAGGGTTAAGGGGGTGATGAGGTCGAGGACGTCCGGCAATTTTTTCGGGTCGGCCGGCCCGGCCAAGCGCCGATTGATGGCTTCCCGGACCCGGGTCTGGGCCACCTCCAGTTCCTGCCAGCGACCGCCGACCAGGCTTTGCAGGGCCACCACCAGGTCGGCGAAGCGACGGTCCAACAGATCGATCCGGACCCGCCAGGTGTCGAGATCAGGCTCCGCAGCCTCCGCCAGCTTCCCTTCCAGGTAACCCATGAGAACCTGAATTTCGTTATTCAGGGCGAGCACCTGCTGGAAGCCGCGCCAGATGTCCTTCAGATTCGGACCTGAGGGTCTCTTTTTGCGCCGGAAGAAGTCGAGCAAACCCATGAAATAGTTGCCAGTGGCCAGTAGTCAGTTGCCAGTCGTTGAGGACAAAGTCACCCGTCTTCAATCTACAACGAACAATAATAACATTTTTTCAGCAGTCCGGGAGCTTATTGGGAGAGAAGAAAAAGCGGGCCTCAGGTGGACCCGTTCCCCGGTCCGGTTCTCTGCCAGAGCCAGCGCCCGGTGATCTCCAATTCCAGGGCAAAACTCAGGAAGGTGCGGATGGCCACCAACAGGGCCAGGACCCACAGGTCCTGGAAGGTCGGGCCCACTGCCACCGTACCGACGATATCGGAGGCGATGAGAAACTCCAGCCCCAGCAGGATGGCCTTGCCGAAATCGCTGCGAAAGCGGCGATAACAATCTTCCAGGGCCCCCTCTTTGATGAGCCTGAGGAGGAACTGAATGGTGGTAACGATCGCTCCCAGGACGATGATCGCAACGGCCAGGACTTCGATGCCTCCCGCCACCCAGCGTATGGCCTGGTGAAACCCTTCGAACCCTTTAGCCATGGGGATCATTGGCGGTCACCTGTCATGTACAGTAGTCAGTTGCCAGTAGTCAGTAGTCAGTGAAAGCCGAGATTGACGCAAGGCCGGGTGCGTTCCACGCACCACGTAGGAAAACTGTTTAGTGATGGCTCCTCGCGAGATTTGCATATCCTTGAGCAAGGCAAAGCTTTGCAAATCGGCAGGTCCCATTGCAACTTGGGAACCTGCCGAATCCCGCTCCGGCTGGAAAGCC
>JBIOJX010000409.1:0-1972 GCA_044451265.1 Desulfobaccales bacterium
GAGTCCAGAAGGAAGGGTGGATTTACAAAAAATATTTAAAAAATAATAATTAGTGAAGAGTTTTTTATGATGAGATAGAGTTTGACACCAGCAATAACAGGTTGCATGACTAAATAATCTCCATGAAACTTCTCAGGTCTCACCTATATATACAAGTATTACTTACGGCAACGTTGCTCTGCATAACCCTGGCCGCTCCCCCTGCCCTGGCTTTAACCCCCGGCGATCTCATCGTCATCTACAACCGCAATCTGGTGGAGTCCAAGGCGGTGGCCGAATACTATGCCCAAAAGCGCCAGGTGCCGTGGGACCAGCTGCTGGGCGTGACGGTTAACACTGCGGAAGATATGACCCGTCAGGACTACGAGCAAAACCTGCTGCCCCCGGTCCAGGCGGCGGTGAAGAAATTGCAGGCTCAAGGCCAAACCCCGGCCCTCCTCCTGGTCTACGGCCTCCCCCTGCGGGTCCTGGGTCCGCCGGAGACCGACGCCGACCGGGCTTTCAAGTTCTTATTGGCCGCCAAAGTGAAGGAATACCAGGGCCTGGTGGGGCAAATGCTCCGGGAACTGGACGCCGCCACCGGGGTGCCGCCGGCTTCCCTCCCGGCGCTAACCTACCCCACCGGTCCGCTGCTGGAGAAGGCCGCGGCCGCCATCAACCGGGCCCTGGAATTTCTCAAAACCCGGCCCACCCCAGGGGAGGCTCCCGAAGGCCGGAACCGGGCCTATTCACTGCTCTTCCGGCTGACGGGCATCGCCCCGGAGGCCCGTCTGATGATGGAGAAGCTCGCCAAAACTCCGCCTGATGAGCGAGTGCGGCTACCAAACCAGGAAATGCTAATGTGGTATCGGGCCCTGAGTCGGGACCTGGATGAAAAAAAGTTCCTGGGCGTCTTGCCCGATGAGGCCCTGGAGACCGCCATCGCCATCTGCATGGCCAACGGCGTCATCGGGGAGCTGGAATTCTGGGAGGAAATGAAGACGATCTACCAGCGTCCCCAGACTACCGCGGCGGTGGATAGCGAACTGACCCTGGCCCTGGCGCCGCGCTACCAGCTGTCCAAATGGCTGGCCAATCCCTTTAACGCCAGGTATGATAAATTTCCCGCCATCGCCGAGATCAGACAAAAGACCCTGATGGTGGGGCGTCTGGACGGCCCCACCCCGGAAATCGCCCGCCGTCTGGTGGATGACGCCCTGACGGTGGAGGCCAAGGGCCTGCAAGGGGTTTTTTATATCGACGCCCGGGGCCTCAACGGGGACGACAAACCGGGGGGCTACGCCTGGTACGACCACCACCTGCTGCAGCTCTACGACCTGGTGAAGCAGCGTTCCGATTTGAAGGTAGTCCTGGATAAGAATTCTGACGTCTTTCCTCCCGGCTCCTGCCCCGACGCAGCCCTCTACTGCGGCTGGTATTCCCTGGCCAAGTACGTGCCCGCCTTTAAATGGGTCAAAGGCGCGGTGGGCTTTCACCTGGCCAGCGCTGAGGCCACCACCCTGAAGGAAAAAGGCAGCAACGTCTGGTGTAAGCGCCTGCTGGAAGAAGGCGTGGCCGCCACCCTGGGGCCGGTGGCCGAGCCTTACCTCATGTCCTTTCCCCTGCCCGACGAGTTCTTCCCGCTCCTCATGGGCGGCCAGTCACCGCTGCTGGAGGTCTATTTCCGCACCCTGCCCCACCTCTCCTGGATGCAGATCCTGATCGACGACCCGCTATACACCCCCTTCAAAAAAAATCCGGCCCTGCGGCCGGAGGCGGAGCCGGAAAAAGAGGCGAAATGATTTTTGGGGAGGGGGCTAAGGGCCGATGGCCCTTACCCCCTCCCCCAACCCCTTATATAAAAAGATCAGGGCCGGGAGCGTTGTCCCCGGCCCTGGTCATGGGTAATGGGTCCTCAGGTATTCTTACTTTGCAGGAGGTACCCACTCCCCACCCGGCGGTCCCGGCTGGCTGCGGTTATCCATGGGTTTTA
>JBIOJX010000410.1:0-1963 GCA_044451265.1 Desulfobaccales bacterium
GGGGTAACACCATCGCCTCCTCCAACCGCCACGCCTCCGATAGCTTCGTGGGCCAGAATTTCGGCTTCCGGCCCTATTTCCAGCAGGCCATCCACGGCCAACCCGCCACCTATCTGGCCCTGGGCACCACCTCCGGCCGCCGCGGGGCTTACTACAGCCATCCGGTTTATGGCGACCAGGGTCCTCCCATCGGCGTGGCGGTCATCAAGATCTCCATTGACCAGATCGAAGAACTGGTCGCCAATGACGAGGAACGGGTCTTCGTCACCGATCCCCAGGGCGTGTTTTTCGTCTCCAACCGTCCGGAATGGCTGTATCACACCCTTCATCAGCTCACTCCCGAGCAGACCTCCCGGCTGGCCGCGTCCCTGCAATTCGGCGCCGGCCCCTGGAAGTGGACCGGCCTGACCCTCAAGGCAGACCACACCGCGGTGGACCGGAAAGGCAACAACTACCTGGTGGGCCAACTGGACCTGGATCATTACCCCGGCTGGCAGGTCGTGCTATTGCGTGGTCCGCACACCATGGCCAAGATCTTTGCCGACCCGCTTCTCAAAGTCACCGGTTACATCATCGTCTTTTTATCCATGCTGGTGGGCCTGTCGGTGGGTTTTCTCTATTGGCGGGCCAGCAGCGACATTGGGCGCCGCAAGCAGGCGGAACAGGCCCTGCAAAACAGCGAAAAGCGCTACCGCACCATCTATAACAGCGCCCCGGCCATGCTCCATTCCATTGATACGGAGGGGCGCCTGGTCATGGTCAGCGACCACTGGCTGGAGACCCTGGGTTATGAGCGGCAAGAGGTGATCGGCCGGAAGGTCACCGACTTTTTCAGCGAGGCCTCCCGACATTACGCCGGCGAGGCGGTCTTCCCCGATTTCTTCCGGAAAGGTTTCTGCAAGGACATCTCCTACCAATACCTCAGAAAGAACGGCGAACCCATGGAGGTCCTGCTGTCCGCCATCGCCGAACGGGATGAGGCCGGCAAGATCGTCCGCTCCCTGGCGGTCTCCATCGACGTCACCGAGCGCAAGAAGGCGGAAGAGGCCCTGAAGCGCGCCCAGGAGGAGTTGAGCCGCTACGCCCAGGACCTGGAGCGCCAGGTGCGCAAGCGGACCCGGGAGATCACCAGCATCTTCAAGTACACCCCGGCCGTGGTCTTCCTCAAGGATGCCCAGGGCCATTATCTTCTGGTCAATCCCCGTTTTGAAGAGCTGTTCAACCTCAGGCTGGAGGACGCCAAAGGCAAGACCGACCATGAGCTGTTCCCCCGGGAAGTCGCCGACCAACTGCGGGCCCATGATCAACAGGTCCTGGACGAGGAACGTCCCTGCCAGGTGGAGGAGCAGGTCTATCACCGAGACGGGGTGCGCACCTATCTGTCGGTGAAGTTTCCGCTCTACGATGAATTCGGCCAGGTCAGCGGCCTCTGCGGCATCTCGGCCGACATCACCACCATCAAAAAGGCCCAGGAGCAGTTAAAGCGCCTCTCCGGCAGCATCATGGCCAATCAGGAAAATGAGCGCACCCTGCTGGCCCGGGAACTGCATGATGAGCTGGGGCAACTGCTCACCGTCTTGCAGATGGATTGCACCTGGATGCAGGACCGTCTCGAGGGCGCCGATCCCAAGGCGGCGGAGCGGGCCCTGACCATGGGCAATCTCATCGACCGGACCATCGAGGAGGTGCGGGGCCTGGCGGTGCGGCTCCGCCCCGGGGTCCTGGACCGGCTGGGCCTGGTGGACGCCCTGGAATGGTTCACCAGCGATTTTGAGCGCCGCAGCGGCATCACTTGCATCTTTGAACACCACCAGGTCCCCGGCATTAAGGACAAGGTGGCCACCGCGGCCTATCGCATCGCCCAGGAGGCCCTGACCAACGTGGTCCGCCACGCCCAGGCGAGCTGCGTCAACGTCGTTCTGCAAGGCCGGAACGGCGCCCTGTCTTTGGCCGTGACCGACAA
>JBIOJX010000411.1:0-1936 GCA_044451265.1 Desulfobaccales bacterium
ATGTAGTTTATTTTTGTCAATATAAAAATATAAATTATTTTGTTAATATATTATTTAGTATAGGTAAGCTTATTTGGGTCCCAAAACTTCCGGCCGACTGCGCCGAAGATAAGCCCCCATACTTGCAAAATATTTTGTTCATGGGCATAATCTCGTGAGGAGATTATGCCGCATGTTGCCGACTTTGCAGCTCGCCGACGCCTTTAAAGGCTACACCTACGACCAAGATAAGCTCATGACCCCGGAGGAGACCGTCCGGAAGGTAAGGGAGCGCCTGGCCGCCCTGGATCTGGAAATCCTGGCCGAGACCAGGCGCATCGATTCGGGCCGCCTGGATATCCCGGTATATATCAGCCTCCTGGGGGCGGACGCCCGGCGGGTGGTGCCCACCCAGAAACAGATGGGCAAGGGCGCCACGCCGGTGCAGGCCGAGGCCAGCGCCCTGATGGAACTGGTGGAGCGCTTCAGTTTTTTCACCTGCATCGAAGCGGGGCCGAAGCTCTACACGACCGCCCGGGACCTGGGGGACCAGGCCCTGCCCTTCTCCTACCTGGCCCGCTCCCTGTTCGATAAGGCTCCGGACGTGGCCAAGGCCGCCGAGCTTTATCAGGACTGGCCGCTCTACTTCGTCCCGGCGACCAACCTGAGCACCGGGGCCCCGGTCTATCTGCCGCTGCACTGGTTCTACCTGATCGAGGAGTACAACGGCCCAGCCGCGGGCAACTGCGTGGAGGAGGCGGTGCTTCAGGCCCTGTGCGAAGTGGTGGAGCGCCACGTGGGCACGGTCATCAGCCAGGAGCGCCGGTCCACCCCGCTGATCGACCCGGACACGGTGACCGACCCGGCGGCCCGGGAGTTGATCGAGAAATTTGCCAAAAACGGCATCCAGGTTTATCTCAGGGATTTCTCCATGGATACCGGCATCCCCACGGTGGCGGCCCTGGCCTACGACCCGGCCACCTTCCCGGAGTCCAGCGAAATCGTCTTCGCCGCCGGCACCACCACCGACCCGACGAAATCCCTGATCCGGGCTCTGACCGAGGTGGCCCAACTGGCCGGGGACTTCCACAAACGCACCTCCTACCGCCCGACCCTGCCCAAATATGAGAGCCTGGAGGACGCCGCCTACCTGATGGCCCCCGGACCGGTGGCGCCCCTGGACAGCCTGCCCAACCTGGCGAACGACAATCTGAAGCTGGAGATTCAAAACTGCCTGGAGGCCCTTGGTGGCCTGAAGCTGGACGTTTTCGGGGTGGACATGGCGCACCCGGAGATCGGCATTCCGGTGGTGTACGTTTTAATACCCGGCACCCATTTCCTGGACCGCACCCGGAACACCAACGTCGTCTTCCACCTGGCCAAGACCGCGGCGCTCTACGCCGAGCCCCTGGAAGCCATGGCGGCCTTGCAGCGCTTGAACGAGACCTTCCCGGAGCGCTTCGAGGTCCATTTCTTCCTGGGTCTGACCCTGGCCAACCTGGGCATGAGCGCCGACGCCCTGGTCCATTTCCAGAAGACCCTGAGCCTGAATCCCCCGGCCCACGAAGTTCCCAGCATCTACGTGCACCTGGGGAACTGCCACAAGGACCTGGAAGATTATCCGGCCGCGGCCGCGGCCTTCTGTCAGGCCCGGGAACTGGACCCCACTCTGAAGGAGGCCCACCATTTCCTGGGCTTCTGCTGCTTCAAGCTGGAAGATTACCAACAGGCAGTGGAGTGCTTTGAGAGGGCCATCGAGCTGGACCACGGCTCGGCCATCGACTACGCCAACCTGGGCATCAACCTGCAACGCCTGGGCCACCGCAAGGAGGCCGCCTACGTCCTGAAACAAGCCCTGGAACTGGACGCCAGCCTGGACTTCGCCGCCCGGGCGCTGGCGGAACTGAGTTAGGATCTCACCACAGAGACACAGAGAGCACAGAGGGACACAGAGAAA
>JBIOJX010000412.1:0-1930 GCA_044451265.1 Desulfobaccales bacterium
GAACTGCCCGCGGCCGCTTTCCGGACCTGGATTGAGCAGCGCCACGCCCAAATCCAGCAGGTGGAATTGATCTATCTGGCCCGCCAACTCGATTTTTTCGGTCGGGTTTAAGGGTTGTTTGCAAAATTTGATAAGATACGAATAAAAACCTGGCGATGAATCCCCACCGAAAACCTGCTTTAATCATTTATGACTGCGACGGCGTCCTCATCGACTCCCGGCGGTCCAACGAGGCCTTTTACAATCACATCCTGGCCCACTTCGGCCTGCCGCCGCTAACCCCGGAGCAACTGGATATAGTCCACGCCGCCACCGCCCAGGAGGCCGTGGATTTTCTGTTCCGCGGCACCCCCTGGCTGGCCGCGGCCCAGGATTTCCAGCGCCGGATCGACAATGCGCCCTTCCTCGCCCTGATTCGCCCGGAGCCTCACATCCGGGAAGTCCTGGCGCGGTTGCGCCCTGCTTACCGCACCGCCATCGCCACCAACCGGGGCAAGAGCCTCCCCCTGGTCCTGCAGACCCTGGGACTGAACGGCCTCTTCGACCTGACGGTGAGCTGCTATGATGTCACCCACCCCAAACCCCATCCGGAGTGCCTCCAAAAAATCCTCCAGCATTTCCAGGCAAGTTCGGACGAGGCCCTCTACATCGGCGACTCCGAAGTGGACCGGCTGGTGGCCCAAGCGGCCGAGGTGCCCCTGGCGGCCTACAAAAACCCCGGCCTCCAGGCCCGCTACCATCTCCAGGATCACTGCGACTTATTGAAAATACTGGATAATTTGGGCTAACCCAGAGGAGAGTTTCCCTAAGAAGTTCACCCCAGGTGTGATAGTTTACTTTGCTTTGAGCTACGGAGATTTTTTGTCGAATTAAGGAGGCAGATCGGTGGATTGGTCAATGGCTGGGCAGCGGATTCCCCAGACGCGGGCCGCCGACCGCCAGGCCTGGATTAAGTCCTGATAAGATATTGGTTAGTCTGATTGACTTGGTCAATTACCCCAAGCGGCGCCCCAGGATAACTGGCCGCCGCGGCATGAAATAAGCTCTCTGTCCCCACCTTATCCTTTTCACCTTCTTAGGCAAAAAAGGATCGGGAGATTATCAGCACACCGAGGAGAATCCCCACCAGGACTCCCATGAGTAGGATAGGCCGCCTCCCCTGGTGCGCCTGGGCTTAACCAGCCTCGACTAATTTGCCCGGCCGAATAGCCACAGGCCACGCCGGTTTGGTAATATTCCGCCTGGCTATCCGTGCGGTCCCGACAACTCCACCCATTCGTCTCTTCTAAATACTCGTCTTTGCTGACCACCTTGGATAAGAGGCCCAGGAACATCGAGCCGCCCAATGCCCCTACGATGATTCCTAATATAAAGGCAACCATAGCAGTCCTCCCCTCCATGAGGTCTCGCCACCGGCAGGTCGGCGATCTATTTGGCTAGAAATCTAAGCAGCCCTGCCACAAAAACCATAGGTATAGTTACCTAATCGGGGGTAGGTAAAACAGCCTAAATGGTTAGCTGAATCTGGCCAAGGAAGGATTTGCCGGTGGCCGGAAGGCAGATTCCGGTTAAATCAGCCGGCGGGCCGACTGACCAGGAGGAGCAAGGCGGCCCCGGCGTGCAGGGCGGCCACCAGGATCAGGGCCGGCCAGATGCCCCAGACCGGCAAAATGAAAAAACCGAATCCCAGGGTTCCCAGGGTGGAGCCCAGGAGGTCCGCGGCATACAGCAAGCCCCCCTTGACGCTGGACTCGCCCCGGCCCCAGACCCAAAGCCCACTGCTCAAGGCAAAGATACCGCCGCCCCCGAAGCCCGCCACGATCATGATCAGGACGAAGCCGCCCTGGACCAGATAGTCCTGGCCCGGGATGGCGGCCAGGGACTCCCGGCTCAAGATCAGGGCCAGGAGCAGGGCCAGGGCGGCCAGCAA
>JBIOJX010000413.1:0-1917 GCA_044451265.1 Desulfobaccales bacterium
CGCCCTGGGGGCCGGCGGCCGCGGCCTTCGCCGGCAGATCGAGAAATTTCTCCAGGACGGGGCGGAGCACGTCCGGGGTCAGCTCCCCTTCATTGGGCACGGCCCGCGAGCGTCGGCCCTGGATTTGGCCGTTGGCCAGTTGCAGCTCAATGACCGGGTAGGTCTCTTCGAGGACCAGGATCTTATGGTAGATGCGGTTGACCTCTCTGACGAAATCGCGGTTGAGGGGATAGGGCATGGTCACCTGGTAGAAATCGATCTGGCCCAGCAGACCCAGGCCATCCAACAGGTCCCAGGTGTGGGCGAAGGCCACCCCCGAGGCGATGACGCAGGTCCCGGGATGGGAGCCGTCGCCCGGGGTGAGCGCCGGATAAAACTCCAACTCGGCGGCGATTTTATCGATCTTGCGGTTGAGTTCCCGGTGCAACTCCCGCAGAAACTGGGGAGTGGCGCACCAGCGCCGGGCGTTCTTCTCGAAGTGGGCCGGGCGCTCCAGCTTTTCCGGAGCGGCCAGGGGAATGTTCTGTCGGGCGTGGCAGACCCGGGTAGTGGGCCGCAGCATCACCGGGAGCTCGTATTGCTCCGAAAGCTCGAATGCCTGGCGCACCATGTCCTTAGCCTCCCGGGGGCTGGCCGGGTCGAGGACCGGGACCTTGGCGAACATGGCAAAGAAGCGGGAGTCCTGCTCGGTCTGGGAGGAGTGGGGCCCGGGGTCGTCGGCCGAGATGACGATCAGGCCGCCCTTGACCCCCAGATAGGCGGAACGCATGAAGGGGTCCGAAGCGACGTTCAGCCCCACCTGCTTCATGGCTACTGCGGACCTGCGGCCGGTGTAACTGTTGGCCAGGGCGGTCTCGTAGGCCACCTTTTCGTTCACCGACCACTCGGCGTGGAGCGCGGCCCCGGTCTCCCTGGCGCAGGCCACCACCGCCTGGAGGATTTCCGAGGCCGGCGTGCCGGGATAGGAGGCGGCCAGGCTGACCCCGGCCTCCACCAGCCCCCGGCCGATGGCCTCATTGCCCATGAGGATGCGGTGAGTTTCAGTATCTTTGGAATTTTTGGTCTTCATGATATCTGCTTGTGATTATTTCTAATAACTCCTTAAGATCGGGCAAGATTTTCCCCCCTTTTCTAAAGGGGGGAAATAACCAGCTCATTTTTGCTTGTTGCTGGTCCTTTGTGCCAAGCTCTGCTCCAGCTCTTCCAAAAAGCCCACCTGCCCCGGGATGATTTTAGCCTTGGCTTCGTTCAGGGGAAACCAGCCCGCCCGATCGACTTCCGGAAACTCCATCTGCCGGCCGGAGCCGCGGGGCCACTCCAGGGAGAAGGTATTGCTCCGGCTGGCCTCGGCGTCGCAGTCCCCCTGGAAGGCCCAGGCCGCGATGATCTTGCCGCTGGGCTGCTGGAGGGGGGTCAGGGGCAGCAGATCACCCTGGGACGGACAGGCGGTCTCCTCGCCAAATTCGCGCCGGGCCGCCTCCAAAGGGGTTTCGTCCGGTCCATACTCCCCCTTGGGAATGGTCCAGGAGCCCAGGTCTTTTTTGGCCCAAAACGGCCCACCCGGATGCGCCAGGAAGACCTCCGGAACTCCATCCCGAAACCGATACATCAAGAGGCCGGCGCTACGCTTAGCCATGTTCGCCTACCAATTCCAGGTGCCGTCGGGGTTCCAACGGCT
This sequence comes from Desulfobaccales bacterium, assembly GCA_044451265.1. GTDB lineage: Bacteria > Desulfobacterota > Desulfobaccia > Desulfobaccales > 0-14-0-80-60-11 > JAPLJC01. The sequence goes on from JBIOJX010000413.1 coordinate 1,679, forward strand.
GGGCAGGGGCGGCAGCATGCCCAGTCGCTCCATAAACCTGCCGCTCAGGGAGCGGGCGTCTTGACTAAAGCCCGCCGCGCCGCCGCACCTCTTATCCGGCTCATACTTTAATTGCTGCGTCTCTGCGGCCCGGGCCTGACGATAGGACTTCTCTTCCTGTCGGGCGCAGCCGGGGGACAGATACGTCCGGTTCGCATCATCCAGGAAGACGATGGCATTATCCGGCATGCTCCGTGTAG
>JBIOJX010000414.1:0-1896 GCA_044451265.1 Desulfobaccales bacterium
CCTCAAGGACGACCAGGGGGAGACCATCGGCAGCGTCTGCGTGGCCCGTGACCTCTCGAGGCGCAAAAGGGACGAGATGCAGTTGAAGCGCGCCCAGGATGAACTGCGGCGCTATTCCCGGGACCTGGAGCGCCAGGTGCGGGAGCGCACCAGGGCCATCAACAGTATCCTGCACTACACCCCGGCCGTGGTTTACCTCAAAGATAAACTTGGCCACTACCGCCTGGTCAACCCCCGCTACGAGGAGCTGTTCGGCATCAAAAATGAAGACATCCAGGGGAAATCCGACCACGACATCTTTCCCGCGGAGGTGGCCGATCAATTCCGGACCAACGATTTGCTGGTACTCACCCAGAAGCGGTCGCGACAGGTGGAGGAGCGGGTGACCCTGAAGGACGGCGTCCATACCTATCTCTCGGTGAAATTTCCCCTGTATGACGAGCAGGGCAATGCCGACGGCTTATGCGGCATCTCCACGGAGATCACCGAACTGAAGAAGGCCCAGGAGCAGCTGCGGCTGCTCTCCGGCAGCATCATGGCCAGCCAGGAGAAGGAGCGGGCGGCCATCGCCCGGGAACTGCATGACGAACTGGGCCAGGTGCTCACGGCCCTGCGCATGGATGGCGTGTGGCTGAGCGAGCGCCTGAAGGGCAAGGAGCCCCAGGCGGCGGCCCGGGCCTTGACCATGGTCGACCTGATCGATACGACCATCGATGAGGTGCGGGCCCTCGCCACCCGGCTGCGCCCCGGGGTGCTGGACGATTTCGGCCTCATCGACGCCCTGGATTGGTACACCAAGTATTTCGCCCAGCGCACCGGCATCAGCTGTATTTACCAGCACCTCAATGTGCCCCAGGTGGACGACCTCGTGGCCACCGCGGCCTACCGCATAGCCCAGGAGGCCTTGACCAATGTGGCCCGCCACGCCTTCGCCACCCGGGTGAAGATCGACCTCCAGGTCAAGAAGGGGGTGTTAACCCTGTCCGTGTCCGACAACGGCCGCGGCTTTGAGCCCCAAAAGTTGGCGGAGTCCGACTGCCTGGGATTGGCCGGCATGCGGGAGCGCGCCGGCCTGTTGGGCGGCCGCCTGGAAATGCAGTCCAAACCTGGCAAGGGGACCCGGGTCCTGTTCCGGCTGCCCCTGGATGAACGGAGAGGCGCCTGACCATGATCAGAGTCCTGTTGGCCGACGACCACCGTATCGTCCGGGGCGGGCTGGCCCGTATTGTCGAGGAATCGGGGGACATCGAGGTAGTGGCCGAGGCCGCCGACGGTCGGGAGGCCATCGACCGGGCCCACCAAACCAAACCCGATGTGGCGGTCATCGATATCTCCATGCCCGGCCTGGACGGCCTGGAGGTCCTCAGCCAGCTCCGCCAATATTACCCGAAAATGCCCATCCTCATCCTCACCATGCACGAAGAGGAGCAGTACGTGGTGCGGGCCATCGGCGCCGGGGCCAGCGGTTACCTCACCAAGCGCTCCGCCCCGGAGCAGCTGGTCAATGCCATTCGCAAGGTCCACGCCGGCGGGCGCTATCTCAGCGATTCCGCCGCCGAGTCCCTGGCGCAGCATATGGCCACCGGACCTCGCAGCCGCACCCCCCTCGATTCCCTCTCCAATCGGGAGATTCAGGTCCTGCGGCACCTGGCCCTGGGCCACACGGTCAAGGAGATCGCCGAGGCCTACCACCTCAGCACCAACACGGTGCACACCTACCGCCTGCGGTTGCTGCGCAAACTCAACCTGCGCAACAACGCCGAGCTTTCTCTCTTCGCCATCCAGAACCGCCTGGTGGAACTTTAATAACTTGCGCCTCGATGACGTAATGGGAGATTTGGGAAGCATGTGGAAAATCGCCGGTTCCCTATTTCGCCCGTTCGAACGTAATAATGC
>JBIOJX010000415.1:0-1895 GCA_044451265.1 Desulfobaccales bacterium
ATTCGGAGCAAGGCCGAAGAGAAGGTTAAGAGTCTGCTCGGGAGCCTGAAGTTCCTGAAGGCCAGGCGGCCCCACCTCGTCATCGGGGTGGGCGGCTGCGTGGCCCAACAGGAGGGCGAGGGCCTCCTGGCCGCGGCGCCGCACCTCAACCTGGTCTTCGGCACCCAGGCCGGCCGCCGCCTGCCGGACCTGGTCAGCCGCGCCGCCCGGGGCCAACGCCCGGTGGACCTGGCCCTGAAGCCCGGCTTTGAGGAACTGCCGCCCCGGCGGTGGTCCGTTGGTCCGGTGCAGACCTTCGTGAACATCATGCAGGGCTGCAACAATTTTTGCACCTTCTGCGTGGTCCCTTACGTCCGGGGCCGGGAGGCCAGCCGGGAACCCGCGGCCATCATCCGCGAGGTCGCCGATTTCCTGGCCGCCGGCGGCCTGGAAGTGACCCTGCTGGGCCAAAACGTCAATTCCTACGGCCGGGGGCTAGCCGAGCCCATCACCTTCGCCGGGCTGCTGCGCCGCCTCCAGGAGCTTCCCGGGCTCCAACGCTTGCGTTTTGCCACCTCGCACCCCCGGGACCTGTCCGACGAATTGCTCGCGGCCTATGGCGAACTGCCGGCCCTGTGCGAACACCTGCACCTGCCGGTGCAATCCGGTGCCAACCGCATCCTCCAGAGCATGAACCGGCGCTACAGCCGGGAAGCATATCTGGAGAAGGTGGCCCAGCTGCGCCAATCCTGCCCCGGCATCGCCATCTCCTCTGACCTGATCGTCGGCTTTCCCGGCGAGACCGAAGCCGATTTTGCCCAGACCTTGGACCTGATGCGGGAAGCCGCGTTTGAGCAGTCTTTTTCCTTTAAGTACTCCCCCCGGCCCCAAACCCGGGCCGCCGGCTTCCCGGATCAGGTGCCGGAAGCCGTCAAATCGGAGCGCCTGGTCCGTCTGCAGGCCTTGCAGGATGAACTCACCCTGGCCGCCCATACCCGCCTGGTGGGCCAGGTCCAGGAAGTGCTGGTGGAGGGTTTGAGCAAGCGCTCACCGGACCAGCTCACCGGCCGCCTCCGCACTAACCAGGTGGTCAATTTTACCGGACCTCGGGAGCTATTGGGCCGCTTGACGCCCATCGCCCTCACCGAGGCCCAGCCTCATTCTTTAAAAGGCTCTCGGGCCCTGGCCCACCCCTTCGACCTTGGCGGTTGCCGCCGGCAGCCCCAAAGGAGGCAGCATGTTTAGGGAAATGACCGTTTCCGGGTTAACCATCGACCCCTTTACCAACAGCCCCATCATGATCCTCAAGGATGTGGCGTCGGACAAGGCGGTCCCCATCTGGATCGGCTTACTGGAGGCCACGGCCATCGCCAGCGAACTGGAGAACATCAAGTTCTCCCGCCCCATGACCCATGACCTGCTGAAAAACATTATGGAACTCATGCATACTCAGGTTACCAAGGTGGAAGTCTGCGACCTCCGGGACAACACCTATTTCGCCCTCATTTACCTCAGCCGGGAGGGCAACGAAATGACCATCGACGCCCGGCCCAGCGACGCCATCGCCATCGCCCTGCGCACCAAGGCCCCGATCTTTGTGGCCGACGTGGTGATTAAGAAGGCCCGCCGGGTGGACCTCTCGGCCCAGGAGGCCATCACCACTGAAGACGCCAAAAAATGGACCGAAATCCTGGAGGGCCTGGACCCCGACGACTTTGGGAAATACAAAATGTAGGGAGCAGTAGCCGGTAGCCAGTTTTTAGTTTTTAGTTTTGCTTTTCGAGTTTTTGGGAAATATGGTAGTTATTGGCGATAATTGGTTGATACTTTTGAAAGTGGATTCGCATCAAATATCGGTCATACAGCCTTTGCCTATTGCCTTTTACTGGCAACTGACTACTGACCACTGACTACTA
>JBIOJX010000416.1:0-1871 GCA_044451265.1 Desulfobaccales bacterium
TGGTAAAGCTCCGATGCGGAGGTTTCAGCTTCATGAAGAAATTCCGGAAAACATCGTCAATTGCCGCTCGCCGCGGCGTGGCTCGAACCGCCCTATTTTAAAATCCTGCCGTCAAAAATCATCCGGAAAAGATTCAATCTTTCTGCTCTCTCCGGGCTTTTTGATCAAGGTCCAGATACAGCCGCTCCAATTGAGCCAGCATCGCCTCCAGGGAATAGTTCTCCCGGATGGTGTCAGGCGCCCTGGTGGCCAGACGAGCCCGGAGCTCCGGCTGCCGGTAAAGCTCCAGCAGGACCCGAGCCAGGGCCTGAGGGTCGCCAGGTTCCACCAGGCGGCCGTTAACGTCATCGTTAATGACCTCCCGAACGCCGCTCACCCGGGTGGCCAGGACCGGCAAGCCGGCCCCCATGGCCTGAAGCAGGGCCAGGGGCAGACCCTCCCACAGGGAGGGCTGGACGAACAGGTCCAGGGCCCGGTAAATGAGGGGCAGGTCCCGGCGGGTTCCGAGAAACCGCACCCGGTCGGACAGCCCCAGTTCCCGGGCCCGGCGTTCCAGGCCTGGCCGGAGACGCCCATCACCCACCAAGAGTAGGGTGGCCTCCGGAATTTCCGACTGCACCTGCGCCAGGGCCTCCAGGAGGTAAACCTGCCCTTTCTGCTCTTCCAGGCGCCCCACGGCGCCCATGACGAACCCGGAAACCTGCAAGGCCTGGCGGGCCTCTGGCCGGCTCCAGGCCAGGTCCGGCTCAGCCAGGCGAATACCGTAGGGCAAGAGGAGCAGGCGGGAGGCCGGCACGCCATCATAACGGCGCACATCATCCCAGACCTGGGTACTGCCCACCAAAATCCGCTCCGAGGCCCAGCCCAGCAAAAAATTCCAGAGGCGCCGATGGAATTTCACCCGGGTATAGGAATTGTGCACCGCGGCCACCACGGGTATTCCCAGCCCCAGGGCCGCCAGGCGGCCGTAAAGGTTGGGATGGTACAGGTGGGTGTGCAGGAGGTCCGGTCGGAGGTCCTGCAAGAGGCGGCGCACTGCCGCCACCAACCGCCACTTGGAGGTATGTTTGACCTCCAGGCCCAGGTAGTTCACCGGATAGCCGGCGGCTCGGAGTTCCTCACCCACCGGGCCGGGAAAGCCCAGGCAGGCCACTCCGGCGGCAAAGCGTTCGGGGTCAAGGCCCCGGACAATGGCCGCCACCAGGTCTTCGGCGCCGCCCACCGGCAGGCTCACCAGCAGATGCAAAACCTTGAGGCGCCGGACCGGCACCCCTGGATTCCTTTCCGCCATGATGGGATTATAGCAAAATTTCTGCGGTCTTGTGGCAAGGTTGTCATAATTACCCTAGCCTCTATCCCGATACCCAACAGTTTTTGCCGGTCCGGGCCTTGACAGGGTCGGCCGCGTCTGTTACAAATTTTAAGTTCGGGCGTGGGGCTGTAGCTCAGCTGGAAGAGCACTTGAATGGCATTCAAGGGGTCAGGGGTTCAAGTCCCCTCAGCTCCACCATAGAAATCAAGGGGTTAGCTCAATCGGGCTGACCCTTATTTTTTCTCCTGTGCTTATTATGTGCGTATTTAAAAGACGATAGGTGTGCACAGTTCTGGGTGAAGCCCCTGATGAACTTATTTTGCGGGTGTTCATGTGCTGCCGTAGGAAGGCACCCTGAAAAACCCGATCATGGTATACTTCGGATTAGCGCCTTTTGACTTGGCCGGGGCGTCCCTTGCCTCACCAAACCCTCTTTTCAGAAAACGCGGTGACGCACTTGAACGGGCATTTGGCCGGTAGGCTTTCGCTGCTCGGTAGCCGGGCCTTCCTAAAATCGCCGCCATCAGCATGCCATATGGCCGCCCCGACTCCTAGAGAA
>JBIOJX010000417.1:0-1870 GCA_044451265.1 Desulfobaccales bacterium
AATCTATCTATCAGCTCATGACCATTTTGAAGAACCTGATCTTCCCCCAATTGGAAGAACGGACTCGCAAAATATGGGACCTGGAAGCGGAAAACTTTGCCTGGATCGACTTTTTCTGGTCCACCCTGGGGCGCTCCGGTGATTTCGGCAAAGATGTGGAAATCATCTATGACAAGATGCAGGACGAGACGCAGTTCAGAAAGCTGGTCGAAAATCTCGCCACCGGATTGGCGGAGAAATACGGCAAAAGCGGCTGGCTCGGCTCCGAGATCATTAGAGCGATCGTGGATGGCCTGGTGGACAAGCTCTTCAACCTGGAGCGGACCCAGACCGGCCGGCCCTTGAGCCCGGACGCCGAGCAGGGTTTGCTGGATTATGTCAACGGGCCTCTGCAGGTGCAAATTGCGGCGGAATGCCAAAGCCGGCACTGGGATTTTCCCGACGAGGTCACCTTCGTCTTCGGCCATACCCATAAGCCCTTCGAAAACGTCAGCTATTTCCAGGCCTACTTGGGGGACGGCGTGCCGGTCTATAACACCGGCGGTTGGGTGGTGGAGACGCTGGCTGCCGCGCCCCTGCATGGCGGCGCCGCGCTGTTGCTGAACGACAACCTCGAGGTCGCCTCCCTGCGCCTGTATAACGAGGCTGCGGCTCCGGTCCAGGTCGAGGTCCACGAGGTCGCTCCCCCCGGCCAGGGCCACAGCGCTTTCTTCAATAACCTAAATAAGTTGGTCCAACCCGACAGGCCCCCCTGGAATCGGTTTTGCCAGACGGTGGCGGAGGAGATCCGCCTTCGGCAAAAGATTCTCCAGGCCAAGATAGGTTCTTAGAGTGCAGCCAATTTTTCCAAATAGATGAGGTTGTCGATCTAGAATTGATCATGGAACCAATTAACAGACTTTTGCTCGCCTGCTTACTTCTCATCCTGCTCGCGGGTTGTCATCAGGCCTCGGCGCCGCAGGCGAACCTGCCTCAGGACTGGGGCCGGCAGCAGACCTTTGACTATCAGGGAATAAAGATCAACTACTACGAGGCGGGCCAGGGGCCGCCCCTCCTGCTGCTGCACGGCTTCGGGGCCTGCGCCTATAGCTGGCGCTACCTGATGCCGCCCCTGGCCGCGGAGCACCGGGTCTTCGTCCTCGACCTCAAAGGCTTCGGCTTCTCGGACAAGCCCGCCGACGGCCATTACGCCATCAGCGATCAGGCCGACATGGTCGCCGACTTCATCCGCCGCCAGGACCTGCACGACCTGGTGATCCTGGGCCACTCCATGGGCGGCGGCGTGACCCTGATGACTTACCTCAAGCTGCGGGAGACTGATCCCGGGCGTATCAAGAAGCTGGTGCTCATCGACAGCGCCGGCTACCCGCAGAAAATGCCCAAGTTCATCGCCCTGGCCAAGGTCCCCGGACTCAGTACCGTGCTCAGCCAGGGGCTGCCGCCCCGCTTCGCCGCCGCCCTGGTGTTGAAAAAGTGCTATTATAACAAAGACGCGGTGACCGAAGAGCAGATCGACACCTACGCCTATTTCGGCAGCCTGCCGGGCGCCGCGGCAGCCGTGAGCCAGACCGCCAAGCAACTGGTGCCCAAAGACATCGACACCCTCATCGCCCAATACCGGACCATCCAGGCGCCGGTCTTGATTATCTGGGGAAGAGAGGATGAGGTGGTGCCGCTTTCCGTGGGCGAGAATTTCAAGCGGGACATTCCGGACTCGCAACTGGTCGTCATCCCGCACTGCGGCCATATCCCCCCGGAAGAGGAACCGCTGGCCACCCGGCAGGCGATTATGGAGTTTTTGAAGAGGTGATGCTCCTGATTAAGGAGAAAGGTTTTTTAAGAAAGTGAACGGTGAAAAGAAGAATGGTGG
>JBIOJX010000418.1:0-1865 GCA_044451265.1 Desulfobaccales bacterium
GAGATAATTGTATCGGATAATGCTTCGACCGACGGCACAGAGGCGCTCGTTACATCGATAACGGATCCCCGGCTGCGTTATGTTCGCAATGCCACCAACCTGGGCATGGTAGCCAACTTTCGCCGGGCTCTTTCTGAAAGCCGCGGCAAGTATGTCTGTTTCTTAGGCAGTGACGACCGGATGGACCCGGAGTTTATCGCCTGGGCCGTAGAAGCCCTGGAGAGAGACCCCGACGCCGCCTTCGCCTTTGCCGGCATCCGTTTCATCGGAGACCGCCAGGGAGAAGAAAAAGTTTGGCCCTTTCTACCCCGCCGGATGCCGGGGCCGCAGTTTATCCGAGAGTCGCTGCAGCGAGCCCAAAACCTTACGTATCTCTGCGGCTCCCTGGCCCGGACGGATTTAGTCAAGCGCCTGGGACTGGAAGACCTGATCTTCTTTGATTGGACCCTCTGGCTCCGCCTGGCTTCCCATGGCATGGTGCTCTACCATCCCCAGCCGCTGGCCTCCTACCGGTCCCATGCCGCCAATGAGACCAATCTCACTATGCGCCGTTACAGCCAGCACGCCTTGATGTTGAGCCGGTCCATTCAGGCTTACGTCGAACGGGAGCAGCCACCCCCTGACCTGCGCCGGGCGGCAAATCAAGCCATTGACCAGCTTTTTTCAAGATACTCGCGTTTTTTGGGGCATGATTGCCGGTATTCCTGGGGGGCTTTTCGTAGCGACCTGTTTGGCTTTTTCCGGGTACCCGGCTCAGTTCTGACCAAACTCAAATCTATTCTTATGAGCCTAATGATTCGTCTCGTTGAGTGCACCTTGTCATGGGCGGGATATCTCAGGCGAGCAATAAACAAATGAGTTGATAAGCCAATAATTTATTCTCTGAATAAGCACCAATTTATCCCATGAAAATTCTTTTTTTGCCTGGCTCCCATACGGCCCCTGCAGCCCGTTTCCGATGCTGGCAGTTCGTTAAGCCCTTGCAGCACTTGGGGCACGAAGTGCAAGTGAGGGTACCTCAGCCTGATCGGTATTGGTCCAGTACTCTCCCAACCAAGGCTTTAACAGATATGTACCACCGGATGGGGGCCCTAAAGAGACTTCTTAGCGTTTTCCGGATGCTTGCCGATGCACCTAATTTTGACGTCATCCTCATGAATAGGGATTTGGTGCCGGAACCCGGGATCACTTTCATCGAACCTTGGTTATCTAAAAAGAACCCGCGCCTGATTTTTGATTTCGATGATGCCATCCATTTGGGAGACAGGGAAGCAAAATTGCGCAAGATCCTGCCGCATTTCGCCTGGGTTACCCCGGGAAATGAATATTTGGCCTCCTTTGCCAGCCAGTGCAACCCCCATGTGAGCGTTTGGCCCACAGTAGTTGATACGGCATATTACTATCCCATGCGGGAGAGAAAACCGGGACCTATTCGTATCGGCTGGACCGGCTCCCAGAGTACAGTGCAATATTGTTTACCGTTAATGAAAAACATCCTCATTGAATTATCTTGTAGGGAAGATTTTGAATTTATTATTACTGCCGATATCAGACCCAATATTGATTGGCCCGGGGTAAAGTGGAGGTTTATTCCATGGAGTCCACAGACAGAGGTGGAAACTCTCCAGGAATTCGATATTGGGGTTATGCCCTTGCAGGATAATCCTTTTGAACGCGGCAAGTGCGGGATGAAGGCCATCCTGTATATGGCGGCAGGTATCCCCGCCCTGGTTTCACCCGTAGGAGTAAATCAAGAAATTGTAATCCATAATGTAACCGGATTTCATTGTCTTAACAATGAGGAATGGGTATACTACTTAACTAGTCTTATTGAAAACGACAATTTACGGCGCCAGATGGGGAGA
>JBIOJX010000419.1:0-1848 GCA_044451265.1 Desulfobaccales bacterium
TGTAAAAATCGAGCATCACCAGCAGCTCCGGGTCCCCGGCGGCCCGGGCCAGCCGCTCCACCAAATAGCGGCTCAATTCCCGGAAGCCGTGATAATCCAGGTCCATGGCCAGGAAGTCGATATCCGCCGCCACATCACCATATCTGAATCGGGGATTAAATTCAATGCAGTCATAGATATATACCTCGTCGGCCAGGCAAATGTTCTGCAAGTGCAGGTCGCCGTGGCAATCCCGGATGCGGCCCTCCTGGATACGTTGGAAGAACAGGGCCCGGTTCCGGGCCAGAAAGGAACCGGCAAAGGTCCGGATGTGGTCAAAAAGCTCCCGTGAGAGCAGCCGGCCCACCAGGTTCTCGGTTTGCGAGAAATTCTCGGCATGGTTATAGGCGATGATGGCCGGCTCCCCGAATTTGTTGATCCGGGGGCCGGTGGCCGCCTGGGCGTAAAACGGCACCAGGCGCTCGATGATGCGGTCCAGATGTTCCTGCCGCAGCTCACCCCGCGCTGCCACTTCGTCCATCATGCGCTCCTGGGGCAGGCGCACCATCTTCAAGGCATATTCCAGGGGATGACCTGAGCCGCCCAGGTGCGCCTGGCCGTGCTGAGCCGTGATGGGGAGGACCTCCAGGTAGATATCGGGGCAGAGGCGGCGGTTCAGGACGAGTTCTTCGTGGAGATAGTGGTGGCGCCGGCGCAGGGTGGTGAAATTGAGGAAGCCGAAATCCACGGGCTTCTTGACCTTGTAAGCGAAGCGGTCGGTGATGAAGACCCAGGAGATATGGGTCTGGATCAGCTTAACTGCGCCAGTCGGCTCGTCATAGGCCGCCGGCTCCATTAAGGCCGCCACGAGGTTCATGGGGTTACTATAAGCATTTTGTGGGGAAGGGCCAACAGTGAGCGGTGAGCGGCCTTTTTTGGTGCGTAGGACGCACCCTACAGGGCTTCCGGCTCCAGGAGGCGCTTGATGGGAGGTTTTTCCATATATTTTGATGACCCTGTTGAAATTTAAGGGCGGTTCGAGAACCGCCCCTACAAAGCCAGGCGCCGATCTCAACCCTCTCCGGCGATCTCCTCCAGGGTGCGGCCGCTGAGGGCTGACTCGGGCCGGCTTTTTAGGATATCATCGGCCGGATCGGCCGCCTCGTCGTCCGCCTTCACCAGCAGCCAGGCCTCGTCCTTGCCGGTCTTGAAACGGGTCAGGGCATAGCCGCCCTTGAGCTTCCGGCCCTCCAGCCAGACCTTGACGTGGCCATGGGCCACCGCCTCCGCCAGGGGAATGGCCACTCCCTGCTTTTCGGTGAGATTCTGGAAGGGGCCGGTATCCCAGACCATGACGGTGCCGGCGCCGTACCCCTCCGGAATCACCCCTTCAAAGCCGGCGTATTCCAGAGGGTGGTCCTCGGTGGGCACGGCCAGGCGCTTCTCTTTGGGGTGGGTGGACGGCCCCTTGGGGACGGCCCAGGATTTGAGGACCCCGTCCACCTCTAAACGAAAGTCGTAGTGGAGGCGGCTGGCGTCATGCTTCTGGACCACGAAGATGGGGGCCGCCGACGCCCCCCGGCCGCCCCCCGCGGGCTCCGGGGTGCGGTGAAAATCGCGTTTTGCCTGGTAATCCTCCAGGGTCTTCTTGGTCATGTTATCCCCAGTTCGAGCTTTCCTTTAAAGTAAACATCGCCTCCGACCTGTCAATGTTACCGGAAAGGCTCGGAACCGGGAGAGCCAGAGCCTATCCGGCGCCACTTTGGGAAAGGCCGGTCCCCTGTAGCTGCAAGAAATCCTAAAATAAATGGCTCGCGGCGTTTTTTTTCCTGGAAATCCTTGACAAGCTGTTTAAATTTAGTATATAAA
>JBIOJX010000420.1:0-1818 GCA_044451265.1 Desulfobaccales bacterium
CCTATGGACCTCAAGTTGGAAAACAAACTGGCCCTGGTGACCGGCTCCACTGCCGGGATCGGGTTGGCTATTGCCCAAGCGCTGGCGGCCGAAGGGGCCCGGGTGATTGTCAACGGCCGCAGCGAGGGCCGGGTGGCCGGGGCCATCGAGAAGATTCGCCGGGCGCATCCCGCGGCCAAGCTTGAAGCCCTGGCCGCCGACCTGGCCAAAGCGGAGGGCGCCGCGGCGACTATTCGCCGCTTCCCGGCGCTGGACATCCTGGTCAATAACCTGGGGATGTACGAGCACCGGCCCTTCGAAGCGACCAGCGACGCCGACTGGCAGGCCATCATCGAGATCAACTTCATGAGCGGCGTGCGCCTCTCCCGCCACTACCTGCCGGGCATGAAGGCCGCCGACTGGGGCCGCATCATCTTCCTGTCCAGCGAGTCCGGGGTCAACATCCCCGTGGAGATGATCCATTACGGCGTCACCAAGGCCATGTACCTGGCCCTGAGCCGCGGCCTGGCCGAAACCACCGCGGGCACAGGGGTCACGGTGAATGCGGTGCTGCCTGGCCCCACCCGCTCGGAGGGCGTCGGCCGCTTCATCGCCGAATTGGGCCAGGCCAGGGGGATTACTCCGGAGGAAGTGGAAAAGGAATTCTTCCGGTCCGTGCGCCCCACCTCCATCTTGCAGCGCTTCGCCAGCACCGAGGAAGTGGCCCATCTCGTGGCCTACCTGGCCAGCCCCCTGGCCTCGGCCACCAACGGCGCCGCGGTGCGGGTCGACGGCGGGGTGGTGCGGTCTATTATTTAAAAGATTTCACCACAGAGACACAAAGGACACAGAGGGGCACAGAGAAGTGGCAAATCATTTCCCCAGCTTTTCCACCCGCACGCCGATGAGGCGGAGCAGTTTACGTTTGGGGTTTTCCCGGCGGTCCAGGAAAGGCGCCAGCAGCTTCATGGCCTCAAAGCGCAGGAGGCGGGGCGAGTCGGTGGGCTCGCTGAGCGTATGCGAACGCGATTTGGTGTCGAAATCGGCGAAGCGGACGGTCACCACCACGGTGCGGTAGGTCTGGAAGCCTTCGGCCTGCACCCTTTGGAAGACCCCATGACACATGAGCCAGAGGCGGGTAAAGATAAAATTCAGATCCAAGGTATCCTGGCCGAAGGTCTCCTGCTCGCCCACGGACTTGGGCTCCCACTCCGTCACCAGGGGGCTGAAGTGGCGGCCGCGCAGGCGCTCGTAAAGTTCCGGACCCCACTTGCCGAACATTTTTTGTAAGTCTGCCGCCGAAAATCTCTTTAAATCCTGCACCACCTTGATCCCCAGGCCGGCCAGATACTTCTCCGTCTTAGGGCCGATGCCGGGGATCTTCCGCACCGCCATCGGGGCCAGAAAATCCTCGGCTTCGTCTGCCCTTACCACCGTCAGGCCATCGGGCTTCTGAAAATCCGAGGCGATCTTGGCGACCAGTTTGTTGGGGCCGAGCCCAATGGAGCCGGTGAGCTGCTCCTTCGCCTGGATTTCCCGCTTAATTTGCCGACAAATTTCTAGGGCCGCCTCCACGGACCCGGCGAAGCTCAGGTCGAAATAGGCCTCGTCGATGCTGGCCTCCTCCACCACCTGGGCAAAGCGGTGCAGGATGGCCATGATGCGGTCCGAGACCTCGGAGTAGCGCCGATGCCGCCCCCGTACGAAGACCGCCGGCGGCAAGCCCCGGCGCCGGGCCGCCTCAGAGGCCTTCCAGGCCTGGGAGATGGGCTGCGCCGAATGAATGCCATATTTTCGGGCCGGATAGTTGGCGGTGGCCACCACCCCCCGCCCCTGGCC
>JBIOJX010000421.1:0-1810 GCA_044451265.1 Desulfobaccales bacterium
GGGTCATGTCGCCGCTGATCCCGGCGAAGCAGTCAAAAAAGGCCCAGCGTTCACTTCTCGGGGCGTTCGACAATGAGTTCCACCTCCTTGACGGCCCGGGCCTCGGTGGTGCGCACAATAAATTTCAGGTTGCGGTACTGCACCTTTTCGCCGCCCCGGGGCAGGTCACCCAATTGGGTAATGAGAAAGCCCGCCAGGGTTTCGTAATCCCCGGGGGGCAGGTCGAGCTTCAGAAATTCATTGAGCGCCTTGATTTCGGTGCGGGCGCTGATGAGGTAATGGCCTTCGCCGATCTTGCGGTAAGGGGTGACCTCCTGGTCGAATTCGTCGGCGATCTCCCCGACGATCTCTTCCAGCAGGTCTTCGATGGCGACGATACCCACGGCGCCGCCGTATTCGTCCACCACCACCGCCAGGTGGCTGCCCTCCCGCTGCATCTCGGCCAGCAGCCGGTCGATCTTCTTCAGCTCCGGCTCATACTTCACCGGCCGGATGAACGGCTTGATGGGGCGCTCCCGGTGTTCCTCGCCCAAAAGATCGAAGCTGTGCAGCACGCCGATGAGGTTGTCGATACGCCGGTGATAAACCGGCAGGCGGGAGAACTGGGTATTGCGGAACTCCTCCTGGGCCTGGGCGATGCTCAGGGTGTCCGGAATGGCGGTCACCCGGATGAGGGGGACCATCACCTCCTTGACGGTGCGCAGGCTGAACTGGAGGATGCGGTGGATGAAGAGGCGCTCCTGGCCCTGGAGGTCCACCTCCGGGCCGCTCTTGGCCACCACCAGGCGCAGGTCCTCCCGAGTGATGAAGGGTAACTGGCCGGTCTTCTTGACCCCGGCCACCAGCAGGATCAAGCGGCTGAGGCCGGCGAAGACCCAGGTGATGGGATAAATGACCCAGGAGACGACCCAGAGGATCGGGGCCAGGCGCTCGGCCAGCAGGGTGGCCTGCTGCCGGCCGATGGATTTGGGGATGATCTCTCCCAGGATCAGGATCAGGGGCGGCAGGGCGATCATGACGGGGACTTCGGCCGCCCGGCCGAATAATCCCAGGAAAAAGGCGGTCACCAGGACGGTGTTGGCCGCCGCGGCCATGTAGGCCCCCAACAAGGTGGTGGCCAGAAAATACTCCGGCCGGGCCAGGAGCTGCAAGGCCAGGCGGGCGTCCCGGTGCCCCTCCTCGGCCCGGTGGTGCAGGCGGCGGCGGTTGGCCGACACCAGGGCGATCTCGGCGGCCGCGAAGAAGGCTTCCAGGAGCAGGAGCGGGATGAAGATGAGGAGGATGCCGTAAGTCATGGCTGCTCCCGGCGCACCTCGATCTCCAGGATGCGGGTGCCCTTCATCCGGGTCACCCGGAAGCTGAGATGGTCATAGGTCACGGACCGACCTTCCCGGGGCAGGGCCCCGAAAAGGTTCAGGACCAGGCCGCCGATGGTGTCGAACTCCTCCGCGGGCAACTCCAGCCCCAGGGCCTCGTTGAAATCCGCCAGCGACATGGTGGCCCTGACCCGCCAGAGCCCCGGGCCGATCTCCTCCAGGGGCTGCTCTTCCACCTGAAACTCCTGGGAAATCTCGCCGCAGAGTTCCTCCAGCAGGTCCTCGACGCTCACCAGCCCCACCAGGGAGCCGTATTCGTCCACCACCAGGGCCAGGCGCAGATGCTGGGCCTGCAGCTCCGTCAACAGGTCAAAGGCCTTCTTGTTTTCCGGCACGTAAAAGGCGGGCCGCAGGATATTCTCCAGCACCCCGTCCTCACCCAGGTTCTTTAAATCCAATCCCAGGATATCCTTGGCGTGCAGGAGACCCAGGAC
>JBIOJX010000422.1:0-1806 GCA_044451265.1 Desulfobaccales bacterium
CCCCCACCTCGCACATGAGTTGGGCGGCCCGCTCCAGGGCATGGATCACCCCGTCCGGGTCCACTCCGCGCTCGAAACGGAAGGAGGCCTCGCTGCTCAGCCCCAGGCGCTTGGAGGTGCGCCGGATGGTGGCCGGGTTGAAATAGGCGCTCTCAATCAGCACCTGGCGGGTCTCCGGAGTCACTTCGGAATCGAGCCCCCCCATGACCCCGGCCAGGGCTACCGGCCGCTCGGCGTCGCAGATCAGCAGGGTATCGTGCTCCAGAGACCGCAGCTGGCCATCTAAGGTCACGAAACCTTCCAACTGCTCCAATTTTGCCGGCAGGCGCACCACGATCTCGCGATTCGTAAGGCGCGTCAAATCGAAGGCGTGCAGCGGCTGGCCGAACTCCAGGAGCACGTAGTTGGTGACGTCCACCAGGTTGTTGATGGCCCTGATCCCCGAGGCTTGCAGGCGCCGGCGCATCCAGAAGGGCGAGGGCTGCACGGTCAGGTCGGTCAACAGACGGGCGGCGTACCGGGGGCAGTGGACCGGGTCCAGGATGGTGACCTTCGCCTTTAACAAAAACTCTCCCGGATCCTCCCCCGCGGCTACCCGGACCTCCGGATGGCGCAGGGGCACATCCAGCAGGGCCGCCACTTCCCGGGCCAGGCCCAGGATGGACAGGCAGTCGGAACGGTTGGCGGTCACCGCCACTTCCAGGACCACGTCGGCCAGATTCAACGCCTCGGCCAGGTCGGCGCCCACCGGCAGATCCTGGGGAATATCCATCAGGCCCACGTGATCCTGGGACAGCCCCAGCTCGTCTTCGGCGCAGAGCATCCCCTCGGAGGCAATGCCCCGGAGCTTGGCGGCCTTGATCTGCTGGCCGCCGGCCACTACGGCCCCGATTGGGGCAAAGGGATAGAGCCGGCCCAATTCCAGGTTGGGGGCGCCGCAGACCACCCGATAGGTGTCGGTGCCCGTGGTCACTTCCGCCAGCCGCAGGCGATCCGCCTGGGGATGGGGCTCCACCTTGGTGACGCGGCCCACCACCACTCCGGAAAACTCCGGGGTCAGCCGTTCGATGGCATCTATTTCCAGGCCCGCCATGGTGAGGCGGTCCGCCAGGACCTCCGGCGCCACGGCAAGCTCGACAAAATCCGCCAGCCAGTTGAGAGAGAGTCGCATAATCGTTTAATTTATCTTTATGAGCAACAAAACTCAATAACCTCGCGGCCAAAAACTTTGACTTAGTAGCGCCGGCTTCCAGCCTGTGTTCTTCACAGGCCGGAGGCCTTCGCCACTTAACAAAAAAGGCCTAAGGGACCAAACCGGTCCCTTAGGCCCCATTCCTTGCTTTACCGCGGCCGGCTCAGGAGGTCGCCTGGCGGCGGAAGCCCCGTTCCCCCAAACCTTTTTCCTTGGCCAGCTTCCGGCGCTGCTCGGAGTATTCCTGGCAGACCAGGGGGAATTTCTTGGGGTCAAGCGCGTAGCGGCGGAAATATTCCGCCGGCGCCAGTTTATGGGCCTTGCGCAGATGCGCTTTCAGGGTGCGCATCTTCTTGCCGCATTCCAGGCAGACCACATACTTCTCTTTGACGATCTCGTCCAGAGGGATGGAGGGCTTCTTAACTTCCGCCTCTTTGGCCGGTTCAGGGGCGCCGGGCGCCGCCTCCGCGGCAGCTTCGCCCGCCTCCAGGGAGGCTATCAACGCATAAATATCTTTGATCTCCTCCACTAACTCTTGGGTTGTCAGTTCACTTATGGAAGCATGGGACATGACGATCTGAGCCGTCAACTTTAATGCGTCAGTGGCCATGAGC
>JBIOJX010000423.1:0-1805 GCA_044451265.1 Desulfobaccales bacterium
CCCCAACCCTCTCCCCCGTTGGGGGAGAGGGAGTAACTTCCTTAATTTACCAGGTTTTTCACTGGCAACTGGCCACTGGCTACTGACAACTATTCGGTTTCCGCCTCCGCGGGCGCGGGCTCTTTCACTTCCATCTCCTTCAGGCGGCGGTAGAGGGTGGCCAGGCCGATGCCCAGGAGGCGGGCGGCCAGTTCCTTGTCGCCGTTGGTCTTTTTCAGGGTTTGGAGGATGGCCAGACGCTCGATCTCCTCCATGGTGGCCCCGACCGGCAGGACGATCTTGTCATCCTCCGGGTGGTACCGGCGGATCTCGTCCGGCAGGTCCTCCAGATGCACCATATTGCCGGTGGTCAGGGCTACCGCCCGTTCCACCACGTTCTGCAGTTCCCGGATATTGCCGGGCCAGTGATAATTTTTTAGGGCCAGCATGGCGTTGGGGGTGAACCCCATGGCCGGGCGGTTGTTTTCCAGGCAGAACTTGTCCAGGAAGTACAGGGCCAAGAGGGGGATATCCTCCACCCGCTCCCGGAGCGGCGGGATGATGAGGTGGATGACATTGAGGCGGTAGAACAGGTCCTTGCGGAAGCGTCCCGCAGCCACCGCGGCCTCCAGGTCGACGTTGGTGGCGGCGATGATCCGGACGTCGCCTTTCAGGGTCTGGACCCCCCCTACCCTTTCGAACTCCCCTTCCTGGAGCACCCGCAGCAGCTTCACCTGGGTGGCCAGGGGCATTTCGCTGATTTCGTCCAGGAAGAGGCTGCCGCCGTCGGCCAGCTCGAAGCGGCCCTTGCGCTGCTGGATGGCCCCGGTGAAGGCCCCTTTTTCGTGGCCGAAGAGCTCCGATTCGATGAGGCCTTCCGGCAGGGCGCCGCAATTGAGCTTCACCAGGGGCTTGTTCTTTCTGGGACTTTGCTGATGGATGGCGTCAGCGATGAGTTCCTTACCCACGCCGCTCTCACCCGAGAGCAGCGCCGTACTTTTCATCGGGGCGATCTGGCTGACCGTTTGCAT
Source organism: Desulfobaccales bacterium (assembly GCA_044451265.1). Taxonomy (GTDB): domain Bacteria; phylum Desulfobacterota; class Desulfobaccia; order Desulfobaccales; family 0-14-0-80-60-11; genus JAPLJC01. The sequence goes on from JBIOJX010000423.1 coordinate 1,011, forward strand.
AATCTTGAGGAACGCCGCGGACCGGCCCATCATGCGGCCACTGGCGCTGCGCTCTTTCAAGGCCTGGCGCAGCCGCTCGTTTTCCACCAGGAGTTTTTGGGTCTCCAGGGCCTTGCTGACCACCTTGCGCAGCTCGCCCATGCGGAAATCTTTGGTGATGAAGTCGTAGATGCCCCGCTTGATGGCGGACACGGCCTCATCCACGGTGGCGTGGCCGGAGATCATGATGGCGATGGCCTCGGGGCGCAGGATGCGCAAGGCCCCGAAAAGCTCGGTGCCCACCATGTCCGGCAGCTTCAGGTCAATGATGGCCAGGTCCACTTCATGCCGCCGCACCGCCTCCAGGGCCGCGGCCCCGGTGCCCGCCACGTGGATCTCGTGCCCCAGCTTCTTCAGGCCCGTGGCCAGCGCCTCCCGGGTGGGGGCGTCATCGTCGACGACTAAAATGACACTCATAGTTCAGTAGCCAGTAGTCAGTAGCCAGTAGTCAGTAGTCAGTTAAAGATTTTCTCAGCAGGGTGCTCACCCTGAGCAGAGTAAATGGCGGACAAGACACGCCCTAAATTACTTCAAAACAGATGCCAGTTGCCAGTCTCAGTTGCCAGAAAAAAACTGGCCACTGGCTACTGACCACTGACCACTGCTTTACAAACTGTCCAGCCAGCCCAGGATCACCCGGCAGATTTCGTCCAGCAATTCCGGGGCCACGATGCCGTTATGCGACTCAAAGGAGTGGCCCGCACCCGGAATCAGGTGGAGATCGGTGCGCACCGGCATTTTTCCCAGGACCTGCCC
>JBIOJX010000424.1:0-1803 GCA_044451265.1 Desulfobaccales bacterium
ACCCTGCCCCGCCCCTTCCGTTGCCCCTGGGGCAAAACCATCGCCGCCCTGGGAACCCTGGTCTGCCTGGGCCTGATGCTCTCCATGCCGGCGACCTCTTGGTGGCGCCTGGGGCTGTGGCTGCTGGTCGGCCTGGCGGTCTATGGCTTTTATGGTTGGCGAGCGGGGCGCTTCAAAGAGGTCGGTTGAATGAAATGAGGGGATTTTAGGGCAGAGATCAATCGAGGGCAAAGCAAGCTGTGCCCCTACTCCAGACCCAGCTACATCGGCTTGTTCACCAGCATCCAGTATAGTCCCAGATCCGCCACGGTCTTGGCGAAGGCCTCAAATTCCACCGGCTTGACCACGTAGCTATTCACCCCGAGCTTGTAGCACTCCTGGATGTCCTGGTCTTCCTGGGACGACGTCAGCACCACCACCGGCACGGTTTTGCACCGCTCATCGCTCTTTAATTTTTTCAGCACCTCTAAGCCGCTCACCTTGGGAAGCTTCAGGTCCAGGAGGATCACCTTCAGGCGATTGCATTTTTTCCCGGAGATGGGGCCGGCGTCGAAGAGGAAATCCAGGGCCTCTTGCCCGTCCCTGGCCACGTGCACCTGGTTGGCCAGGTTGTGTTTCTTCAAGGCCCTGAGGGTGAGTTCCACGTCATGGGGGTTGTCTTCCACCAGCAAAATATCCACATCCTTATATTCCATGATGTTTCCCTTTTGAAAAGAATCTCGGACTTTACTTTATAACCTGGAACTTTGAACCTTGAACTTGTCACTGGATGATAGGGGAATTAATTATAAAACTCAAGCCTCTTCTCTCTGGGGGAGGGCAAAACAGATAGTGGCGCCTTCGCCAGGCGTGCTTTCAGCCCACACCCGACCCCCATGGCGGTCGATGACCCGCTTGACGATGGCCAGACCCACCCCGGTCCCGCCATATTCCTCTTCCGGGTGCAGCCGTTGAAAGACTTCAAACAACTTGTGCACATACCTCATGTCGAACCCGACGCCGTTGTCTTTGATACAGTAGATATTTTCTTTCCCGGCACTCCAGCCGCTCACCTGAATTAAGGCCGGGTCCCGATCCTGGGTGAATTTGATGGCATTATCCAGCAGGTTCGCCAGGAGCTGGCGGAACATAACCCGGTCTCCCAGAACTGCGGGCAGGGGCTGGACCTCGATTTGCAGGTTTCTTTCCGGATAGGCCGCCTTTAACTCGTCAAAAACCACCTGGGCCAGATCAGCCAGATCGAGGCGGGCCAGGCTCAGTTCCTTGCGCCCCAGACGGGCCAGGGCCAGCAAATCGTCGATGAGCTGCCCCATCTTGCGGGCTTCCTGCTGAATGATATTCAGGTATCTCTGACCCTCCGCATCGAGCTGATCGGGATAGTCCTCCAACAGTATCCGGGCGAAGCCGCCCATGGAGCGGAGCGGCGCCCGGAGGTCGTGGGCCACGGAATAGGTGAAGTTCTCCAATTCCTGATTGGCGGCGGTCAGCTCCTTGGCCCGCTGCCGCAGTTCCGCCGCGGTCTTCAGGAGATCAGCGTCCCGCTCCTGCAGCGTTGCGGCCATGCGGTCGAAGTCCTGCGCCAGTAGCCCCAGTTCCCCCGCCGGGTAGGCGGGACCGGCGCGCTTGCTCAAATCTCCCGCGGCCAGCCGCTCGGTGAGCTGGCGCAAATTTCGGAGCGGCCGCACCACGACCAGGTCCGACCCGAACCAGGCCGCAGCCAGCGCCAAGATCGCCACCAGAGCCAACCAGATGAGGTTGCGCCGCAGGTCATGATTAACCTTGCCAATCGCCCATCCCCTGGGG
>JBIOJX010000425.1:0-1798 GCA_044451265.1 Desulfobaccales bacterium
GGCGGGATGGGGCGTTTATTTATAGCGCCGAGTTGGTGCGACCCTAGCGCCCAGGCACCATCACGAAGACCTCGGCCGGGAGGGATAGTGGAAAAAGAATTGCTGTATGATCTGGGCCTGTGGCTCATCTTTGGCGGCAGTCTAGTTTTTTTCCTTCTGGGCGATGAGCTCGGTTTTCGGCTGGGGCGGTGGAAACGCCCTGCAGTCGACGAGGACGCCAGGTCCCAGATCATCACGATTCAGGGCGCCATGCTGGGCCTCCTGGCCCTCCTCCTGGGGTTCACCTTCTCCATGGCCATGTCCAGGTTTGAGCTTCGCAAGCAGCAGGTTTTGGAAGAGTCCAATGCCATCGGCACCACCTATCTCAGGGCGCAACTGATGCCGGAGCCCCCCAGAAAAGAGGTCTCCAACCTGTTGCGCCAATACGTCCAGGTCCGGTTGCAGTTTTATCGGGCCGGCATGGAGGGGGAACAATTCCAAACGGCAATGGACCAAACGGAGCGGCTGCAGCTGGAGCTCTGGTCACGGGCCGGCGCCTGGGCCGCTCAGGACCCCCGGGCCGTTACCGCCGGACTGTTTCTCCAATCGTTGAACGAGGTCATAGACCTCCACTCCAAGGGCTTAACCGCCCTGGAAAACCACGTGCCCGAAATCATCCTGGTGCTGCTCTATTTCGTGGCCCTGACGGCGATTGGCCTGATCGGCTATGGCAATGGGCTGGCGGGACGGCGAAATTTTATGGTTACCATGGTGGCTTCCTTGCTCATCGCCGCGGTAATCCTGGTGATTATCGACCTGGACCGGCCGCAGCGGGGCCTGATCAGGGTGGGCCTGGGGCGGATGGTGGAACTCTCCCATAGTCTGGAACAGGCCGATTTGGAAACCGGCGGGCCCCTACCCGGGCAGAAGTAGAGATGGACGAAAAACTCCTATCTTCCTGGCCTAAAACCTATCAAGATGCCTTGGCTGTTCAGGAGGAACTGCGTCATCGCGTCCGGATCGTCCCTCTGCCACATCCCCCCCGGCTGGTGGCCGGGGCCGACGCCATCACGGACCGGGCCGACCGGCGGATCTTCGGGGCCATCGCGGTCTATAGCTATCCGGAATTGGAACTGGTGGAAGAGGCGACCGCGGCGGGCGAGTGCCCGTTTCCGTATCGCACCGGGCTGCTCAGCTTCCGGGAGATTCCCATCCTGGCGGCGGCGTTCGAACGGCTGCGAAGCCGGCCGGAGGTCATTCTGGTGGACGGCCAGGGGATTGCCCATCCCCGGGGCCTGGGGCTGGCCTCACATCTGGGGCTGGTGCTGGACGTGCCCACCATCGGCGCGGCCAAGAGCCGCCTGGTGGGCGCCGGGGCAGAACCGGAGTTGGCGGCCGGCTCGTCTAGTCCACTGATTTATCAAGGAAAACAGGTGGGCTTCATCCTGCGGACCCAAAAGGGCGTACGACCCCTCTACCTTTCCCCCGGGCACTTGATCACCCTGGAGGAGAGCCGGGCCATTACCCTGGGCTGTGTTACGAAGTACCGGATTCCTCAGCCTTTGCGTCAGGCGGATCAGCTAACCCGGCGCCTGAAGACGGCCGCGCTCCGGGCCGAGACTCGCTAACCCGAGTCTGTCCCTGGGCCGCCAGGCTGAAGAGCCGCTCCCGATAGAGCGGGCAAATGTGGTACTGGGAATTGCTGCACTCCCCCCGGAGGCTATCCCATTCCCACCACAGGCAATTCTCGCACGCCCCATGCATTTCCTGGTTGAGGCAGATTCTTCCCGCCTCCCCGAAGTTGACCATTTCCCCCACC
>JBIOJX010000426.1:0-1790 GCA_044451265.1 Desulfobaccales bacterium
ATCTTCCGGTATCGCGGCGAATCGGCGTTCCGCGACGGCGAGCGCCGCGTCATCGCGCGGCTCCTGGCCCAGCCGGTTCATGTGCTGGCGACCGGCGGCGGCGCGTTCATGGATCCCGCGACGCGAGCCCTGATCGCCCGCCGCGGCGTCTCGGCCGAGGCCGTCCAGCTCTTCCGCCTCGGTTACGCCCCCGAGGCCTGGGACGACACCGTCAATTGGGCCAAAGCCAAACACTTTGAGACCTCTCTCATGGAACTGGCCGGCCTGATCCCGGAGGATCCCCTCATCGCCGAGTACGACAGCCAGGGGCGGCCCACCTATCAGCTGCCTGCTAATTCCCCAGCATTACAAGCAGCTTATGAAATATTTGCCAAATTGCTTTCGTGAAAGCGCGTAAGCGCGGGCTATAGCGTGATTTTTTACTTGACAGGTTGACCAATAAATTATTATTTTCACAATGTTTATACCTCCGCAGGTTTAAATCAAGTTAACATGCCGGCAATTCCGGAAAAAATTAAGGAGGGAACTACCTTGGCCTTCGAGATTCCCAAACAGATTTACTCGGGTTCGATCAAAACCGTAACCATTGGCAAAGGCGATAAAGCCATTACCCTGGGAGGCGAGACCTCCTACCCCTTCTATGTTTTTGAAGGGGTCATGCCCAACAAACCCCGGATTGCCATGGAAGTGTGGGACAAGGACCCGGGCGAAGAGTGGGCCGCCCCGGCCTATGCCGCCATCAAAGCCGTGGCTGGCGACCCCGTGGCCTGGGCCCAGAAGTGCGTTAAGGAATTTGGGGCCGACGCCATCGCCCTGATCCTGAACAGCACCGATCCCAACGGCGACAACGCCTCCGCCGAGGCGGCCGCCGCTACGGCCAAGAAGGTGGCCGCGGCCATCGACGTGCCCTTCATCGTCTTCGGCACCAGCAACGTGGAAAAGGACGCCGAAGTGCTGCCCGCGGTAGCGGAAGCCTGCGGTGACAAGCCCATAGTCATCGGCCCGGTCCAGGACAAGAACTACAAGAAGATCGGCGCGGCTGCCCTGGCCTATGGCCACACGGTGATCGCCAACTCCCCCATCGACGTCAACCTGGCCAAACAGTTGAACATCCTGCTGGGCCAATTGGGGGTCAAAGACACCAACATCCTGGTTGATCCCACCACCGGCGGTCTGGGTTACGGCCTGGAATACAGCTACTCCGTCATGGAGCGGGATCGCATGGCGGCTCTGACCCAGGAAGACGACAAGCTGCAGCTGCCCATCGTCAACTATGTCGGTCAAGAAGTGTGGAAGGTGAAAGAGTGCAGACAGACGAATGAAGAAGCGCCGCATCTGGGCGACCAGACCAAGCGGGGCATCCTCATGGAAGCCATCACTGCCGTGGACCTGCTGCTGGCCGGAAGCGACCTGCTCATCATGCGCCATCCGGAAGCGGTGAAACTTGTCAAATCCATTATCCAGGAACTGGCTGGCTAAGGCCCGCGGCTGCCCTGGAATATTACCACACTGTCCTGGAGCCCAGCCCCTTTATTGGCTGGAAACGGACGCAACCCCCGAGGGCGGGCTCTCTTTACCGAGAGGGGCCATGAAGGTCGCCTCTGAAAGTAAGAAACTGGAGGATTATTTTAATGGCTGAGTTAGATTTGGAAAAGCTTACCATGGATCCGGCGGCCCAGGAGCTGCTGAAGAAGGCTGCGGCTGAGGGCGTTGAGACTATTTTTGATCGCGCCAAAACCATGAAGCCCTGCCCCATCGGGGCGGAAGGCGCCTGCTGCCGCATCTGCGCA
>JBIOJX010000427.1:0-1768 GCA_044451265.1 Desulfobaccales bacterium
GTGCTGGTGGGGGCTCTGGCGGGATATTACGGCGGGGTGGTGGACGCCGTGCTCATGCGCCTGGTGGACCTGATGCTCTGTTTCCCCACCTTATTTCTGATCCTGGCGGTCATCGCGGTGCTGGGGCCCAGCATCTGGAACATCATGGTGGTGATCGGCGTCACCGGCTGGATGGGAGTGGCGCGGCTGGTGCGGGCCGAATTCCTGTCGCTCAGGGAACGGGAATTCGTGGTGGCGGCCCGGGCCCTGGGGGCCTCGGATGCCCGGCTCATCTGGCGGCACCTGCTGCCCAACGCCCTGACCCCGGTGATGGTCTCCGCCACCCTGGGCGTGGCCGGGGCCATCTTGACGGAAAGCGCCCTGAGCTTCCTGGGTCTGGGGGTGCAGGCCCCTACCCCCAGTTGGGGCAATATCCTCACCATGGGCAAGGACAACCTGGAGATTGCCTGGTGGCTGTCGGTCTTTCCGGGTCTGGCCATCCTGGTGACCGTCATGAGCTACAACCTCTTGGGGGAAGGCATCCGGGAGGCCATCGACCCCCGCCTGCGGGATTAGGCGGGCCCGCGAGGCCTTGGAATGACGCCGGTTTTTGGGGCAGCGGCGGAAAAATGCATCGGTGGATGAATTATCGACGTAATTATTTTGACAATCGCTTCAGAATAACTATATTAGGTGTCGTAAGGGCGGCTAATTTACTAATTCGGCATTCTTATCACTTCGAGGGAGAGAGGATATGAAACGGACCTGGGTTAAAGTAATTTGTATAGCGTTGGCCCTGACTTTATGCGGCGCGGGATTGGCCTTTGCCGCAGAGAAAAAGGGAAAAGACCTGGACGTCGGCAAAGCGCTGCTGGATAGTTGGGAAATGATCAACAAGCAGCAGTACAAAAAGGCCGAAGGCATGCTGGGCAAGATTCTGGAAAAGGACCCGGGCAACCCCCTGGCCCTGAATAACCTGGCGGCCTGCATGGTGGCCGAGAAGAAATTCGACAAGGCGGACACTTATCTGAATCAGGCCCTGCCCAAGGCTAAGGGCTACATGGTTCAGGTCAACCGGGTTTGCACCGTGGGTAACATCTGCAGCGCCTTCAAACCCGTCGCCGGCTCGACTGGCAACCAGGATCTCGAGCCTCTGATCAAGACAAACATCGATATGGTTAAAGGCTACATGGATGCGGGTCCCGTGCCAGGCAGCGGCTTAAGACCTAAATGATAACCCTTTAATCCTGCCGCCCACAGGAGCTCCTCGGCCCCCTCACGGGGGCCTTTTTTTTGGCAGTAGCCAGTAGCAGTAGTCAGTGAAAGACAAACGGCGATCAATGATGATGCCCGCGCCTTGACGGAGATTGACAGCCGCAAGCCGCCTCCTTATTTTTGAGGAACAAACCAAGACAAAGCGAGGAAGAGAGATGAGGCGACCCTGGCGGATAATGATATCGCTGGTTCTCAGTTTGCTGCTGGCCTGGAGCGGCGAGGTCCTGGCCCAAGGCGACGGCAAGATTATCCAGCGGCTGGTGGAGAGCTACGATCTCCTGGAGGCGGGCAACCTGGACCAGGCCAAGGCCAGGTTCCAGGAGATCCTGAAATTGGATCCGGGCAATCCCCTGGCCCTGAATAACCTCGGGTACATTGCGGTCAAGGAGAAGAGATACGAGGAGGCCCTGAAGGACCTGGAGCAGGCCCTGCCCCGGGCTCGGGGCTATAAGGTGAGGATCAACCGGGTATGCGACGTGGAGGGCATTTGCCTGGCCTTCCGCCCCCTGCAGGA
>JBIOJX010000428.1:0-1752 GCA_044451265.1 Desulfobaccales bacterium
ATGAAACTGACCAGGACCGGAGGGTTGGGTAAGCCGTAAAGCACCGAAGCCAGCTCCGCAAACAGCACCCCGCCCTTGCCCATGGACAGGTTCTGGTCGATGACCGCCACGCCGCGTTTGCCGGCCAAAATCTGACGCAGGCGGGCTTCCGGATAGGGTCTGATCAGGCGCGGGCGCACCAGGCCGATCTTCCAGCCCGCCTCCCGAAGCCGGTCCACGGCTTCCCGGGCCTTGGTGGCAAAGGAGCCGATCATGAAAAAGACCAGGTCGGCGTCCTCCGTGCGGTAGGTTTCCACGGCGGCATGGCTGCGGCCGAAGCTCCGGGCGAAGGCGGCGGCGATGTCGTCGTAGACCGGCAGGCCGTTCAGGGAGGCCAGGTGGGTTTCGTAACGGAAATAGGAGTACGGCGTGCCGCCCAGCACCGCCACGGCCTGGCTGATGGGGTGGCTGGCCCGGAAGCGGATATTTTCGGGGTCAAAGGGGCCGACAAACTCCTGGACCGCGGCCGCGTCCGGGATCTCCACCGGTTCCCGGGTAAAAGAGAGATAGAAGCCGTCCAGGTTGACCAGGACCGGGAGGCGCACCCGCCGGTCCTCGGCCAGGCGAAAGGCCATGAGGGTGCTGTCCAGGACCTCCTGGCAGGTGGCGCAGTGAATTTGCAGAAAACCGCTGTCCCGGGCCGCCAGGATGTCGTTATGATCCGGCTCCAGCGTAATGGGGGAGGCCAGCCCCCGGGAGACGTTGACCAGCACGAAGGGGGCGCGCCAGCCCGCCACGGTATAGATCATCTCCATGGCGTAGAGCAGCCCCTGGCTGGAGGTGGCGGTGAAGACCCGGACGCCGGTGGCGGCCGCGGCGGCCGCGGCGGTCAGCATGGAGTGCTCGGATTCCAGGGTAACCATGCGGCAGTCCATCTCTCCGGCATCAATCCAGGCGGCAATGGTCTCAATAATCTCCGTCTGGGGGGTGATGGGAAAGGCCGGCACGTAATCCACCTGCGCCAGCCGCGCCCCCCAGGCCGCGGCGCCGTTACCGGTCAACAGGGTGCGCTTCATGTCCGACCTCCTGCCGCCGCGTCACGCTCCGGGACGGCCCGGATGGCATGCCTTGGGCATTGCGCCAGGCAGATGAGGCAACCTTTGCAGTGTTCGTAGTCGATCTGCGGGTAGCCTTCCTGGTTCAGGCTGATGTTCCCTTCGGGGCAGAAGGTGCTGCAGATCCAGGCGCAGCGCTTGCACCGCTGATAGTCGATCACCGGGCGCACGGTGCGCCACAGGCCGGTTGGCACCGCCTCGCTGGTGGCGGCGGCCGGAATGACCGGCGCCGACAGGCTGGCGTCTTCAAACGGCAGCTCGATCCACCCGGGTTTCTCGTAGGTGTCGGCGGGGCGCTCCATCGCCTCGGTCACGCAGCCGGCGTGGGGGGCCATGAGATCAAAGGCCTCCAGGGCCTTATCGAGATTCTTGCCAACCACCGCCTCTCCCAAGGGCGCCAGTTCGTCGTGGATCGCCTGGACCAGAGAATCCCGGGAAATAACTCCCACGAGCCGGGCGGCGGCGCCGGTGCAGGCGGCCCCGATAAATCTAAGCTCCAGGCGGTCTGCCACTGCGGCGGCGGCCGGCAGCGTCAGCACCAGGCCGGAAAAATTTAGCCTCTCTTGCCAGGTTGCGGGCTGATTCGCGCTGCTGATGAGCAGCACCGTGTGTGCGGTGACTCCGGACAGGACGCCCGCCGCCGGGCTGGCCACGAGGG
>JBIOJX010000429.1:0-1744 GCA_044451265.1 Desulfobaccales bacterium
GTTTATCTATGATATGGGTTCAGCTTCCAATGCCTTTGCCGTGTTCAGCGGGCAGCGCCGTTCCGGTTCCGCCAGTATTCCCCTGACCGCCAATGCCTATGCCACCGGCAACGCCCTGTTTTTCACCCAGGGGAGGTATTATGTGGAGATCGTGGCGGACCGGGCCTCGGAGTCTTTGCAAAACTCCCTGAAGACTTACGCCACCGCCCTGCTGGCCAAGCTTCCCGCCGAGGGCGCGACCAAACCGGCGACGGCGCTCTTTCCCCAGGAAGGTCTGGTGCGGGACACCGTGCGCCTCTGCGCCGCCGACACCTTTGGTTGTGAGGGTTTGAATAACTTCCTTACGGGAGAATACAACCTGAAGAGCGGCAAGGCCACGGCCTTCTTGGCGCCGCGGGACAACCCGGAGCAGGCCCGGGCGGAGGCCAAGCGTTATCTGGAATTTTTAGCGGCGAACGGTTACCAAAAAATCGAGCCGGCCCCGCCGGGAGACTTCCAGGTGCTGGCCCTGGATAACTCGTTTGAACTAGTCTTTGTCCAGGACAAAGCTCTGGCCGGCGTGCATGACGCCACTTCGCTGGCCGCCGCCCTGGAACTAGCCGGCAAATTGAAAAATGAACTCAAGGGAAAGCCTTGAACCGACCCGAAGATGAAGAGAAAAGGCGGACCGACGAACTGAACCGCCGGGATTTCCTCAAGCGGGTGGGGTACGCCTCGGTCCTGACCCTGGTCGCCGGCGGCCTGGGCCTGGCCCTGTATGACTCCCGAGGCCCGGCCCCCTCCGAGGGACCAAAGGCCTTGACCGGTTTGGGGGATTTTACCCCCCGCGGCCGGGCCGCGGACCAGGCGAAAATGGCCATCGTCCGGGGCACGGACCGGGCGGCCATGTTCGAGCAGGGCCTTAAGGCCCTGGGAGGAATGGAGTCCTTTATCCAGAAAGGCGACCGGGTGCTCATCAAGGTCAACGCCGCCTTCGCCACCCCGGCCTCCCTGGGGGCGACCACCCACCCGGAGCTGCTCGCCGCCGTGGCCGGCCTCTGTTCCAAGGTCGGGGCCGCCCAGGTATTGGTGACGGACAACCCCATCAACAATCCCGACAGTTGCTTTGAGATCACCGGCCTGGCCGCGGCCGCCCGGACCAGCGGCGCCCGGATCATCGCGCCCCGGGCCGCCCTGTTTGCTCCCCTCAGCCTCCCCGGCGGCAAGCTCATAGAAAACTGGCCGGTCATGGCCGGGGCCTTCACCGGAGTGACCAGGGTCATCGTAGTCTCCCCGGTCAAGGACCATCAACGCGCCGGGGCCTCCATGATCCTCAAAAATTTCTACGGCTTCCTGGGGGGGCGGCGCAACGTCTTCCACCAGGACATCAACGGCATCATCACCGAGCTGTCGCAGTTGCTCAAGCCCACCCTGTGCGTCCTGGACGGCACGGTGAGCATGATGACCAACGGCCCCACCGGCGGGTCGCTCTCCGATCTGAAAGACACCGGGACCATGATCATTTCCACCGACCCGGTGGCCGCCGACGCCGTGGGCGTGGAACTGTTGGGGCGCACCCTGGCCGACGTGCCCTACATCGAGATGGCGGCGAAAGCCGGCGCCGGCCAGGCCGACTATCAGCGGCTCAACCCGGTGGTACTGGATACTAAAGGTTAATGACCCACAAACCTCTCACCCACGAGGACGAAAAATCCCCCCTAACCCCCCTTGGTCAAAGGGGGGAACTTGGCGGCAGCCTTTAAGA
>JBIOJX010000430.1:0-1741 GCA_044451265.1 Desulfobaccales bacterium
CGACGATCTTCTTGGCGTTGAGCCCCTGGCGCTCGATGGTCTTCAGCATCTGGTGCTCCTGGCTATCCGGCGGGATCCGGTCCAACAGGAGTTCGGTGAAGCCCAGCATGATGCCCACCGGATTGTTGATCTCGTGGGAGACGCCCGCGGCCAGGGTGCCCAGGGAGGCCAGTTTTTCGGTTTGGGCCAGTTGCTTTTCCAGCTCCTGGCGATCGGTGAGGTCCCGGGCCATGACCAGGACCTGCTCCACCGAACGGCCGTCTTCCCCGAAGATGGGCACAAAGTGAATGGAAAACCAATAGGTGCGCTCCCGAAGGCGCATGGCCTGCTTGATTTCCATGGTGCGGCGGCTGCTGAAGACCTCCGCCACCGCCCCCAGCATGGCGCCGAGGGCTTCCGGCTCGAAAAAGTCGGCCAGGTTTTTGCCTTGCAGGCCCACCGCCGGGATGCCCAGGACCCGGGCCGCGGCATTGTTGGCGCTGAGGAAGGCCCCGGTTTCATCCAGCAGGAAGATGAGGTCCCGGGCATTCTCCACCACCGACTTGTACTGCTTCTGGCTGCGGCGCAGGTCGACGGTGGTGCGGTCCACCTCCTGCTGCAACTCCACGGACCAGCGCGAGGTATAGTAGATGATGGCCGCGGCGGCGCAGATCAGGGCGAAGATGAGCAGGCCCTGGATCAAAAACTGCCGCACGTAGAGCGAATGAATGGTGCCGTAGACCTCGTCCGTGGGCGCCACCACCGCCACCGACCAGATTTGCCCGCCGTCCGGCTCGGCCTTGGCCGGGGCATAGGCCAGGAATTTTTCCATCTGCCCGATGACGCCCCGGTGCCAGCCCGAGGTGTAGCGGGAGGCGCCTTCCTCGCCGGCCGCCATCCTGGATTTTTGAATCTCGTTGATGGCCCCGAAGTCGATCCGCGGGTTGCGCCGGCCCCGGGCCGTAAAGGCGTCCTGGCCGATGAAGTCCCGCTCCGGATGGTAGAGGAAAAGCCCCGCCTGGCTAATCACCCAGCAATAACCCGTGCGGCCGGAGCGGATACCCGCGCAGTAGGAGCCGACCAACCGGCTGAGGTCGATCTTAAAGAGCAGCACCCCGGTCAGACCGCCGGGCGGCCGGGGGTGGGACTCGTCCACGCTCTCGCCGTAGACCGGGGTGGCCAGCTCCATGACCGGCACTTGGGCTCCCTCTCGCTCCTCCACCCGGATGGGCCCCTGGTAGATGCGGCCCCGATTAGCCGGATCCCGGGCCCAGGCCGCGGCCGGCAGACTGCTAAAATCACCTGGCGCCACCCGGGGGCCGCCGGCGTCCAGGGTGTAGGCCATGTCCGCCGCGGCGTTGAGGCGCACCATGGCCGTCACCCCCAGGCGTGAGAGTTCCTCGAAGCTGAGGCGCATACGGTTGGCCCAGGCCACGTCCTCCAGATACTGGATGGCGGGGGAGTACGCCAGGGTCCTGAGCTCCCGGCGCAGAAAGGCCAGGCCGTCCTCCAACTGGCGGGCCGTGGCCCGGGCCAGGATAAGCTGCTGCCGCTGGAAATCGTCGGAGACGATCTCCTGGGTGCGCTTCAGGGAGAGAATCCCCAGGATGAAGGCCGCGGCCAGGAGCACGATCACCAGTAACCCCATGGCCGCCAGCAGCCGTTGGAAGCCGATTTTCTTCATGTCAGATTGCTTGCACGGGCGTCACGCCTCTGCCTCACAGGCCGGAGGCCTGTGCCACTCGAATTTGGTGCGTAGGAC
>JBIOJX010000431.1:0-1733 GCA_044451265.1 Desulfobaccales bacterium
CCTCATCCTCATCTGGGGCTCCACCCGCAAAGAATACGCCGCCATGAAGCTAACGCTGTACCTCATGGCCGGCAGCGGTCTCATCATCCCCGGAATCCTGCTGCTTTACTCCTCTTCGGGACTGAATACCTTTAACATGCTCGCCTTGCATGGGGCCCACTTCTCCCCCTGGATCCAGAAAGTCGCCTTCATCATGCTGCTCCTGGGCTTCGGGGTCCTGGCGGCGATGTGGCCGTTCCACACGTGGTCTCCCGTGGGCCACGTGGCCGCGCCCACTGCCGTGTCCATGCTGCACGCCGGCGTGCTCATGAAGCTGGGCTCTTTTGCCATCCTTAGGGTGGCCATGTATCTCTGCCCCGAGGGCTTCCAATACTGGGCCCATTTCATGGGTCTGCTGGCCACTGTTGGCATAGTCTATGGCGTTTTTGTGGGCCTGGCCCAAACCGACTTGAAGTACGTCATCGGTTATTCCTCGGTGTCCCATATGGGCATCGTGGTCCTGGGCCTATCGACCGGCACGGTGGACGGCCTTAACGGGGCGGTCTTCCAGATGTTCGCCCATGGCATCATGACCGCCCTCTTCTTCTCTTCGGTGGGCTACATTTACGACCGCACCCACACCCGGGACATCCACTTGCTGGGCGGTTTCTCCAAGATCATGCCGGTGGCTTCGGCCTTCTTCATCACCGCGGCCCTCTGCGGCGCCGGCGTCCCGGGGATGGCCAGTTTCTGGGCCGAACTGCTGGTCTTCATCGCCGCCGTCAAGGTCTACCCGGTGAACGGCCTGCTGGCCATCGCCGCCCTGGTGGTGGGCGCCCTTTTTGCCCTGCGGGTGGTGCAGAACACCTTTTACAACGAGCCGAATCCCAAGTTTGCCCATTTCGAGGACGTCAGCCCCTTCCTGGCGCTGCCCCGTATGATCCTGATTAGCGCCATGGTCTTTTTCGGGTTCTTCCCGCAGCTTATGGTCGGCTTGATTAAAACTTCGGTAATCCCATTTCTCCAGGGAATGTAACCATGAATATGAAGCTTTTCGGACCGGAACTCTTCTATCTGGGCGCCGCCCTGGTCTTCTTCTGCCTCAGCTTAAGGCGTCAGCCGCAGCCCAAGGCCGATTATCAGATTGCCCTGGGGTTGGGGGCCGTCGGCCTGCTGATCACCGGCTGCAGTCTATTCCAGCATGGTTACCTGTTTTACGACGCCTACCGGGTGGACCTCTTCAGCCAGATCTTCAAGTTCGCCCTGGCCCTGGGCTTCTTCCTGGTCCTGACCATCTCCCATAATCTGGCCCAAATCGAGGAGCGCTACCACGCCGAGTTCTATATGTTCCTCACCACCACCACCCTCGGCATGATGATGCTGGTCTCCGGGGTGGAACTGCTCACCATCTACGTGGCCCTGGAACTCTCTTCCTACTCGCTGTATATCCTGGTGCCTCTGCGCCGGGGCGACGGCATCGACGTCGAGGCAGGCATCAAATACCTCATCATCGGTGCGGTTTCGTCCGGTTTTATGCTCTTCGGTCTGAGCTACGTCTTCGGGGCCACCGGCACCACCTATCTGGCGGACCTGCTCCCCAAGCTGGCCCAGTTGACCCAAAGTCCCATCGGCGTCATCGGCCTGCTTCTGGCCATGGCCGGCTTCTTTTTCAAGCTGTCCGTCTTCCCGTTCCATTTCTGGGCTCCGGACGTCTATCAGGGCGCGGCCAATCAAGTGACCGCCTTCATCGCCAC
>JBIOJX010000432.1:0-1732 GCA_044451265.1 Desulfobaccales bacterium
ATCCTGGAGTTCTTCGGCCCGGCCCTGCGCTATCTCAGCGTGCCGGAGCGCGCCGCCATCACCAACATGGGGGCGGAGCTGGGGGCCACCACCTCCATCTTCCCGGCGGACGCCCAGACCCGGCGGTTTATGGCCATCCAGGGCCGCGAGGCGGATTTCCGGCCCTTGCAGGCCCAGGGCCGGCCCCAGTATGCCGAAACCCAGGAAATCCACCTGGATAGCCTCGAATCCCTCATTGCCCAACCGAGCTCGCCGGATAACGTGGCGCCGGTCAGGCAATTGGCGGGCACCCCGGTGGAACAGGTGCTCATCGGTTCCTGCGGCAACTCCTCCTTCCGGGACCTGATGGTCGCGGCCCAGGCCCTGAAGGGCCGCCGGGTGCACCCCCGGGTGGCCCTGGAGATCAACCCCGGCTCCCGCCAGGTCCTGGAAAACCTGGCCCTGGCCGGCGGCCTCCTGCCCTTGCTCGAGGCCGGGGCCCGGGTGATGCCGCCGGGCTGTTGGGGCTGCATCGGCATGGGCCAGGCCCCGCCCACCAATGCCGTGTCAGTGCGCACCTTCCCCCGGAATTTCCCCGGCCGCAGCGGCACCAAGGACGATAGGGTCTACCTGGCCAGCCCCGAGACCGCGGTGGCCGCGGCCATTTTCGGCGAATTGCGGGACCCCCGTAGCCTGGGGGAGGCCCCCCGGGTCGCCGCGCCCCGACATTACCTGGTGGACGGCCGCGACCTGGTGGCCCCGCCTCCGGCCGGCACCAAGGTGGAGGTGGTGCGGGGACCCAACATCGTGCCCTTCCCGCAACTGTCGCCGCTGCCGGAGACCTGGCGGGGTGAGGTCTGGCTCAAAACCGGGGACAACGTCACCACCGATGACATCCTCCCCGCGGGGAGCCAGATCCTGCCCTTGCGCAGCAACCTGCCGGCCATCAGCCAATTCGCCTTCACCCGCCTGGACCCCGAATTTCCTCAACGGGTCCAGGGCCGGGGTGAAGGGGCCATCATCGGCGGCGACAACTACGGCCAGGGTTCCTCCCGGGAGCACGCCGCCCTGGCACCCCGCTACCTGGGGGTGCGAGTCAAACTGGTCAAGAGCTTTGCCCGCATCCATCTGGCCAACCTGATCAACTTCGGCATCCTGCCCCTGACCTTCGAAAACCCGGAGGACTACGATCTGCTGAAGCAAGGCGAACCTTTGGAACTGCCCAATGTCCGCCGGCTCTTGCTGGACGGCGCCGAGACGCTGCCCTTGAAGCTTGGGAACCGGGAAATCCGGGTCCGGGTGGACCTTTCGGCCCGGCAGCGCCGCCTGGTGGCGGTGGGCGGCGCCCTGAACCTGGCCCGGGAGGGGTAAAGCCTCGCCTAAGTCATGGGGGAGAGGGCCGGGGTTGACCATAAAAAACCTTGCCCATAGGCCTTAGGGGACATTTACGGTCAGAGCTCCGTCCGGTCAGCACTTAAAGCTTGCCATCTCCCCCGGCCAGGACTGGCTGGGCGAGGAAATTCGCGGCAGTGGTCAACAGGTTTTACCTCAATTAACCTTATTGCATTTTCCCTGAGTTTGGGTTTATTATCATCTGGGATGAAACTATCCTCCCAAGGGCGCAACTATTAGATTAGTTTTCCGCCGTGGCGCGGCGGGAGGTGGGCAAGATGGGCCTGTTTAAAAGGTTGTTCGGGGGCGGAAGCGCCGCCGCAGCGCCTCCGTTTGAAATAGTAGAGAATAACCTCTCCAC
>JBIOJX010000433.1:0-1718 GCA_044451265.1 Desulfobaccales bacterium
CTTTATTTTCGCGGTCTGCTCGTATGTTTGGTTTCGGTTATTAAGGGTCGCGTTACCCAGCTGCCGGCAGCGGCCTATTCTTCCGCAGTGCGCCATGGAAGGTGCCTTGTTCCCGTCTGTGATTTTTCCAAAGAAAGGGGGTGAATGCTGAGTGTTTCAAAAGGTGGTCATCGGGGCCATCATGGGGACGATTTGCGCGGTGAGCGGCTACCTCATCGCCTCGCAGATTCCCCAGTTCGGCCATCTCTGGTGGGTCGGCTGGATCGGAGGGGCGATCGGACTGGCGGTGGCCTTTGTTACCCTGGCCCTGGAGCAGGTGATCAAACGCATTCCGCTGAAAACCATCCTGGGCAGCACCCTGGGCCTGTTTGTCGGCCTGGGCATCGGCAAGCTGGCCAGCTATCCCTTCGACAAATACCTGGAACTCCCTAACTTACAGATTCCTTTATATATTTTCTTTTCAGCCATCTTTGGTTATATCGGTTTGGTGTTGGGGGGCAAGAAGATGTCGGAGGTGAGCACCCCTTATTTTCTCGATCCAACCGGCAAGCCGGCCAGTCGGGTGCCCCAGAAAATCCTGGATACCAGCGTCATCATTGATGGCCGCATCGCCGACATCGCCGAAACCGGTTTTGTGGAAGGCACTCTGATTGTGCCGAAATTTATTCTGGAAGAACTGCAATACATCGCCGATTCCTCGGATGATCTGCGGCGTACCCGGGGGCGCCGGGGCCTGGATATCCTCAAGCGTCTGCAGCAACAGAATCCAACTCGGGTAGAGTTCGTCGAAGACGACGTGCCCAACGCCGTAGGGGCGGATTCCAAGCTGGTGGCCCTGGGCTTAAAAATGCGGGCCAAGGTCCTCACCAATGACTTCAATCTGCATAAGGTGGCGGAACTGCAAGGGGTCGAGGTCCTCAACATCAACCAACTGGCCAACGCCATGAAACCCGCGGTGCTGCCCGGGGAATGCCTGCAGGTGCAGATCCTGCGAGAGGGTAAATCCCAGGGCCAGGGGGTGGCGTATCTCGACGACGGCACCATGGTGGTCATTGAAAACGCCCGCCGCTTCATCGGCAAAGAGGTGGAGGTGTCGGTCACCAGTGTGCTGCAAACCACGGCGGGACGCATGATCTTCTCGGAGATCAAGAATGGCAGCGCCCCGCGCAAGGTGTGAAGGAGCGGTCAGCCATCAGCTTTCAGCCAAAGAAAGTTAGCGTAGGGGCGGTTCTCGAACCGCCCCTTACCTGCACCGGCGAGACGCCTGTGCCACCAGCCTTGATTCTTGCAAACAGACTCCAGCGACCATGAAACCTTGAAGCAGGTAGTGGGACCTACCCAGACCGGGGCCCGTCTGGACCAGTTTCTGGCCCAGGCCCTGGGCTGGTCCCGGGCCCGCCTGCAAAAACTCCTCAAGGCCGGGCTGGTGACGGTCAACGGCGCCCCGAAAGCCGCCTCTCATAAGGTGCGGGCCGGCGAGGCGGTTACTGTCAAGGTGCCCCCGCCCGAGCCCAGCCATCTTACCCCCGAACCCCTGGCCCTGGAGGTTATCTTTGAAGACCGGGACCTGCTGGTAATCAACAAGCCGCCGGGGCTGGTGGTGCATCCCGGGGCCGGACACCGGACCGGGACGCTGTTGAACGCCCTGCTGCACCACTGCCCGGAGCTCAAAGAGATCGGCGAGGTGAGCCGGCCGGGGCTGGTGCACCGCCTGGACA
>JBIOJX010000434.1:0-1709 GCA_044451265.1 Desulfobaccales bacterium
CATAGGTGCGGATGGCGAGAGCCTGGGGTCCGGTAAAGCTGACAAAATTCACGTTAGTGCCCGCAGGCTGAAACATCTGGTTAAAGCGGATCAGCCGGCCCCATTCGGTCACTGGCGCGGCCTCCAGGTCCTCCACCGGCACCACCAGGTGGGGCACTCCCACCCGCACAAAGTGCCCGGTGACGTTGATTTCATCCAGGGGGATGGTTTGGTTCATCTTGAAATCCCCCACTCCAGCCATGGCCAGCTTCACCCGGCGGCCCTGGACTTCGGCGTGGATGATGCCGGCCAGGGTCTCGAAAGAGAGCGTCTCCGGGGCGATGCCGTGCATCATTGCAAAACGGGCGGCGCAGCGGCCGCCGTTGCCGCACATCTCCGGTTCGGAACCGTCGGCGTTGTAAAAGCGCCAGCGAAAATCGGCCTTATCCGAACTCTCGAGGAGAATCAGACCGTCGGCCCCGATGCCCACCTGGCGGTGGCAGACCCGCCGGGCAAACCCGGGCTGCTCGGCCTCCGGGATAAATCGCGCCCGGTGGTCGATGAGCACGAAGTCGTTGCCTCCACCGTGCATTTTGTAAAAGGGGATGTGCTGCCGGTTTTCCACGCCCATTTCCCTATAATTTAAAATCCCCCCTAACCCCCCTTTATAAAGGGGGGAACAAAGAAATCCGGGGTTTGAAGTCCCCCTTTTCTAAAGGGGGATTTAGGGGGATTTTTGCAGTTCGCGCTGCCTTTTGTAGGGGCGCACCTGCGTGTGCGCCTGGAATTTAGGGCGGACACCTAGGTCCGCCCCTACTTCAAAAACCCCGGGATGACCTCCCCCCAGGTAAGTTGGCGGTAAGTCTCCCGTTTTCTGATAACATAAAATTCGTCGTCCTGCACCAAGATTTCCGCTACCCGGGGCCGGGCGTTGTAATTGGAGCTCATGGAGAAGCCGTAGGCCCCGGCGCTCATTACCGCCACCAGCTCCCCCTTTTTAAAGGCCAGCATCTCCCGGTCCTTGGCCAGGAAATCCCCGGACTCGCAGATGGGCCCCACCAGGGAGGCGGTCACCAGGGGCCGGGGCTGCTGCACCACCGGGCAGACCCCGTGATACGAGCCGTAGAGGCTGGGACGGGCCAGGTCGTTCATGCCCGCGTCCACGATGATGAAATGTTTGGCCTCGCTCTCCTTGGTGTAAAGCACCTTGGTCACCAGGATGCCGGCGTTGCCCACCAGCACCCGGCCCGGCTCCAGAATCAGGGTGACCTCCAGCTCCTGGAGGTGCTTCAGCAGCTCGCTCCCATACTCCCGCGGGTGCGGCGGCTCTTCCTGATCGTATTGGATGCCCAGGCCGCCGCCCAGGTCCAGGTAGCGGATGCCGATGCCCTGCTCCTGCAAGCGCCGGATCAGTTCCTTCAGGCGCTCCAGGGCCTCCACGAAGGGGGCGACCTCGGTGATCTGGGAGCCGATGTGGCAGGCAACCCCCACCACCTCCAGGTTCGGCAGCTCCTGAGCCCGGCGGTAGTCCGCCAGGGCCTGTTCAAGGTTGATGCCGAACTTGTTCTTCTTGAGCCCGGTGGAGATGTAGGGATGGGTCCGGGCGTCGATGTCCGGATTGATCCGCAGGGCCACCCTGGCCTTGAGCTTGAGGCGGCCGGCGATCTCGTTGATGGCCTCCAGTTCCTGGGAGGACTCCAGGTTGAACAGCAATATGCCCGCCTTAAGGG
>JBIOJX010000435.1:0-1704 GCA_044451265.1 Desulfobaccales bacterium
CAATTACGGCTCCTGAGGTTAAATTCCCTGGGGTAATTTTAGGCGATAACTTCCTTAAAAACAAGGATGATTCTTAGGCGGTCTCAGCTATAAGTCATTCAGGTGGCAGCAAAACGGTTTGCCGTCGGTTTGACCTGCGTGGTGGCTTATGGTAGTTTTTCAGGCAAAATTGCGGCTTAGAGGCGAGGCATGTGGAGGTTTCTGTTTTTATTGGGCGGCACCATCACCCTACGGCCCTATGTCTTCATCTTCCTGGGCGCCTACCTGCTGCTGGCCACCCTGCACCTGGGGGCCGGCCGGGCCGTCGCCTTCCTGGCGCTGGGCTATCTCATCTCCTGGGCCGCGGAACTCTGCGCCATCAACTTCGGCTTCCCCTTTGGTGAATACCTTTATATTCCCGCCACCCTGGATCGGGAGCTTTGGGTGGCCGGGGTTCCTTTCATGGATTCCCTGTCTTACGTCTTCCTCGCTTATGCCAGCTATTGCCTAGCGCTGACGGCCCTGAGCCCGGGGCGCGGCTGGCAAATCCAGGAGGATGGCGCCCGGTAACGGTCCCGGCGCCCCCTGATTTTGGGGGCGGTGCTCATGGTCACCCTGGACATTATCATCGACCCCGTGGCCCTGCGGGGCTACCGCTGGTTCCTGGGGCAGATTTACGGCTACCCGGAAGGCGGGGTCTATTTCGGCATCACCATCAGCAACTTTGCCGGCTGGTTCCTGGTGGCCCTGGTCCTCATCCGGGTGCTGCAGTACTTGATCTCCGGGCCTCCCGCCCGTTTCTGGGATTGGGGCCGCCGCCGCTGCCTGCCCTCAACCCTGCTGGGTTCCGGCCTTTACCTGGGAATCCTGGGATTCAACCTGACCATGACCTTTCTCATCGGCGAAACCTGCCTGGGTTGGGTGGGAGTCTTTATCTACCTGCCCTTTCTCTCCTGGCTGGCGCTCAAACTCCTGCCTGAAGGCCAGAGATAGGGGCGCGGCGGCAAACGAGCCGCCCGCACGGCACAGGCTGAAGCCTGCGGCTACCATATATTAGTAGTAGGGTCAAGCGAGATTTGCAGAGGTCGCCAACAGGGGCAAGAGCACCATCAGGCCCTCGGCCAGCCGGGCGGCGGCCAGGCGACTGCGGCGCCACAGGTGCATCAGGTCCTTGAGGCGCCGGGGGTCCGCGGCCAGCCAGCCCAGGGCGTCGAGCACTCCGACGGTACCTGGTTCTTCCCCGGCCGGCGCCAGAAAGTCAGGGATCTCCTCGGCCGCAGTATCGGTGATGGCCCTGAGGCCCAGGCAAGGCAGCCCTGCGGCCCGGGCCACTGCTGCCACCGCGGCGCTCTCCAGGTCCAGCACCGGGTAAGGTAGCGACCTCAGCGGCCCAGCCTGTCCGGCCTTGTGAATAATGTACGGGGTGGTGATTAGACTGCCGGAAAAGGCGCCAAGGCCGGCTGCGGTTAGCGACCCGAGCAGTTCCGGCCAGGGCGGCGGGGCCGCCAGGCGCGGGATCGGGTCGAGAACCCCGGTGGCTGGATCGAACCTATAAAAAGATTCCCCCAGGACGAGGGCCCCGGGCGGCAGCTCCGGGCTCACCGCCCCGCCGAAACCGAGGGAAACCAGGTAGTGCGGCCGGAATTGCGCCACCAGGCGGGCGGCCGCCTCCCAGGCCGCCCCGGCCCCCAGGCCGGACAGGGCCAGCAGGCCCCAGCCCTGGGC
>JBIOJX010000436.1:0-1700 GCA_044451265.1 Desulfobaccales bacterium
GCTCTAGACATTCTTAAGTAGCACAGCCTTTCCAGGCTGTGCCGCACAGGCTGGAAAGCCTGTGCTACCAAATCTAAGCTCAGGATGATGGCGCCCCATTTTGCTGCCGATAAGCCAGCACCGCCAGGCGGGGCTCGCCGCTGAGCGGCAGCCGGTAGGGCTTTAGTTCGGGGGCCGTCAGGCCCAGTAGCTGGACTGCGGTGGCGGCGGCCTCCAATTCTCCCTCGTCCAGGTGCGGTCCCTTGAGGGCCAGGGCCGGACCGCCGGCTACCAGCAAGGGGGCCGCCAGTTCGAAGAACTGCGGCAATTTAAAGGTGGCCCGGGAGACCACCGCCTCGAAACGGGGGCCCCACTCCCGGGCCTCTACGACAGTGAGATGAGTCCGGGCCACGATGACGTCGGAGAGCCTGAGGCAGGAAACCAGATACTCCAGGAAGGCCGCCTTTTTTTCCCGGGCCTCCACCAGGGTGAGCTGAAGCGCGGGCCGGACCAGCTTCAGGGCCAGGCCGGGGAAGCCGGGGCCGCTGCCCAGGTCCGCCAGGGAGCGCGGCTCTCCCAGAAAGGGCAGGACCGCCAGGGAGTCCAGAAAATGTTTGATGATGATGTCCCGGTCGGTCTTCAGACCGGTGAGGTTGACCCGGGCGTTCCACAATTGCAGTTGGGTCAGATAGAAGCCAAACTGTGCCAACGCGGCCGCGGAGAGATCCAGGGCCAGGGCCGCGGCCCCCTCTTGCAGCAGGTCCATGGGGTCAACGTTGGGCGGAGGCTGGACAGTCATAGTTGTCTTTGGTAGCCGCAGGCTTTAGCCTGCGTCCGCACAGGCTGGAAAGCCTGTGCTACCAGCTTATTTCCCCAGGCAAAACTCCCCGAAGATGCGCTCCAGGACCTCGTCGCCCACTTCCTGGCCGGTGATCTCCCCCAGTTCCCGGACGGCCTCCTGGAGTTCCAGGGCCACCAGCTCCCAGGCGGGGACGAGGCCAGCAGAGAGCAAGGCCCGGGCCCGGGACAGGGAACTGAGGCAGCTTTCGAGCAGCTGGTGATGCCGGGCCTGGGTGACCATCTCGCCGCTGAGCCGCAGGCCGCTCCCCAGGGCCAGGTTCACCATGGCCTGTTTCAGGGCTGCGATCCCCTCCCCGGTGCGGGCGGAAATCCGCACCACCGGGAAGGCGGTGACCTCGGTCAAATCGGTGGTGTCGAAGGCCGCCGGCAAATCCACCTTGTTAATCACCGCCAGGCCCCGGCGGCCGCGCAGTTCTTGCAGGGCCGCCCGGTCTTCGGGGCTGAAGGGTTGGCTGCCGTCCAGCAGATAGAGGACCAGATCGGCCTGGGCCAGGCGCTCCCGGGTGCGCCGAATGCTCAGCTCCTCCAGGCGGTCCTGGGCCGGGCGCAGCCCGGCGGTATCGCTGAGGCGCACCAGGATGCCCCCCAGGGTGATGGTCTCCTCGATGAGGTCCCGGGTGGTGCCGGGAATCTCGGCGACAATGGCCCGGTCCAGGTCCAGCAGGCGGTTCAGCAGGCTCGATTTACCGGCGTTGGGGCGGCCGGCGATGACCGTCAGCAGGCCTTCCCGCAGCAAACGGCCGGCCTCGTAGGTCGCGGCCAGCCTCTCCAGGGCAGTAATCTGGGCGGCTAACCCTGCGTCCAGGGTCGCCGGCGCCAGTTCCTCGGCCTCTTCGGGAAAATCCAGGGCCGCCTCCACC
>JBIOJX010000437.1:0-1683 GCA_044451265.1 Desulfobaccales bacterium
GCACGAGGGCGACCGCACCTGGCTCCAGTCCTGCATCTCGCCGGTTTGGGACACGGCCCTGGCGATGCGGGCCCTGGCCGCGGCCGGCTTGACGCCGCAGGACCCCGCCATGATCAAGGCCAGCCAGTGGCTGCTGGCCCAACAAATCCTCCAGCCGGGGGATTGGTGCATCAAATGCCGCGATCTGCCGCCGGGGGGCTGGGCCTTCGAGTTCGTCAACAACTGGTACCCGGACGTGGACGACAGTTCCATGGTCCTGGTGGCTTTAAAAGAAGGCCTGGCCGACCCCGCCAAACATCAGGCCGCCCTGCAGCAGGGCATCAACTGGTGCCTGGGCATGCAATGCCAAAACGGCGGTTTCGCCTCCTTCGATAAGGACAACACCAAGGAATGGCTCAACGCCATCCCCTTTGCCGACCTGAAAGCCCTGGTGGACCCGCCCACCGAAGATATCACCGGCCGCATTTTGGAGATGATGGGGGCCTTCGGCTATGGTCTCGACCATCCCGTCGCGGCCCGGGCCCTGGACTTCGTGAAGCGCACCCAGCACCCCGACGGCCCCTGGTGGGGCCGCTGGGGGGTGAATTACATCTACGGCACCTGGTCGGTGCTGGCGGGCCTGGCCGGCATCGGCGAAGATATGCGCCGGCCCTTTGTGCGCCGGGCAGTGGCCTGGCTCAAAGGACACCAACTCCCCAACGGCGGCTGGGGCGAATGTTGCGAGTCCTACCGCAACGCCGAAATGATGGGCCAGGGGGTGAGCAGCGCCTCCCAGACCGCCTGGGCCGTGTTGGGGCTGATCGCCGCCGGCGAGGCCCAGTCCCCGGAAGTCAGGGACGGCGTGGAGTATCTCCTGCGCACCCAGACCTCCCAGGGCCGCTGGGACGAGGAGCACTACACCGGCACCGGCTTCCCCGGCCACTTCATGATTCGCTACCACCTCTACCGGGACTGCTTCCCCTTGCAGGCCCTGGGCCAATACCTGAAAGAGATCAAGGTGTTGGCTGAGGAGTAATCCTCCGCCGGTCTGCGCCCAGCCAGGATGAGGCTAAAGGCCGTGGGGGCGGTTTGCGAACCGCCCCTGATTCATTTCTAGGCCGACCCTAAAATCATTCCTCATTTTTCAGTTCCCAGTTTTCATTTTTCTTAAAAGAATCTGGGCGATCGACCGGTTACCCGGAAACCTGACCACTGGCCACGGCTTGCTGCCGGGCGTTTTTTGGCAAAATTCCTTTTTTGGAATATGATAAGAAATATTTCCGCGTCAATTGGATGGTTTTTGATCCTGCAATTAGTTTAAAAATGACTGAAAACCGAAAACCGAAGACTGAAAACCAGCCTCTAACCCTGGTCACCGGCGGCACCGGTTTTGTGGGCCGGGCGGTGGTGGTGGCCTTGCTGGCCCAGGGGCGGCCCGTCCGGGTCCTGGCCCGCAACCCCAAACATCCCGCTTTGGCAGGCCTGCCGGTGGAGGTGGCCCCGGGGGACCTGCGGGATCGGGCCTCGCTCGAGCTGGCCCTGGAGGGCTGTTCCCGTCTTTTTCATGTGGCCGCGGATTACCGCCTCTGGGTCCCCGACCCGGAGGAGATGTATGCGGTCAACGTGGAGGGCACCCGCAATCTCCTGGCCGCGGCCCAGGCCCGGGGAGTGAGCCGGGTAGTCTATACCAGCACCGTGGGCGCC
>JBIOJX010000438.1:0-1671 GCA_044451265.1 Desulfobaccales bacterium
CTGGTGGGCTTCTTCAAAAAGGTCTTCGTGGCCGACAACTGCGCCGTGCTGGCCAACTATGCCTTCGCCCCCGGCGCCGACCTGAACGGCGACTGGGCAATCCTGGGCGTGGTCGCCTTCGCCTTTCAGATCTACGGAGATTTCTCCGGCTACACCGACATCGCCCGGGGCTCCGCCAGGCTCCTGGGCATCGATCTGGTGGAGAATTTCCGCTTCCCGTACCTGGCCCGGAATCCCTCGGACTTTTGGTCCAGATGGCACATTTCGCTGTCCAACTGGTTCCGGGATTATTTGTATATCCCTCTGGGAGGCAATCGCTCTGGCAGGTGGCAGACCCTGCGCAACCTGGGGGTGACCATGCTGCTGGCGGGCCTCTGGCACGGGGCCTCGTGGATCTTCGTGCTCTGGGGGGCCTACCATGGGGCCCTGCTCATCGCCTACCACTTCCCGCCCCTGAATCTGCTGGCCGGGAAGGAGGAGCGCTTCTCCTGGCGCACCTTGATCGCGCTGCCCCTGATGTGGCTCTTGATCCTGGTGGGTTGGGCGATTTTCCGCAGTGCTGACCTGCCGCAGCTCTGGGCCTGGTGCGCGGCACTGGGCCACTGGCAAACCTCCCTGGCCCTGCCCTGGAGGTCTTCCTGCGGCTGGCTGTTGATCCACACCGTGCCCTTGATTTTGTTGCAGCTCTTGACCTTGAAATATCGCCAGGAAACCGGCCTCCGGCATCTGTCCTGGCCGGTGAAGGGCCTGGTTTACGTACTGCTCGTGCTCCTGGTGGTGTCGTCCAGCGAACAGGACCGGGAATTTATCTATTTCCAATTCTGATGAAGAAGCTCATTACTCCGGCTTTCCTGATGGTGGTGGTGATTTTGGTCCTGGCCGAAGTCATTGCCCGGATCTTTTTTGCCCAGGATATCTCGGGGCGCTTCGCCTACGGCTACGACCCCCAGGCGGGCTTTGACGAGCGCCGGGACGGCACGGTGCAGCTCTTCCGGGCCGGCGGCCGGCGTTTTCATCCCCAAACCTTCGAGCGGCATCGGCCGCCGGGGACTTACCGGATCATGGTCATCGGCGACTCCGTGCCCCGGGGTCCCAGCTTCAAACAGGCCTATCCCTGGCTCCTGGGAATGGAGTTGGGGCGGCAGCACATCCGGGCGGAGTCCCTCAACCTGGCCCTGCCGGGCTACGGCGCCCGGCGCTGCCAGGTGGTCCTGAAGAAGGCCCTGGAGTTCGAGCCCAGCCTGATCATTATCCACGTCAACGACACCAACAAGTGGGAGGATGAACGGGAATGGCGCCGCAGCCAGGAGTTCCAGGGTTGGCACCCGCAGCACTGGCTGATGAAGGTCTTCATTTTCCGGCGGCTCTATGAGGCCAAGCAGGAAAAGCTCTTCTGGCCTCTGGTGCCGGATGAGGTCCGCCTGAAGGCGGCGGTGAGCGACGCCGACGCCCAGGTGGCGGCCAGTAAAGACCCCGCCGAGGTGGCCGCCCGCATCCGCCTGGCCCAGGAGAAGATGGTGGAAAACGTGGCACTGGTGCGCCAGCAGCATATCCCGCTGCTGCTGATTTCCCAATGCCGGCTGGAAAAGGAGGACGGGCGGCCTCCCGACCTCACCGATCATGGTCTGGCCCCCATGTGTGCGGCTCTCACCGGGCCTGGGGTCTATCACC
>JBIOJX010000439.1:0-1666 GCA_044451265.1 Desulfobaccales bacterium
GCCTTGTAGGCCAGGATAAAGACGATGATGACTCCGATGTGGGGGAGGCTCGCCAGGCCCCGCACCGACTCCTTCATCTGGCTGAAGCCGCTCCGCCCCTTCTCCGCCCGGGCAATCTCGGGCCGGGCCTGATGAAAGGGCCCGAACAGCAGCACCGTGACCGCCAGGGTCACCATGATGAGGGCGACGCCCACGAAAGTGGGGCTCCAGCCCACCAGGTCGCTGAGGATCAGGACCCCGCCCCCGGCGGCAATGAGGCCCACCCGGTAGGCGCCGATGCGGATGCCGTTGGCCATCCCCAATTCCTGGGTATCCAGCAGGTCGATAGTGTAGGCGTCCACCGCCAGGTCCTGGGTGGCCGAAGCCAGGCACAGAACCCCCACCAGGACCCAGAAAGCCGGGCCCACCGGGGCCTCGGCCAGCCAGGCCAGCCCCAGCATGCTGAGGATCACGCCCGCCTGAGCCGGCACCAGCCAGGCGGCCCGGGAGCCGAAGCGGTCCGCCAGGGGGCTCCACAGAACCTTGAGGCTCCAGGCCAGGCCCAGGAGGCTCAAGATGCCGATCTGCTCCAGGGGCACCCCCCGGCTCCTGAGGTAGTAAGACAGGGTGGTATAGACGAAGCCGAAAGGCACCCCTTCGGCGAAATAGAGCACAAAGACCACCAGCATCTTCATGCGGGTGGAGAGTTGCGGAACCGGCCGGTCTGGCATGGCTACAGTATAGGGGAAAAAAGACGGAGGGTAAAAGGGGAAAAGGTGGAAAAGGCAAAACCTTTAACCACAGAGACACGGAGATGAGGATAAATTCCCTCTGTGCCCTCTCTGTGTCCTCTGTGTCTCTGTGGTAAGTCTTTTCGCCTTATTTTTCAGTCAATTGTCCGGCAATACTCCTGGCCACCTCCAGCAACTCCGGAATGGCCTCATACGGCGGCCGCCCGCCCAGGTCGGCCTCGATGATCCGGTCGTCAAAGGGGATGAATCCCAGGATGGGTAGGTCCGGCAGGTTCCTTTTCAGGAACTCCTGGTCTTTGGCGCTGCGGATCTTGTTGCCCACCACCGCCACCTTGTGCAGGCCCAAATCTTCGGCCAGTCTCTTGACGTTCATGGCGGTCTCGATACTGCGGCGGCCCGGCTCCACCACCACGATGAGCTTATCCACCCCCTTGGCGGTGGCCCGGCCCAGGTGCTCGATGCCCGCCTCCATGTCCATGACCACCACTTCATCCCGCAGCAATACCATATAGGTAATCAGGGTGCGCAGCAGCACGCTCTCCGGGCAGATGCAGCCGCTGCCGCCTTTTTTGACGCCGCCCATGACGATGAGCTTGATGCCGTCGATCTGCCGGGAATACTTCTCCGGGATGTCATCCACCTTGGGGTTCATCTTGAAGAAGCCCCCCATCTTGCCGGGCTGGGAGTCGGTGCGCTCGGCGATCATCTCCTTCATCTGGCTCAAGGGCACGATGTTCTCCGGGTCCAGCACCCCCAGGGCCAGGGCCAAGTTGGCGTCGGGGTCGGCGTCCACCGCCAGGACCTTCTTCCCCTGGTCCCGGAAATATTTTATGAGCAGGGCGGCCAGCGTGGTCTTGCCCACCCCGCCTTTGCCGCTAATGGCGATTTTCATGTATAATCTCCTATTTGTATTTACCTGTATTATTCATTATAAA
>JBIOJX010000440.1:0-1665 GCA_044451265.1 Desulfobaccales bacterium
ATCGAATTCCACCCGCTTTTCCATCTTATCCAGGGTCTCGGTCTCGCCTCGCCAGCCGTTGACCTGGGCCCAGCCGGTAAGGCCCGGGCGCACCTTATGGCGCAGCATGTAGCCGGGGATGAGGCGACGGTAATACTCGTTGTGGGCCACCGCGTGGGGCCGGGGTCCGACAATGGACATAGCCCCCTGGAGCACATTGAAAAACTGGGGCAGTTCGTCCAGGCTGGTGCGCCGCAGAAACCGGCCCAAAGCCGTCACCCGCTGGTCGTTCTGGGTGGCTTGCGGCACCTGCGCCCCATCCTCGCAGACCTTCATGGTGCGGAATTTATAGACCACGATTTCATGGCCGTCCAGGCCGTAACGCCGCTGTTTAAATATTATTGGCCCCGCAGAGGAAAACTTTATCCCCAGGGCGATCAAGAGCATGATGGGGGAGACGGATAACAGGATGAGGCTGGCCAGGACCAGGTCCTCCAGCCGTTTGACCCAGCCGCTGATGCCGAAGAAGGGGGTTTCCCAGAGGGAGATGAGGGGGATGCCCCGGAGATCGGTGAACCCGGCGGTCAGGAGGGAAAAGGTGAAGACGTCCGGAACGAAATAGACCGAGGCGGTGGTGTCCTGGAGGGCCTCCACCACCTGCCGCAGGCGCTCCTCGGCCCTAAGCGGCAGGGCCAGATATACCATGTGCAGCTGGTTGTCCTGGACGAAGGGGATCATTTCGTCCAGATTGCCCAGGATAGGATAACTTCTGGTCCTTTTGCCCTCGGCTCGCAGTTCCACCTCACCCGTCAGCCGGTCGTCGAAGAAGCCGTGGAGACGCATCCCCAGCCAGGGGGTGTCCACTATGTTCCAGGCCAGCCGCCGGCCCAAATCTCCGGCCCCGGCGATCACGACGCTGCGGGTGTTGCGGCCTTGCCGCCGGAGCCAGCGCAATCCCAGGTACACTTCCAGGCGCAAGGCTACCAGGGCCGCCGGCGCCAGCACCATCCAGGTCAGGACCACCTTCCGGGAGAAGAGTATTGAAGTCTTGGTCACATAACCGAGCACCGACAGGATGGCGATTACCAGAATCCAGCTCAGAAAGACCCGGCGCACCAGGCCCGTCAGGTTCGCGCCCCGCCAGGGCTGGTGCAGATTGGCGGTCTGGAAGACCAGCACGGTCAGCAGCAGGGTCGCCAGCCCCAGCAATTGATATATCAGCCTGAAAGGCTCACCGAAGCATAAACAAATGATGAACAGCAGTAAGACCACCACGGCGCCGTCCAGAATCCACTGAACTCTGGAAATGAGCCAGCGGTACTGATCAAAAATGCCCTGTTGGCGGTTACTGAACACCTGATTCTCCGGATACCTTAAAAATTCTTGCGCCGGCGCGACCCGCTGGTTCGCCTATTATTTCAGCCCCGGGCCGATAAACCCAAGAGCAACTCTTCCCATTGCCTCAAAAGCTTTTCCCGGCCCCAATGGGCCTCGGCATACTGCCGGCCCTGGACGGACAACCGCTCCCTGAGGCCGGCATCGGCCGCCAACCTCCGGATCGCCTGGGCCAGGGAACCGGCATCTTCCGGCCGCGCCAGCAGCCCCGCCTGGGAGTCAATGGTGACCCGGCCCAGTTCCGTGCCGGCGCCGGTGGTGGCGATAAAAGGCCGGCCCGCGGCCATAATA
>JBIOJX010000441.1:0-1643 GCA_044451265.1 Desulfobaccales bacterium
GCACCTGGGAAATGCCCCGAGCCACGATGGCCTCCGGGGCGAGGCCGGTGATGGGCCGGCCGTCGAAGTTGACCTCCCCCTCCCGGCGCACCAGGCCGCAGACCGCGTTGAGCAGGGTAGTCTTTCCCGCCCCGTTGGAGCCGATCAAAGAGACGATCTCCCCGGCATGCACGTGACAGGTGACGCCGCTCAGGGCGGTGACGGAGCCGTAGTAGGCGTAGAGGTTGCGGATTTTGAGCATTTAGTAGTATTTTTCTGTAGCCGCAGGCTACATTTTAAAAACCATTTTTAATCTGTTGCGCACAGGCGAGACGCCTGTGCCACCAAGTCTTTTACAGAAAACAGAAGACGGAAAACCGACTTTAAGCTTGCCAATCCGTCCCCAGATACGCCGCAATCACCTCCGGGTTCTTCTGGATACCTCGCGGCGGGCCGTCGGCGATGAGTTTGCCATAATTCAAGACGGCGATTTCGTCGGCCACCTCCATGGTGAGGCCCATGTCGTGCTCCACCAGCAGGGTGGTCAAGCCCTTCTCCTTGAGGGCCAGGATCATCTCCTGGAGTTTTTCGGTCTCCACCGAGTCCAGACCCGAGGCGGGCTCGTCCAGGAGCAGCAGGCTGGGAGACGAGGCCAGGGCCCGGGCGATTTCCAGCAGCCGTTTTAGACCCAGGGGCAGAACCGCGGCGGACCGGGCGGCATAGGACGCCAGCCCGACAAACTCCAGGGCCTCCAGGGCCCGGGAGCGGAGGTCGCGTTCTTCGGCGCGGGTCCGGGGGAATTGCAAGGCCCCGGCCAGCAGGCCGGCGCGGCTCAGGCGGTGGCGGCCCACCATGACGTTTTCCAGGACTGTCATGTGTTCAAAGAGCTGCACCAACTGGAAGGTGCGGGCGATACCCCGCCGGGCGATAACATGGGCCGGCAGGCCCTGGATGTCTTCCCCCTGGAAGCTGACCCGACCTTGCTGGGGGGCCAGGAAACCGCTGATCAGGTGGAACAGGCTGGTCTTGCCGGCGCCGTTGGGGCCGATGACCGCCTTGACGGCGCCCTGCGGCACCCGGAAGGAGACGCGTTCCACCGCCTGCAGGCCGCCGAAGGCCAGGCTGACACCGTGCAGTTCCAGGAGCGGTTGGTCTGGTGATGAGCTCATATGAAAAGATTTACCACAGAGACACAGAGGACACGGAGGGACACAGAACTATTATCTCTGTGTCCTCTGTGTCTCTGTGGTGAAAGATTTTACACAAGGTGTTCGCCCTCGCGCTTATAGCG
This sequence comes from Desulfobaccales bacterium, assembly GCA_044451265.1. Taxonomy (GTDB): domain Bacteria; phylum Desulfobacterota; class Desulfobaccia; order Desulfobaccales; family 0-14-0-80-60-11; genus JAPLJC01. The sequence goes on from JBIOJX010000441.1 coordinate 1,271, forward strand.
CCGGAAGGCCCAGAGGTCCAGGAGCCCCCGAACCAGACCCCGGGGCAGGAAGATCATCACCACCATGAGAATGGCTCCGAAGATCACGACCTCGAAGTCGTGAAACGCGGTGAGCACCTCCGGCAGCACCGTCAGCACCCCGGCCCCCAGGAGCGAGCCCCAGATGCTGGCCATGCCGCCCAGCACCACCATGGTCACCAGCTTGATGGAGAACATGAAACCGAAGGAAGCGGGGGCGATGAAATTGAGGCTGTGGGCGTAAAGGCTGCCGGCCAGAGAGGCGTAGAGGGCGCTCCAGACAAAGATTTCCAGCTTCATCCGGGCAGTGTCCACCCCCAGGGATTCGGCCGCGGCCTCGGAATCGTGCAGGGCC
>JBIOJX010000442.1:0-1627 GCA_044451265.1 Desulfobaccales bacterium
CTCATCGACCTGGGCCTGCCGCTCTCGGACCTGGAAGAGCTGATGAACCTTCTGGGTCTGGCCGAGGTGCATCTCGCGGCGCCGCGGCGCACCAAGGACCATCTCACCGGAGTGCAGCTCTCGGTCGATTTCCGTTTCCGCAGCCCCCAACCCGCCCGGAGCTACCGGGAGATCCACGACCTGATCGCCGGTTCCCCGCTGAGCCGGGGGGTGCAAGAGCGCAGCTTGGCGATGTTCCGTTTCCTGGGAGAGGTGGAGGCCCGGATTCACGGCCAACCCCTGGAAGAGGTGCACTTTCACGAATTGGGGGCTCTGGACACCATCCTGGACCTGGTGGGGGTGGCCTACGGGGTGGAAAAATTGAGGATCACCCGGGTCTTTTGCAGCTCCCTGCCCATGGGGTACGGCATGATCACCGCGGGCCACGGCCGCCTGCCCAACCCGGCGCCCGCCACCCTGGAACTGCTCAAGGGCCTGCCGGTCTACGGCACCGACCTGCCCGGGGAGCTGGTTACCCCCACCGGCGCGGTGATCTTGAAAGGCCTGGGCGCGATCTTCGAACCCTGCCCGCCCCTGCGCCTGGAACGGGTGGGCTACGGCGCCGGCAGCCGGGAGTTGCCGGGGCACCCCAATCTGCTGCGGATCTATCTGGGCGAGCCCCTGACGGCGGCGCCGGGCCGCCGCGAGCGCGTCCTGGTCCTCGAGACCCACATCGACGACATGAACCCGGAACTCTATGAGCCCCTCATGGCCGGGCTCTTTGCCGCCGGGGCCCTGGACGTGGCCCTGGCCCATATCCAAATGAAAAAGGGCCGCCCCGGAGTGGCCCTGACGGTGATCGCCCCGCTGGCGGCCCGGGAGGGCTTGTTGGAGCAGCTCTTCACCGAATCCACCACCCTGGGGGTGCGGGTCACCGAGGTGGAACGGGTGGCGGCCCGGCGCTGGCAGGAGACCATCGACACCCCCTACGGCCCTCTTGAGGTCAAGGTCATGGAATACGGCGGCCGCCGCCGGCTGCTGCCCGAATACGAGGCCTGTCGGAAACTGGCGGCGGCCACGGGTCTGCCGCTCCTGGAGGTCTACCGCCTGGTGCCGCGAGAGTAGCGACTAGCGATCTTGGTCCTCCGGCCTGGCGTCTCGACTTCCTTAAGGACAGATGATTTTAAAACTTTGTAAGGCGGTTGATTCTGCCAGTTGTCATTATTATTTCTTTAAACATAATTATTGCGCTTATCCCAATGCGCCGCAGACGTCTATTTATAGTAGGAGCGAACCTGGTGTTCGCCCTGGAATAGGACCAACCCGAGTTTGCTCATGTATCGTAATAGCTTCCTGGTATTACTACATTCCTGCCGGAAAAAAAATCGTCAAAAGTTACGTCTCCAAATAATTATCAATAGCAACAATTAGAGAGAGAATCAGCCGGAGGCACTATGCAGGCTGCAACAAAGGCAACTGAACAGCTTGAAGAGGAAATGCGGGGGCTGCGCCGCAAAATTGCCGAGTTAGAAGAAGATAATATTAAGAATCGGCGGGTAATCGAGGCCTGGCGAGACCTGTGGGCCCAATATGAGGCCATGGTCGAGGCCTTTGACGGGCTGATCTACATCTGCTCCGAGAACTATGA
>JBIOJX010000443.1:0-1626 GCA_044451265.1 Desulfobaccales bacterium
CTTATGGCCTGACCCTGGAAGACCTGCGCTCGGCCATCGCCCTGGCCAACACCAACCAGGCCAAGGGCGGTTTTGACGGCCCCCGCCAATCCTCGGTCATCGGGGCCAACGACCAGCTCCTAACCGGCCCGGAGTACCGGCCGCTGATCGTCGCCTTCGTCAACGGCGCCCCGGTGAAGCTCTCCGACCTGGCCGACGCCATCGACAGCGCCGAAAACGTCAAACTGGCGGCCTGGATGAACGACACCCCGGCGGTGATCGTCAACATCCAACGCCAGCCTGGCTCCAACGTCATCGAGGTCGTCGACCGCATCAAAAAGCTGCTGCCCCAGTTGCAGAGCGCCCTGCCGTCAGCGGTGCACCTCACCGTGCTCACTGACCGCACCACCACCATCCGCGGCTCCGTCGAAGACGTGCAGTTCGAACTGATGCTGGCCGTAGTCCTGGTGGTCATGGTGATCTTCCTGTTCCTGCGCAACGTCCCGGCCACCATCATTCCCAGCGTGGCCGTGCCGGTTTCCCTGGTGGGCACTTTCGGGGTGATGTACCTTTTGGGATTCAGCCTGAACAACCTGACCCTGATGGCCATGACCATCGCCACGGGCTTCGTGGTGGACGACGCCATCGTCATGATCGAGAACGTCGCCCGCTACATCGAGATGGGCGATCCGCCGCTCCAGGCGGCCCTCAAAGGCTCGGAGCAGATCGCCTTCACCATCCTGTCCCTGACCATCTCGCTCATCGCCGTGTTGATTCCGGTGCTGTTCATGGGCGAGATAGTGGGCCGGCTATTCCGCGAATTTGCCATCACCCTGGGGGTGACCATTCTCATCTCGGCGGTGGTGTCGCTGACCCTGACCCCGATGATGTGCGCCCGGCTGCTCAAGCACACGCCGGAGGAGAAGCAGACCCGGATATTTCACGCCTCCCAGCGGGTTTACGATAAGATCATCGACTCCTACGCCACGACCCTGCGCTGGGTGCTCAAGCACCAGACAGGGACGCTGCTGGTAGCCCTGGCCACCCTCGTCCTGACGGTCCTCCTGTATATCGTGGTGCCCAAAGGCTTCTTTCCGGTGCAAGATACCGGCATTATCCTGGGCATCTCCGAGGCCCCGCAGTCTATCTCCTTTCCAGCCATGGCGGAGCGCCAGCAGGCCCTGGCCCGGGAAATTCTAAAAGACCCGGCCGTGGCCAGCCTCTCCACCTTCATCGGGGTGGACGGCACCAATAACTCCCTCAATAGCGGACGGGTGTCCATCAATCTGAAGCCGCTGGCGGAGCGCCGGCTGAGCGCCAGCGACATCATCCGCCGTATCCAGCCGCGGGTCGACCAACTGGAGGGCATCAGGCTGTTCATGCAGCCGGTCCAAGACCTGACGGTGGAGGACCGAGTCAGCCGCACCCAATACCAGTACAGCCTCGAAGACCCCGATATCAACGAATTGGGCGCCTGGACCCCCAAACTGGTGGCGGCCCTGCAAGCACTGCCGGAGCTCCGGGACGTGAGCAGCGATCAGCAGACCCAGGGCCTGCAGGCCTACCTGACCATCGACCGCAACACGGCCTCGCGTCTCGGCATCACGCCCCAACTCATCGACGACACCCTTTATGACGCTTATGGCC
>JBIOJX010000444.1:0-1625 GCA_044451265.1 Desulfobaccales bacterium
CACCACGCCTGATCCGCTCCCCGGGGCAAATCGAGCGTCACGCCGTTAACCCCCGCCGCCAGGGCGGCGTCCAGGGCTTCCCGGCTATTTATTTGTACGATTAAATCCATAGAGGTGTAAGACATAGGGCGGCCTGTGGCCGCCTCCTTAGAATAGTAACCATTCCGGGCCCATAAAACCATAACGGAATTAGCGCTTCTTGATAATGATTGATTTTGATAAGATATTGGTCAGCTTAACCGGGCAGTTGGAGAGCAGGCGCCCTCGCCTGCCAAAGAACAGCCGAGGGCGGCTGTTCTCCATAAAGACCCGCAAAATCGCCAGAGAGCTCTTGTCCGAATACAACCTTATGCAGCCCATGGAAATTCGCCCGGAGTGCCAGGCTTGTTTGCGGCGGCTGGTGGAGCTGACGGTGGCCCAGGCCACCGCGGACCAGGCATTGCAAGAGCAGGCCCGACAAGCCGCCTTGGAGATCATCGCCCGGGAGTTCGGGCCGGAGGCTATTCCGGCCGGCATCGCCAACCAGTTTCATCACGCCATCATGGCCGTTACCGGCAACTCCGATCCCTTCGCCACCCGGAAGGCCGCCGAAACCGCCTATCTGGGCCGCATGTTCCGGAAAATCGCCGCCACCTATGGCGCTGACCTGGAGTCCCTCCTGCAACTGGCGGCGGTGGGCAATGCCATCGATTTTTTCCGGGACGAGGCCGAAGTGACCCGGGAACTCGCCTCCCGGGTGGAGTTCGGCCTTTCGGAGTTGAATCATTTCAGCCGCCAACTGGCGGGTCCGCCGGGCCTCCTCCTCTACCTGGCGGACAACGCCGGGGAGCAGTTCTTTGATGCGCCATTGGTGGGCCACCTGCGGCGCCTCGGCTGGCGGGTCCGGTACGTGGTCAAAGCCGGGCCCATCCAGAACGACCTCACCCGGGAGGACCTGGAGGCCTCCGGTCTGGGGGCAGCCCTGGGACCGGTAATCGACACCGGAGCGCGCACCGTTGGCCTGGAAATGGACCGAGTCAGCCCGGCCTTTCTAAAACTGTTTGAGGCGGCGCAGTTCATCCTGGCTAAGGGCATGGGCCATTTTGAGACTCTGAGCCATTTGGCGGACCCCAGGCTCTATTTCCTGCTCCAGGCCAAATGCGTCCCGGTGGCCCGGGCCTTGGGAGTGGCGCGGCGCAGCTTTGTGTTCTGCCGGACTCCGGCAATTTCCCTTGACACTGCCGAGCCAACCGGGTAGCATAAGCTAACTCGCAGGCCCCCTCGGGGGTGAAAAGGGAAGACGGTGCAAAACCGTCGCGGTCCCGCCGCTGTGATTGGGGACGAAACCGGCAAGGCCACTGGAGCGAGACTCCGGGAAGGCGCCGGCGGTAGGATGATCCAAGAGCCAGAAGACCTGCCTGTGAGAGGACGGACCAGGGCTGCGTGTAACAGTCCCCCGGCCACCTGAGGACCAAGTAAGACGGGTGCAATCCTCAATTCCCTAGTTTCGGGAGTTGGGGTTTTTTGTTTTTTGGGGACATTTTGTCGCAAGGGCGGCTCGAGGGCCGCCCCTACAAAGGACCTTTTTCGACGGGGCCTGCGCCCCTCTCCTTATCTGTGGCGCCCTGGCGGACCTGGTCCTGGGG
>JBIOJX010000445.1:0-1605 GCA_044451265.1 Desulfobaccales bacterium
AAATTGCGGATCTGTCCCAACTCCAACGGCAGCGGGTCATCGCAGGTGAAATAGATCCCCCCGAAGCTGATATTCTTCAAGGTCCCGGCCCCGTCCCAAGATTTTTCCGATGCCAGCAGGACCACTTGACACTTCATGACCAGGGCGGCATAGAGCCGGGGATGCCGCCGCATTTCTGAGGAAGATTTTCTGGGCTCGGTGGGCTTAGGTTCTTCACTCCCGGCGCGGTTGGCCCCTGGCAACTGGGCAGGAGGGTTTTCCGGTCCTGTCTGGCTCATTCAAAAACCTCGCCTAGATATATCGGCTATGTGCCCCTCTTTGATTAATCCGGGATGGGATAAAAATGGGCAAAAAATTCGCCTCCCGGCCCGCTAAACATGACAACCGGCAAAAAATCATCTATAAGTTATCCTTAGTGGAAGCTTGGACGCCAATGAGTAAGGGCCACAGGGAGTTGCGCTGATGCCGGCAAAGCTGAAATTTGACAAAGTTCTGGTCGCCAACCGGGGCGAGATCGCCGTGCGCATCATGCGCTCCGCCCAAGAGCTGGGGCTCAAGGTGGTGGCCATCTATGAAGAGACCGACAAGAACGCCTATCACATCATGCGGGCCGACGAAGCGGTCTGCATCGGCTCCGGCCCCCGAAAAGATTACCTGGATATCCGCAAGATTATCGCCGCGGCCAAAGAGACCGGCGCCCAGGCCATTCACCCGGGCTATGGCTTTCTGGCGGAGAATCCCGACTTCCCGGAGGCCTGCACCGAGGCGGGCCTGGTATTCATCGGGCCGCCCCCGGAGGTGATCCGTGACCTGGGGAGCAAGGTCATCGCCCGGAAAATCGCCCTGGAGACGGGCCTGCCGGTGATCCCGGCCACTACCAACCTGGCCCACGGGGACCTGGGGGAACGGCAGGCCGTCGAGTTTGCCTCCCAATACGGCTATCCCCTCATGATCAAGGCGGTCTCCGGCGGCGGTGGCCGCGGCATCCGCCAGGTGGCGGATGAAAAGGAGCTGCTGGCCGGCCTGAAACGCTCCCGCTCCGAGGCCCTGATGTCCTTCGCCGATGACAGCATCTACCTGGAAAAGCACGTCCGGCGGCCCCGGCACGTGGAGGTGCAGATCCTGGCTGATTCTTACGGCAACGTGGTCCACCTGGGCACCCGCAACTGCTCCATCCAGCGCCGCCATCAGAAACTCGTGGAGATGGCCCCTGCCGGCCTGGCCCCGGCCCTTACCGCCGAAATTTGCGCTGCCGCGGTGCGGGCGGTGCGGGCCGCCAATTATCTCAGCGCCGGCACCGTGGAATTCCTGGTGGACCCGGACGGCGCCTTCTATTTTCTGGAGGTGAACACTCGGCTACAGGTTGAACATACCGTCACCGAGATGATCACCGGCATCGATATCGTCCGGGAGCAGCTCCTCATCGCCATGGGCGAGCCCATCAGCTTCACCCAGGAGCAGATAGTGGAGCGGGGCTACGCCATCGAACTCAGGATCAACGCCGAAGACCCCAAGAACGACTTTCTCTCCAGCCCCGGGATGATCCGGGTCTATCTCTCCCCCGGCGGCCCCGGGGTCCGGCTGGATGGGGCCATCTATCAGGGT
>JBIOJX010000446.1:0-1603 GCA_044451265.1 Desulfobaccales bacterium
GGATCGTTGGCCGCAATGCCAGCCAGGGTGGCGGCATAGTTTGCCAAGGCCCCCGGTTCCAAGGCCGGGTTCGGAGTCACCAGTCGCACCCCCGGCCGAGCCAGGTCCCACACGGAACGAATCCTCTTGGGATTGCCCTTCTTCACCAGGATCACTGCCCCCCGGTCCTGAAGCAAAGGGATGGCCGGTTCTACCGTATAGCCCGCTTCCAATAATTTCTCGATGACCCGGCGGGTAGCAATGGCCACGGTCGGCCGGCATTTGACATAAAGATTGCCCACCTGCGCCACCCCATGGGTCATTTGTTCAAAGGAGATGGGAGGGCTGGTGGTATAGAGCCAATTAACCAGAGGTTGGTCTTTAAACCTGGCCAGATACCGGGGCCAAATATCCTTGAGGGCCGGATGAAAGTTGCCCTCGGTGGAAAGCAGCAGATCGCAGGAGGCGATTTGGGCGTGGACGTCGTTGAGCAGGTTGGCCGTGGGGTCGTTCAGATTGGGAATCACCGTGCCCTGATCCGCCGGCCAATCCAGCAGAGTCGGGGCGTCAATTACCGGCTTCCCGGTGATCTTCGGCAATTCCGCGCGTACGGGCAGGGTTACCATTCCCAGGATCGTGGCCACAAGGCTCATTAAAAATAGAATTCGCATGCCCACCTCCTTTTCAGGAGATCTATAGTTCACTGCCGGAGAATAATGCGCCAGCTAAAGCCTGCCGCGGCAAAACCGCTTGTTCCTTTAGTTAATCAGTCGCGAGGAAAAAATCCACGTTGGGAAGGTCTTTTGTTTTTGGCGGCCAACGGCAAATTTTCAATAAACCACTGCCACCAGATAAAGCCCCTGCGGCGGGGCGGTGGGACCGGCCCGGCGGCGCTCGCCGGAACGCAGCAGCTCCACCATTAAGGCGGGGTCGGCCTTGCCTTTGCCGATTTCCACCATGGTGCCCACCAGGCTCCGGACCATGCCCCGCAGGAAGCCGTTGCCGGTGATGCTAAACCGCAGCCAGCCGCCGGGGTGGGTCTGCCAGCGGGCCGAGAAAATCCGGCGCACCGGGTTCCGGTTGCCGCTGCCGCTGGCCCTGAAGGCCGAAAAATCGTGCTCCCCCGGCAGGGCCAAGGCGGCCGCGGCCATGGCTTCCAGTTCAAGCTTAGGAGCCAGCCACCAGCCGTAATGATGGTGCAGGGGCGAGCGGTTGGGCCGGTTCAGGAGGCGGTACTCGTAGGTCTTGGAGAGGGCCGACTTGCGGGCGTGAAACTCCGGGGGAACCTCCCGGGCTTCCAGCACCGCAATATCGTAGGGCAGCATGGAATTGAGCCCGGCGTGAAAGGCCTTTATAGGAATAGTGCTGTTGGTGCGAAAGTTGGCCACCTGGCCCAGGGCGTGGACCCCGGCGTCGGTGCGGCCGGAGCCGATGAGTCTGACCGGCTCCCCGGTGAGGCGCTCCAAGGCTTCTTCCAAAACTTGTTGCAGGCTGAGGTCGCCTTGCTGGCGCTGCCAGCCATGGTAGCGGCTGCCATCGTATTCCAGGAGGAGGCGGATGTTGCGGCCAGCGGGCATATTGAGAGCTTCTGACAAAAGATTAACCACAGAGACACAGAGGACAC
>JBIOJX010000447.1:0-1589 GCA_044451265.1 Desulfobaccales bacterium
CTGATGAGGGCAGGCCTGTGGGCCTGCCCTTTGGCGTATCTGATAATCAATCCTGTAGCATAACAGTAACTTACACTTACCGCCGGTTGGCTCAAAATTTACATGTAGCACCGCCGCCCCTGGCGGTAACAGGGCCGGCGCTACATATTCATCTAACTGATGTGCGAGGGCATCGTGCAGCGCGACCAGCCATCCCCCATATCTTTGCCGCGCCTTTTAGCCGGTCTGGAGGGCTGCCGCATCCAGGGTGACGAAGATCTCGTCGTCACCGGGGTGGCCTATCACTCCGGACAGGTCAAGGCCGGTGAGGTCTTTGTGGCGCTCAAGGGGGCGCGCACCGACGGCCACCGCTTTGTGGCCGACGCCCTCAGCCGGGGCGCCGCGGCCATTGTCAGTGAGGAAGAGTTGGCGGCTCCGGCCGGCGTCACGGTGGTCCGGGTGCCGCAGGCCCGGCTGGCCCTGGCCCATCTCAGCGCCGCGCTCTACGGCCACCCCAGCCGGGAGCTGACCCTGGTGGGCATCACCGGCACCAACGGCAAGACCAGCACCACCTATCTCCTGGAGGCCATCCTGGAGACCGCCGGGCATCAGGTTGGGGTAATCGGCACCGTTAATTACCGCGCCTTGCAAAAGACCTGGCCGGCCCCGGTGACCACCCCGGAATCCCTGGACCTGCAAAGGCTGCTGCGAGCCATGCGGTCCGCAGGCGTCAGCCACGTCTGCATGGAGGTCTCCTCCCATGCCCTGGATTTGAACCGGGTGGACCGGGCCGCCTTCGACGTGGGGGTCTTCACCAACCTGAGCCAGGACCACCTGGATTACCACCGGGACCTGGACGACTATTTTGCCGCCAAATCCCGCCTGTTTCTGGAGCTGCTGACCAACGGTGGCGCCCCCGGCCTGGCGGTGCTCAACCTGGACGAGCCCCGGGGACACGAATTGCGCCGCCGGGTGCGAGTTCCGGTCCTGACCTACGGCTGCCATCCCGAGAGCCAGGTGCGGCCGCTGACCTATAAGTTCAGCCCCAACGGCATCCAGGCCCGGCTCACCAGCCCCATGGGTGAGATGGAGATCGATTCCCGGCTGGTGGGGCCTTTCAACCTGGCCAACATCCTGGCGGCCGCGGCCACCGCCCTGGGGCTGGGTCTGAGCCCCGAGGACGTGGCCCGGGGCATCACGGCGTTGCGCGGGGTACCGGGTCGCCTGGAACGCTTCGGCCCGCCGGAGGGGCCCGCGGTGTTCGTGGATTACGCCCATACCCCGGCGGCCGTCACCCAGGCATTGGAGGCCTTGCAGCAGCTCGACTTTGCCCGGATCACCACGGTCTTCGGCTGCGGCGGCGACCGCGACCGCAAAAAACGGCCCCTGATGGGCCGGGCCGCAGCGGCGGGGTCGCAATTCGTCGTGGTCACCAGCGACAATCCCCGCAGCGAGAAGCCCCTGGCCATTATCCAAGAGATCGAGCCGGGTCTGGCCCAGGCGGGTTTGAGCAAAATTACCGAGGCGGCCGCCAAGCAGGGCGCTAAGGGTTATGTAGTGGTCCCGGACCGCCGGGAGGCCATCCGCCTGGCCGTGAGTCTGGCCCGGCC
>JBIOJX010000448.1:0-1585 GCA_044451265.1 Desulfobaccales bacterium
CGGGGGGGCGTGGGGCTCGGCGGGCGGGGCCTCAACCGGCGCCGGTGAGGCCTCGACGGCCGGGGCGGCGGCTTCCGGGGCCGAGGCGGCGGCGGCTTTGGCCCGGGCGGCAATCTCCGCCTGCAAGGCCTCCAGGTCTACTTTATCGGATTTTCTGGCGGTGTGGGAGCGGATGATGCGGTCGTCGATGCGGTAGTTGCGCTCCAGTTCCTTGACCGTGGCCGGGGTCCCGGCATAGTCCACCAGGACGTAAAAGCCCCGGGAGGTACCTTGAACCTTGTAAGCCAGCTTGCGGCGGCCCCATTCTTCGACGCTCACCAGGATGCCTTCCTGACCGGCAAGGATACGGGTGAATTTGTCGACAGTGGCCTTGACATCTTCGTCCGGGAGATCGCCGTTCATCACCCAGACGGATTCATAGCGGCGCATTCTTCCTCCTTATGGCCGTATGGCCCTGGAGCCTCTGGCCCAGGGCAAGGAGAGTAAGATAAAAAATGATATTTAACAGAAAGACGGAAGGCTGTCAACCAGGCAGTGACCAACGGCAGAGAGAAACTTAGTGATCTGATTAATAATTGCCCCAAATTGGTGGGGGAAAGCGGCCAGGGATCCACCTCGTTTCCTGGTCTCCCCTTTCCCCCGATTGGCCGCCTTATTGCACGGTGAAGTAGGACTCTTTCTGGGCACTGCCGTAATTGCTGAGCAGCCGGCTGGTGACGCTGTAATTACCCGGGGGGGCGTTGCGGGGCAGGGAATAAGCCACCGAATCGCTAAAGCTGCCGTTGGGGCTGGTCACCGAGGTCTGATACGGCTGCCCCACCAACTGGCCTTGATAGCGCACCTCCCGCACCAGGGTGAGGGACATCGGCGCATCGCCAGGCGTCAGCATGGTGTACTGCATCCCCAGATTAACCTGCTGCCCCGGGGAGGCCACCGCCGGGTCGACGTACGCCTGGTCGATATTCACCACATAATTGCCCTGAGACGGCTGGTAATTATAAGCCGCGGCCGCAGCCTGCTGGTCGCGGACCTCGTTGTTCTTGTGCTCGGCATATAGATAACCGCCTACGCCGCCCACGAGGCCGCCGGCAGCCGCGCCGATCCAGGCGCCGGTGGCGGGAGAGCCGGTGGCCGCGCCGATAATGGCGCCCAGGGCCGCACCGGTAGCCGCGCCACCCAAGGCGCCGGCGCCGGCGGATTTTCCCGGCGAATAATAGCCGCTTTCTTCCTGGCAACTTACCAGGGAAAGCCCTAAGATTACCACCACCGCCAAGGTCAGGATTTTCCGGGACATCTCGATCTCCCTCCTTTCTTCAGTGCCCATCAGTTCGGTTCAGGTTCCAGGTCCAGGATGGCAAGCTTGCTTAGATATACCAAATATATCAATAAGACTTTTTTGACAATTTGCAAGTATAAACCGCAGGGAGCCGGAGGCAGTCAGGGGTCTGAGGGTCGAATCGGTATTTCGGCAAAGCCAGGGTCAGCCTTTTCTCCTTCTTCCCCGATCTTTGCAACCGGGGCGGCGCTATTGACAAGACTGGGGAAAAGGCATAGCTTCTAAGATAATCTTCAAGGGGGCCTGATA
>JBIOJX010000449.1:0-1578 GCA_044451265.1 Desulfobaccales bacterium
ATCCGGGCCTCTCCCGAAGATTGGCTGGCGCGCTCGCCCGGCAGGGACCCCCTACGCCACCAAGGCGCTCGTCAGACTAAAAACTTGCCACCCGAAGTTTGAAATCCCTTAAGTTGGAGACAAAATGACCGATGAATTAATGGTAGGGACTAGAATTTACCGCCCGTTCCACCTCCAGGCGGTGGCGGCGGGCTCGCCATTTATCATGGACACCCCGTCCAGGCAATATTTCGACGACGACGGCGCCACCATGGTCCGGGCCAAACCGGCGGCCGCCCCGGTTCCGGAGTGGCAGGAAGTCCCCTCCGAAGAGACCGGCGGTCGGGTCTGCGTCTGTGATGAAACCATCCCGGAGGACTGGACCTGCTTTGAAGTGCTTTTTGCCGACGTCAATTTCGCGGCGGTCTTGCCGGTGGCCGGCGACCCGGAGGAACTGCGGCGAGTCGCCCAAGCCGGTTGAGGGCAGGACTTTGGGGATGCTTAATCTAGCTCAGGCGTCTCGCCTGTGCAGTTGGGACACTTAATCTTCTCCGGGGCCGCCGCGGCCCAATAAGGGCCCATCGTTCCTGCCTCTCCCTGATTCTGGTGGTGCTGATCGGTCCAGGCTCTCGAGTGCTGTTTAGTTGTCGGGGCGCCGCGGGTCGCGCCCCAGCCCAGGTCAGCCCATAACTCCGGTCAGCCTGACCAAGCGGTGGGAGGCGAGCAATGGAAGAGCGGCGCAAGGCCAAACGAATCTCGGTCTTTTTGGAAATTAAAGAGATCGATCATAAGCCCATCGGCAGCACCTTTCTCTTGAACATCAGTGATACCGGGGCCAAGATCCAGACCCCCCGCAAGTATGCCGCCGGGGACCCGGTGGAGTTTAGTTTTGTCCTCCCCGAAATGAAGAAAGAAATTAGCCGCCAGGGGCACGTGGTCTGGGTTCTACCTCATCCCGATAAGCCGGAGGCCTCGCTGGTGGGCCTGGAATTCTCCACCCCCTGGTCGGTCGGCCGAAGGTCGGCTTAATAATCCGGACGCGCTCAAGGTCGCCGGCTAAAATTTTTGACGAGCCCAAATCCCGGCTGGCTACTGACTACCGGCCACTGCTTTATAATAGGCCACCCCTGCCCCCCACCAGGTCAATTTATAGGTCTGGCCCTCGAACTCCAGGTCAGGCCGCACATAAAAGATCAGCTTGTCCACCAGCCGCCCGTGCAGCGGATGGGCCAGCACCGCGCTGACCAGCACCTCCGTTTCGGCCTCCACGATATTGAAGGGATCGGTCAAATTATCCATATTTCCAACTCCTGTGGCTCGGCGTCCTCTGCGCCTCTGCGGGGAAATTTGGCGGTTGCGCGACAACCACCGCCGGGGCGCCGACGCACTATATCAGGCTGCGACCCTTGAAAAGCGGCAATTCAGCTATAACTTCTAACTCATAATTTAAGTCCACTGAGGAGAAAAACAATGGATCTCGATAAACTGACCCTTCCCCAGCTGGTGGCGGACCTGAAGCAGGCCGCGGCCAACTGCCCCAAATGCGAAGGCACCCGGGAAACCGTGTTCACCGCCCGGGGCCGGGACAATATCGTCAAC
>JBIOJX010000450.1:0-1573 GCA_044451265.1 Desulfobaccales bacterium
CCACCACCGCGGGCAGCATCAGCAGGGCGATGCGCCGCACCCCCGGCTCCCGCCAATCCAGGACCCATTGGGGCCGGAAGCCCTGCCGCCAGAGCAGCGGCAATTGCACCACCAGTTGCAGCAGGCCGCCGACGAGGGCGCCCCAGGCCATGCCCACAATGGGATGGAGTCCCAGGCTGGGCATGGCCCAGCTGATGGTCACCCCGGCCACCACCGAGCCCAGGTTGAAAAAACTGGAGGCCAGGGCCGGGATAAAGAATTTCCCCCGGGCGTTGAGAATGCCCATGGCCAGGGCCGCCAGCGAGACCAGCACAAGAAAGGGGAACATGATGCGGGTCATCAGGCTGGTGAGGCCGAGTTTCCCGGCGACCAGGCCGAAGTCCGGGGCCATGAGGTTCACCAGCCAGGGGGAGAAGAGCATGCCCAGCAGCACCAGGCCGCCCACCAGCAGCGAGGCGCACATGATGACGTTATTGGCCAGGCGCCAGGTGCGCTCCAGCCCCGCTTTCTGGTCGTAGTCGGTGAACACGGTGACGAAGGCGGAACTCAAGGCGCCTTCGGCAAAGAGGTCCCGCAGCAGGTTGGGGATGCGGAAGGCTACCACGTACGCATCGATGGCGTAGCCGGCGCCGAACAGGCCGGCGAACACCTGCTCCCGCACCAGTCCCAGAAGGCGGCTGGCCAGAACCGCCAGGCTGACGGTGCCCGCGGCCTTGGCGATCTTCCCGGTTTGGCTGGCTGAGGCCTCGGTCAAGGGTGGGAGACCTGGAATGCTAATGACGTTTTCATGCTCATGATTTTAGGGGAAATTTTTTATAGGGGCAGGGGGAAAGGAGAAAAAAGTCCGCGGCCACAAGAATTTTCCGGGGAGCGGTCGAAGCAACCGCCGGCTAACCTGAGGTCTCGGGGCTTTTCTTGCCGGCCGTCGGCGCCGGAGGCGCAGGCTTCTTCTTGGTGGTGGTCTTGGGCTTGCCTTTGGCGGCCCCTTTGTCCTTTTTCGCCACCTGGACCGTGGGTTTGACGCCTTTGGCCTGGAGCGCCGGAGCCTTATGCACCTTGGGCTTCTTGATTGGCCGAGGCTTGGGCGCGGTCTTTTCCTGGGCCAGGTCCGTCGGTGAAGTCCCAGGATGCAGCAGGGAGTACACCGGTTGATCCCCGGCGGCCGCACCCTTGATGGGGGGATATTCCACCCGCTGGTCCACTTTGTCCGGCCAGCCTTCGGCCCACACCGTGCCCAGGAAGCCCGCCAACTTCAGGTTGTGATCCTTCTCAGCGAAGGACTGGGCCAGGACCACCGTCAGCCCCAACCCTACCAAGCCTCCCGCCGCCAGAGCGAGCCAACCATAGCGCCGCCCGGGGCCGCGAGCCCGAAATTTGGACCCCCTGCGCCCGATTAGAGTAGAAATGAGGGCATACATGCCGTAGGCCCAAAGAATGAAAACCAGGGTAGGAAGCACCAACTCTCCTTAGTTCGGTGATGGTTAAAGGATAAAGTTCTAATTTTTTTAAGTCAACTCCTTTCCGCGGCCCTTATCCAATAAGGGTTTGCTGGCTGTCATTATATTGACAGGAG
>JBIOJX010000451.1:0-1571 GCA_044451265.1 Desulfobaccales bacterium
CTTTGCATTATAATTTAAAAGGAATAATCTCTATTTAGAGGAAAAAGGCGTGGCCGCGGCCCTGCGCAAATTGAAAGACTGGCTCAACCGCAAGAGCCGGCCCGAACGAAAGGTCTCTTTGGGGCCGCCCCCGGCGCTGCTGGAGCGTTATCTCCAGTATAAACGCCTGCTGGCGGCCAACAGCGCCATTCTCACCCTCGTGGCCGACCTCCAGGTCAAGGTGAGCGAAGGCTTCCTCTTCGATATGCACTATGTGCGCCAGGCCTGCGAGCGACTGGGTCAGGAAGTGGAGACCCTGGTGGCGGCCCTGCTGGCCATGTCCGACGGCCGTTACTCCGGATTGGCCGAGGCCAGGCGCCGGGTGGCGCAACTGGTGACCGAAGATCTGGCCGTGGGCATCAAGCTGACGCCGGTGCCTCTGACCCTGCCCCTGGAGGAAGTGCGGGAAGGCCTGTTTTACGGGGGCAAGTCCGAGAAGCTGGGCGAACTCACCCGGCTGGGCCTCAAGGTGCCCACCGGCTTCGGGGTGAGCGCCTATGCCCAGAAGCGCTTTTTCGAGATCGCCGGCCTGGAAGCCTTCATCCGCAAGTCCATTTCGCACTCCCACATCCGCGATCTGGAGAGCCTGCGGGAGGCGGGCGACGCCATCCGGGAGCGCATCATGGCCCAGGAACTCCCCGAGGACCTGGCCGGGGAGCTCGCCGCCCGGCTGGCCGCTTTGGCCTCGGACCGGGTGGCGGTGCGCTCCTCCGCCCTCCAGGAAGACAGCCAGTTCAGCTTTGCCGGCCAGTTCGAGACCATCCTCAACGTGCCCCGGGATCGGGTCCTGGAGCGTTACAAGGAGGTCATCGCCTCGCAGTTCACCCCCCGGTCCCTGTACTACTGCCACACCAGCGGCTTTTCCTACCAGGAGCTGGCCATGGGGGTGGTGGTTATGGAGATGGTGCCGGCCGTGACCGCCGGGGTCCTCTATACCGACGACCCCCGAGGCGGGGACGCCACCATCATCAATGCGGTCTGCGGCCTGGGCTCCCTGGCCGTGGGCGGCGTGGTGGAGCCGGATATCTTCCGGGTGGAGGCGGGCCGGCTGGTGGCCAGTCACGTGGGCGAAAAGATCCGGATGCACGTGCCGGCCCCCGAAGGCGGCATCCTGGACCGGGATATCCCGGCGGAGCGCCTGGGGCCGAGCCTGTCGGAGGAGCAGGTCCTGGACCTGGCGACCTTGGGCCGGATTATCAAACAGCATTTCGGTGGCCCCCAGGACATCGAGTGGGCCCTGGGGCCGGACGGCCGTTTTTTTCTGCTCCAGGCCCGGCCTTTGCGGGTCAGCCGCCAGTTGCGCACCGATTATCTGCCGCCCAGGATCAAAGGCGCCGAGGCGCTCCTGGAAAACGGCATCGTCGCCTCCCGGGGCGCGGCGGTGGGCCGGGTCTACCACCTCAAGGACGAAAATCTCCGGGAAATCCCCCGGGGCGTGGTGCTGGTCACCAGCCAGGCCTTGCCGGAATACGCCCTGGCGGTGGGCCGGGCGGTGGCGGTGGTCTCCGAGGCCGGCAGCGCCACCAGCCACC
>JBIOJX010000452.1:0-1565 GCA_044451265.1 Desulfobaccales bacterium
AACATCTGGCGGAAACAGAAGCTCTGGGTATAGTGCACCAGGCCGTCCAGGCGCCGGGTGCGCACCGCCTCCTCCAGGTCGGCCAGGCGCCCGAAGATGTCGTAAGGATAGGTATAGTGCAAGTACTGCTCCGCCAGGTCCGGGCCGGTCCAGGGCATGCTGAACTGCCGGGGAAATTCGTGGAACACCACCCCGGCCCCCAGTTCCTCCAGGTAGTCCCACAGGTCGGTGAAGATGGGCGGAATGCCGGCAAAGCCCAGGCGCACCGGGTAGTCCCGGGCCGGGCGGCCTGCCGCCTCTCGCAGGAAATTCGCCACCTTAAGTTCATAGGCCTCGAGGTCCGATTCGAAGTCGGAGGAGGAGATCAGATAGAGGAAATTTTCCTCGCCGGACACCTGGCCGGTCTCCCAGGTGAGCCGGTCCAGGCGTTGCAATTTTTGCCGCAGGGGCGCCAGCCTGGCCTGAATCCGGGCCACCTCAGACTCAGTGGCGCCCAAACGGGCCATCAGAGCGTGAATCTCTTGCGCCAGTTGCTCCCGGTTCCGGGGATAAGGAAACTTGAAGTGGACCACGTTCTGGCCCTGGGCCTGCAAAATTTCTCCCAGGGCCTGGGTGTAAGAACAATCGCCCTGGCAGGCGACGATGACCGTGCGAATCTCGGGATGGTCCTGCAAGGCGGCGTAAATGCCCTTGATCCAGGCGCAGACGGTGCGGGGGAAGCCGGCGGCTTCGGCCTCGGCCACCCGAGCCCGGGCCCCGGCATCGACGATGAACAGGTTATTGAGGTCCACCGGCGTCAGGCCCGCGGCCAGCACCACTTCCACCGGGATGGTGGTGGTGAAGCCCACCCGGGCGCCGGCGGGCGGTGGTTTAATGGCGGTCATGGTTATTTAAGCTTAGGAAGCATTTCATATTTCGGGTATGGACCAATGACCGGAGCATGAGGCGCTTGCCCCCGTCGCCCGTCCCCCGTCCTTTAAGGAACCTCGCCCTCCTGCCAGGCAATTTCCCGCAAGCCCTGGATTTCGGAGAGGCATTTGACAATGTGCCCCCAATAAAGGTCGTCTTTGCTCTGCAGGCGCATGAGGTAGGTGCTGGCATTGGAGGGCAGCTCAATCTTATAGTTGACGAACTGGACGGTCACGCCATTGCCTTCCAGGATCTCCCGAACGTGATCCAGGGGCTTGGTCGTGCCATCGAACTTCAGGGTCAGGATGGTGTGTTCATCGTGGGTAAAGACCTTCTTGAGTTGACGCAGCCCATAGAGAATCACCAGGCTCACCAGGGTGGCGAAGACGGCTGGGAAGAAATAACCGGCGCCGACGGCCAGGCCAATGCCTGTCACCAGCCAGAGGCCGGCCGCGGTGGTCAGGCCCCGCACCGTGCCCTTGCCGGTGATGATGGCCCCGGCCCCCAAAAAGCCCATGCTGGCGATGGCGTAAGAGGCGATCCGGGCCGGGTCCAGACGCACCACTGACTGGTCCACCGACAGGTGGCGGTAGAAGTGTTCCATTTCCATGGAGAGCATCATCATCAGGCAGGCGCCGACGCTGACCAGGATGTAG
>JBIOJX010000453.1:0-1536 GCA_044451265.1 Desulfobaccales bacterium
GGCCTATGGCCGGGCCCGCATCCTGGGGATCGATACCGCCCGCATTAAAGAGGAATTGAAGAAAAACCGCATCGTCACGGTGGCCGGCTTCCAGGGAGTGGACGAAGTGGGCAACATCACCACCCTGGGCCGGGGCGGCTCCGATACCACCGCGGTGGCCATGGCTGCGGCCTTGAAGGCCGACCTGTGCGAAATCTACACCGACGTGGACGGGGTCTACACCACTGATCCGCGCATCTACCCCAAGGCCCGGAAGCTGGACCGCATCTCCTATGACGAAATGCTGGAGCTGGCTTCCATGGGGGCCAAGGTCCTGGAGATCCGCTCCGTGGGTTTTGCCCGGCGTTATGGCATACCCCTGGTGGTGCGTTCCAGTTTTAGCGAGGAGCCGGGCACCCTGGTGACCGTGGAGGATGAAGACATGGAAATTGTGCCGGTTTCCGGCGTGGCTCTGAGTAGAAATGATGCGCGGGTAACCATCACCCGGGTGCCCGACCGTCCCGGAGTGGCGATGCACCTGTTTCAGCCGGTGGCCAGCGCCAACATCGTGGTGGATATGATCATTCAGAACACCAGCACCGAAGGCCACACTGATCTCACTTTTACCGTGCCCAAGGGCGACTTGAAAAGGACCCTGGCGATTGTCAAGCCGGTGGCCGCCGATATCGGGGCCGCGGAGGTCTTGAGCGAGGAGAACATCGCCAAGATCTCCATCGTGGGCGTAGGCATGAAGAACAACGCCGGGGTAGCGGCCAAGATGTTCGAGGCCATGGCCGCGGAAAACATCAACATCCTGATGATCAGCACCTCGGAGATCAAGATTTCCTGCGTCATCAATGACAAATACGGCGAGTTGGCGGTGCGGGTCCTGCACGACGCCTTCGGGCTGGATCAGCCGCCGCCGCAAAAAAAGTAATTGCTTTGTAGGGGCGGACCCGTGTGTCCGCCCTCTATCAGGGCGCACACCTAGGTGCGCCCCTACAATTGAGGTAAAGCATGCGCCAGGTAAAAATCTACGACACCACCCTGAGAGACGGCACCCAGGCGGAATACTTCACCCTGTCCCTGGCTGACAAGATCCGCATTGCCAAGAAGCTGGCGCAATTCGGGGTCCACTACATCGAAGGCGGCTGGCCCGGGTCCAACCCCAAGGATCGAGATTTCTTCGAAGAAATCCGCCAGTACGGTGACGTCAACGGCAGCCGCATCGCCGCCTTCGGCAGCACCCATCACAAGGACCGGCCGCCGGAGTCGGACCCGGTCTTTCAGGAGTTGCTCCTCAGCCGGGCCCAGGTGATCACCATCTTCGGCAAGTCCTCGCTCTTCCAGGTGAAGGAGATTTTGCAGACCACCCCGGAGCGCAACCTGGAACTCATCAGCCACTCCCTGGGCTATCTCAAGCCCCAGGTGCATGAACTGTTTTACGACGCCGAGCACTTCTTCGACGGCTTCAAAGACGACGCGGCATACGCCCTGAGCTGTTTGAAGGCCGCGGTGGCCGGCGGGGCCCAGGTCCTGGTGCTGTGCGATACCAAC
>JBIOJX010000454.1:0-1526 GCA_044451265.1 Desulfobaccales bacterium
GGCCGCAGTCGGGCTTCCGACAAGACCTCCTCCTGGGCCAGGACCTCCCGGGTGGGGCCGTCCAGGAGCGCCTGGCCGTCCTTCAGCACCACCAGGCGTTGGGCATAGGTGGCCGCGGCCCACATGGAGTGGGTCACCATGATGATGGTGCGCCCCTTCGCGTGCAGCTCGGACACCAGGTCCAGGAGGTCCTGCTGCTCCCGGAAGTCCAGACCGGTGGTGGGTTCGTCCAGGATGATCACCCGGGGGGCCAGCGCCAAAACCCCGGCCACCGCCAGGCATTGGCGCTGGCCCTTGGTCAGCGAGAAAGGATCGTCGCCGGCCCGGTCCAGAAGATGCACGCTGGCCAGGGCCTCCTCCACCCGGCGGTTGACCTCCTCGGGGGCGAGGCCCAACTGCCGGGGGCCCAGGGCCACCTCCTCCCAGACTTTTTCGGCAAAGATCTGGTAGTCGGGGTTCTGGAAGACGAAGCCGGCCCGGGCGCCGGCGGCCCGCCGGACCTCGCCGGTCTGGGGCGAAAGCAACCCCCGGAGGAGCTTGAGCAGGGTGGTCTTGCCGCTGCCGTTGGGGCCCAGGATGGCGGTGAGTTCGCCCTCCCGGAAAGAGAGGTCAAAGTCTTGCCAGACCGGCGGGGCGCCGGGATAGGCAAAAGTGACCCGGCGCAGAGCCAGGATTTCGTGGGGCGGGCGTCCCCGCCCGCCATCCTCTATCGCCGGAGTGGGGATTGGAACTTCTGACCGCGATCGTGGGGCGGGCGTCTCGCCCGCCGTTGGCCTCGCGCCCCATCCCAGGCTCCGGGCCTGGGCTTCGGCCTCATCCAGGGTGAGGGGCAGGTGCGTCTGTCCCAGGTCATGGAACAGACCGGGCAATTCCGGGACCTGTAGACCCAGTTGATGGAAGAGTTCCACCCGGCGTAGCACCTGCGAAGGCACGCCGTCGGCCAGGATCTCGCCTTGCTGGAGCAACACCAGGCGGGAGCAGTTCCGGGCCAGGCGCAGGTCCTGGCCCAGCAGCACCAGGGTAAGCCCCTGTTCCCGGGCCAGGCGTTCCAGGGTCTGGAGCAGTTCCTCCACCCGCAGGGGGTCCAGGTCGGAGGTGGGCTCGTCCAGGATCAGGAGCCGGGGTTCCAGGGCGAGGACTGCGGCCAGGGCCAGGAGCTGGCGTTGGCCGCCGGAGAGGGCGGCCGGGTTCCGGGCCTCCAGGCCGGCAAGCCCCACCAGCCCGAGGCTGTGGGCCACCCGGCGCCGGAGTTCGTCCTGGGGCAGGGCCAGGTTTTCCGGGCCGAAGGCCACCTCCTGGTCCACCCGGGTGCAAAAGAGCTGGGCCTCGAAATCCTGAAATAACAGGCCCACCCGGGCGGCCAGCTCCCGGGGGCGGGAGAATCGGGTGTCGACGCCGGCCACCTCTATGCGGCCCTGCAGGTCGCCCTTGATCAGCCGGGGGATGAGGCCTTGGAGGCAGAGGGCCAGGGTGGATTTGCCGGCCTCGCTGGGCCCCAGGATAGTCAGGCGCTCGCGGGCCTGGAC
>JBIOJX010000455.1:0-1515 GCA_044451265.1 Desulfobaccales bacterium
CCCCGGAGATGGTGAAGTCCATGGCCCCGGACCCCATCGTCTTCGCCATGGCCAATCCCGATCCGGAGATCCTGCCCCAGGAGGCCAGGGCCGCCGGGGCCGCGGTGGTGGCCACCGGCCGCTCGGACTTTCCCAACCAGGTGAACAACTGCCTGGCCTTTCCCGGCATCTTCCGCGGCGCCCTGGACATCAGGGCCACGGCCATCAACACGGCCATGAACCTCGCCGCGGCCCATGCCATCGCCGCCCTGGCCACCGATGAATTGAGTCCGGATCATATCCTGCCCGCGGCCATGGACTTCCGGGTGCCGCCCGCGGTAGCCGAAGCCGTGGCCCGGGCCGGCCTGGAAACCGGCACCGCCCGCCTCCAGTTGGAGCCGGAGCGCGTCGCCCGCCACACCCGGGAGTTCATCTACGACGAGAGGCTGTCGTTGATTTGAAGGTTTTTATGACAGGGTGGGGCGGCAGGCTTTACCGTGAAAACTTCAAATCCCCCTAAATCCCCCTTTGCTAAAGGGGGACTTTTAACCCCCCCCTTGGAAAAAGGGGGGTAGGGGGATTTTCATTCCCGGCGGGTGGCCGATAGCGGCCATGAACGATTAGCAGGCGTTTGCATAGGCTAGAAAGCCTGTGCCACCAAAGACAGCCTTCGGTCAGGCATTAATATCCTCCCAGCGCCTGGCATACCGATTGAAGACCCACAGCGCCACTGCGGCCGCGATCCCGGCCAGGGCAAAGGGCGTCCAGACCTGGCTGGGGTCGTAGCGCTCCCAGAGGAGTTGAGTCACCTGGGCCGGGGTCTGCCCCAGCCGTTCGGTCAGGGCGGCGAAGGCCTGGGAGCGCTCCGGCAACTCGCTGACCCGCAGCACCTCCGAGAGATAGCGCAGCGCCAGCCCCGCCTTCTCTCCGGCCCGCGCATAGATCTGCCCTCCGAAATACGAACCATAGCCCCAGCCCACGGCAATGGGAATATTGGCGTAGCCCAGGTACAGGGCCTTCTTGTCCGCCGGGGCGATCACCCCCAGGTACTCGTACATCTTGGGCGAGCACAGCATCTCCCCCACCGTGAAGCAGGCAATACCCGCCAGGCAAAAATAGATGGACCGGCTGGCCCCGGCCACATAAACCCCCAGGCTGGCGATGCCAAAGCCGTAAAGCATGGAGGTGAGCCGGCGCATCTTGAGGTTGACGAACCAGGAGAGCGGCGCCACCGCCAGGATGATCAGCAGCGGGTTGAGATCGATCACCCATTCCTGGGCGATCTGCGGGCCCCGGGACAGGTCCCGGGACAGCATGAA
This sequence comes from Desulfobaccales bacterium, assembly GCA_044451265.1. Lineage (GTDB taxonomy): Bacteria > Desulfobacterota > Desulfobaccia > Desulfobaccales > 0-14-0-80-60-11 > JAPLJC01. The sequence continues at coordinate 1,299 of JBIOJX010000455.1, forward strand.
CTGCGGCAGGTGCCGGGCCAGCTCGGCGCTGTTCACCCAATCGACGATGAAATTGGGCAGCATGTCCCAGAGCTGCATGAGCACGGCCCAAAAGACCGAGGCGATGAGCATGAAGGCCAGCAGCCGGACGTTCCCCAGGTGCCGGGCCGTGATGGCCGCCACCTCCCAGACTCCGCCGGTGCGGTCGGCCCCCGAATCCACTTCCTTATAGGTGAGG
>JBIOJX010000456.1:0-1510 GCA_044451265.1 Desulfobaccales bacterium
CGCTGGGTCGCCCTCATGGCTTACTGATTATATTAGCGATTTCAATTGTGAAGCCGATAAGGTATCTTGCGGGATAACAGAAATTATCGCCAGGCTTTGAAGGAGATTGCTGATGAAAAGGCTGCTCAAGGTGCTCTGGTTGGCGACTATGGCGGGTTCGCTGCTGGCGGGCTCGGCGGCGGGTGAGGTTAAGCTGATCAAGGGCCAAACCTTATACGTCCCCTGTTATACGAGTTTTATGGGCGGCAGTCGTGCTGACAGCCACGCGTTTGAGGCCAAACCTACTATTTTCATCCATAATACCGACCAAAATAATCCTATAAATATTGTCCGCATAGATTTTTATAACACCGACGGCAAGCTGGTGGAAAAATATTTGCAGCAGCCCAAAAAACTCAACGCTAATGCTGCTACCCGAATTAACGTCAAGGAACTCTTAAAAGGTGAAGAAGGATCGGGGGCCCACTTTATTATCCAATGGCAAGCCGAAAATAAGGTGGTCGAACCTTTAGTTCAGACTTGGTTTGTCGGTGCTGTCGGCACCCGAGGCTATTCGTACACCTCGCCAGCCAGGATAATCCAGGAGGATGCCGATTAAACGCCACTATCCCGACCAACCCCTCGCCGGCGTGGGCGCGGTGATCTTCCGGGGCGAGGCAGTCCTGCTGGTGCGCCGGGGCCAGGAGCCGGCCCGGGATTCCTGGAGTCTGCCCGGCGGCCTGGTGGAGTTGGGGGAGACCCTGACGGCCGCCATCCATCGGGAAATCGCCGAGGAGACCGGCCTCACCGTGCGGATTTTGGGCGTCTCTGCCGTCTTGGAGCGCATCTTTCCCGACGATGCGGGCAAGATCGCCTATCATTATGTTCTGATCGATTATCTGGGCGAATATCTGGAAGGGGTGTTGCAGCCGGGTTCGGACATTACCGCGGCCCGCTTCGTGGCCCGGCCCGACCTGCCCGGCTACGATCTGCCGCAGTTCACCCTGGAGGTCATCCGCCGGGCCCGGGAACAGCGGCGCCAGGGGACCTTTCTGCCGCTGCTGTAAGGGTCATCTGACCCGGTCGCCGAAACCCGAGGGATCCAGCTTTTTAGAGCCCGGCGGCAGATTAAAGAGGCGGTCGGCCTGGACTTCTTCCTTGATACTTTTATACTCGATGGAGAAATTTCTTTCCTTGGAGACCATTTTCACCGGGGCGCCCAACTTGGCGGCCAACCAGACAGTCTGCCTCTCCGGGCCGCCGGTGGTCCGCACCGTGACTTCATATTTTTCCGCCTCATAGCCGTTCACCGTCTCCTTGCCCACCAGGCGTTTGCTCAAGGCATCGGGGGGAATCTGGATGAACTGCCCGGGGAGCTTGCCCCGGAGGGGCAGCTCGGCATAGGCCTGTTCCCGGGGGAGAATGATCCAGACCACCTTCAGGTCCGGGCGCACGATGGTGACGGTCTGGCCTTCTACGTCATTGAACTCCTGGCGCATCTTGCCATCCTGGACGAAGATCTTCCCGGGCA
>JBIOJX010000457.1:0-1509 GCA_044451265.1 Desulfobaccales bacterium
CCTGCAAATACTCCACAACTCCAAGGCCCTGGTGATCCTTTCCACTTTTGCCAGCATTGCATTTCTGTGCCTGGCGATCATCGTCCTGGTCAAGCAGCAGAGTCGCCCTGTGGCTTCCCCGGCCAAATGGATGACATGGGGAGGGTTGGCCACCATGGTGACCGGGTCGGTAATCGGCTATTTTTTCGTTATCTTCCTGAATATCGGGAAGATCAAGCGCGGCACTACACAGGATCAGATATTCGACTTCTACGCGGCCATTGAACCTGCCGACCATCCCTCCTATGCCACCTTTATCTTCGCCTACGCGGTCGTCATCGCCGTCATCGGTATTGCCGGCCTGATCGCCCTCGGCAGGGAACAGCGCGGCTTTGAAAGGCGCCGGCCATGAGCACGATATCCGCCAAGCGCTGTTTTAATCATGCCCTGCGAGAGGCTGTGGCCCGCTGTCCCGTGTGCGGCAAATTCTACTGCCGGGAGTGCATTGTCGAACATGACGGGCGGATGATCTGTGCCCGCTGCCTGCTGCCGGGTGAGGCTACCCTCCGTAAGGGACGGTTTCTGTCTGGGATGGTGCGGACATTCCAGCTGCTGACCGGGGTGCTGGTTCTCTGGCTCGCCTTCTTCCTGATGGGGCGGGCGCTTCTTTGTCTTCCGTCCAGCTTCCACGAGGGGACTCTCTGGAGTCCCGCTGAGGCGGATCGATGAAGAAGGCCGGGACTCCCCGCAGCAAAGGGATCGGGGCGCTTGAACTGATTGAGGAGGCCACCTCCCTGTTGCGACGCGCACCGGTGGAGATCATGGCCCTCTACTACCTGGGTACGCTCCCCTTTGTATTGGGGACCCTTTATTTCTGGGCGGACATGAGCCGCAACGCCGATGCCGACGGCCACCTGGCAGGCGTCTCCCTGGGATTGGCGCTACTCTTCGTCTGGATGAAGTACTGGCAGGCCTGCTTTTGCGGAAGGCTTTCCCGGCTAGTGCTGAACGGCTCCGACACTCCGCAGGCGACAGGTACAGCCCTGGCTCAGGCGATATTCCAACCCTGGAGCCTGGTGGTCATGCCTCTGGCCATTCTCGTTACTCTCCCTTTTGGCTGGTGTTTTGCCTTTTTCCAGAACATCACCGTCATCGGCGGCGGACCGGACCTGCGCCGGGTTTATGGCGCGGCGCGGCGCCAGGCGCTGCTCTGGCAGGGACAGAACCACGTCCTGATCCTCATCTTTCTCATGCTCGGGCTGGTCGTTTTTGCCAACCTCTGCATCGGCGCTTTCTTCCTTCCCAGGCTGCTGAAGACCCTGTTCGGGGTGGAATCGCTCTTTACCCGCAGTAATCTCTTCCTGCTTAATTCCACCTTCTGGGCCGCCATGGCCGCACTTACCCATATCTGCGTCGATCCGCTGGTCAAGAGCGCGTATCTGCTCCGCTGCCATTACGGGGAATCCCTTGCAAGCGGAGCCGACCTGCTGGCCGAACTCAAGGAAGAAAAGTGTTCACACGGTGCAGGAA
>JBIOJX010000458.1:0-1504 GCA_044451265.1 Desulfobaccales bacterium
GATGTGTTCAGTGACCTTGAGCCGGCCGATGCGGGCCGTAAAGGCCGCCAGTTGGCGGGTCTCCATGATCTCCAGAATTTCCGTCTCTTTTTCCGTTTGGATGCGGGTGAAGTAGTTGGGCTCGATGGGGTTGACCCAGACGTTGTGGCGCTCCAGGTCCAGGCGCTCCACCGCCCAGCTCTGGGCCTTATGGAGATAGACCGCGCCGGGGTGGCATTCCCTCAGGGCCCGGTGGCCATCCACAGAGCCCAGGGGCCGCTTCTTGCCGGTCTGGAAGATGGCGAAGCTTTCGCCCACGCCCCGGATGTTCACTTCCTTCTGGGGGAAGCGGTCCCGGGCGAACCAGGCGTCGCCCGCGGCGGAATGGAGCAGGCAGCGCGCCCGCTCCAGGTCGGCAAGCACCGCCTTATGGGCCTCCAAATCGAAAAAGATTTCGCCCTTGATCTGGAGGGGCAGTTCCTGGGCGGCGCAGGGCAGGTGCGCCTTGACCACGTAAGGATTGTCCGGGTCGATCACCGCGGTCTCCAGGGGACGGCCGAAAAATTCATCCGGGTACTTGATGAAATACTGGTCCAGGGCGTCGGCCCCGGCCACCAGGACGATGAGGGAGTCGCGGCCCTGGCGGCCCACCCGGCCGGCCCGCTGCCGGGTGGTGACCATGGTGCCGGGGTAGCCCACCAGGACGCAGACGTCCAGGCCGCCGATATCGATGCCCATCTCCAGGGCGCTGGTGGAGATCACCCCCCGCATCTTGCCCGCGGCCATGGCCCGTTCGATCTCCCGGCGCTCTTCCGGCAGGAACCCGGCCCGGTAGGAGCTGATGTAGCGCTTCATCTCCGGGACCATCCGCAAAGCCCAGACGTGAATCAGCTCCGTGAGCTTGCGGGACTGCGTGAAACAGATGGTATTGAAGCCTTCCCGCACGGCCCGGGAGAAGATCTGGGCCGATACCGACGGCGCGCCCATCGGCGGGTTGAGGAAGAGAAAATGCCGGCCGGGCTGGGGCGCGCCGCTTTCGGAAATCGTGGCTACGTCCAGGCCGGTTAAATTTCTGACAAAAAGTTCGGGCTCGGCGATGGTGGCGGAAGACAGGATAAACTGCGGCCGGGAGCCGTAATGGGCGCAGATGCGCCGGAGCCGCCGCAGCACCTGGGCCATGTGGCTGCCCATGATGCCCCGGTAGGTGTGGACCTCATCGATCACCACGAACTTGAGGCGGGCAAAGAAGCCGGACCAGGAGGCGTGAAACGGCAGCAGGCCCATATGCAGCATGTCCGGGTTGCTGATCAGCACGTGGGGCGGCTTGGCCTTGATCGCCTGGCGCTGGCTCGGCGGGGTGTCGCCGTCATAAATCGCGGCCCTCAGAAATGGGGAGGGCAGGGCGGCGTCCAGTTCCTTCAGGGCCTTGAGCTGGTCCTGCTCCAACGCCTTCAGCGGAAAGAGATAGAGGGCGTGGCCGCCGTCGTCCCGAAGGAGCGCCTCCAGCACCGGCAGATTATAAATC
>JBIOJX010000459.1:0-1500 GCA_044451265.1 Desulfobaccales bacterium
ATCGATAATTATATCAACTGGTCAATTTATTTTTAATTCAAAACTAGTTAAAAAACATAAACATCGATGTTAGCAATTTGAACAAATTTGCCGCAAGCGACCTCCGGGACCGGACCGCAGCCTTGCCGGGTTGGCCTGGCGGCGCTCCGATTTGCAAATGGATGGCGAATATGCTACGTTTTGCATATATTTCCAGACTCTTAGGAACTTAACAAGGATGCCCATGACTGACGCGGAAACCGAATTACAGACCGGCGAATCCGATGAGGACATGGCCGAGCGCACCCGGCCCCTGGTGAATGAAATCCTGGAGATCTTCAATGAGCGGCAGATTTCTCCCGCGGAGGCCGGGATGGTGGTCCTGTCCCTGACCTACCGTTTGCTGGAGGTGCTGAAAGAGACCCCGGAGGCCCGACGCCATTTCATTCTCACCCTGATCAACCTGATCAACAATTATCTGGCCGATGAACTGCAAGGCGATCTCGCGGCCAAAGACAAATTATCGATAAAAGAAGAGTTTTAAATTCCCTCAATTTAATTAATTTTTTGGATATAGATTATGGAAGGCAAGGCGTCGAGCATCCTGGAGTTAATTGGCCGCACCCCCATGGTGCGCCTGAACCGCCTCAACCCCAATCCCCGGGTGAAGATCTACGTCAAGCTGGAATACTTCAACCCCGGCGGCTCCGTCAAAGACCGGCCGGCCCTGGCCATGATCGAGGCGGCCGAGGCCAGCGGCGAACTCACGCCGGATAAGACCGTGCTGGAGGCCACCAGCGGCAACACCGGTATCGGCCTGGCCCTGGTCTGCGCCGTCAAGGGTTACCGCCTGCTCTTGGCCATGCCCGAGTCGGCCTCCATGGAGCGCAAGAAGATCCTCAAGGCCATGGGGGCCGAGCTGCTGCTCACCCCGGCCCACCAAGGCACCGACGGCTCCATCGAAGAGGTCTACCGCCTGATCCGGGAAAACCCGGCAAAATATTTTCTGGCGGACCAATTCAACAACCCGGACAACCCGGCGGCGCACCAGTCCACCGCCCGGGAGATCTGGGAGCAGACCGGCGGCCAGGTCACCATGCTGGTGGCCACCCTGGGCACCAGCGGCACGGTCATGGGTCTGCACCGTTATCTGAAGGAGTTCAATCCCGCCATCCGGGTGGTGGCGGTGGAGCCCTTCCTGGGCCACGCCATCCAGGGCCTGAAAAACATGAAGGAGTCTTACAAGCCCGGGATCTTCGACAAGGCCCAGACCGACGAGATCGTCAACATCGAAGATGAAGAGGCTTACGAAACCGCCCGCCGCCTGGCCCGTCAGGAGGGCCTGTTCCTGGGCATGAGTTCCGGCGCGGCAGTGGCCGTGGCCTTGCGCCAGGCCCGGGAAATGACCGATGGCCTCATTGTGGTCATTGCCCCGGACGGTGGCGAACGCTACCTTTCCACCTCGCTTTTTGTGGAAAAAGAGGTCCCCAGCCTCTGCTTTTACAATACCCTGGCGCGGGC